>CALDKM010000448.1:0-6185 GCA_937898875.1 uncultured Pseudomonadota bacterium | reverse complement strand
GGCGCGTTCATGCCGGAGAGCTTGCGGACGAACTGGAGCGACGCCGCGCGGATCTCGTCGTCGGTCGCCGGCGGCTCGAAATTGAACAGCGTCCTGATGCTGCGGCACATGCTTCGCTCCTTCCGGGACGTCGGGTGCCCGCGGCCCGTGCCATGAAACGACGAGGCCCCGGAAGACGACCCGGGGCCCCGACGGCTGCACGCGATGCGCGCGCAGCGCGCGCCTCTCCACCGTCAGGCCGGCGCGGGGGCTTCCTTCGGATTGGGGCCGTAGGCGTTGGTGCCCGGCTGGCTGTCGAGCACGAAGAACACGATCAGCACGATCGCGCCGATCAGCGGGATGAAGCCGATGAGCAGCCACCAGCCGCTGCGGCCGGTGTCGTGCAGCCGCCGCGCGCCGACGGCGATCGACGGGATCAGCACCCCCAGGCAGAAGACTGCGCCCAGCACGCCCATCCCGTAGGCCTCGTTGTAGAGGCCGAGCATCCGGTCGACGACCGCCAGCACGACCGAGATCAGGATGTAGAACAGCACGAAGAACCAGTACTCTCGGCGGCGCGCGCGCCCCTCGAACACCGCGTACTTCCTCAACACCGTCATGAACCAGTTCATGGCGCCTCCCTGGAGATCGATGCGATGGCTCGGCTTGCGGAACGGGCGGGTGCGCGCGTCTGCCGCGCGTCCCGCCCGCCTCGGGTCACTTCGACGAAGGCAGCTTCCCCTGCACGCCCTCGACGTAGTAGTCCATCTTGTTGAGCGTCGCGTCGTCGATCGTCTTGCCGGCCGCGATGCGCTCCTTGCCCTCGTTGTCCTTCACGGGCCCCGTGAACGGGTGGAACTTGCCGGCCTTGATGTCGGCCTCCACCTTCGTTACCTGGTCCTGCACGTCCTTCGGCACCGCCTTGTTCATCGGCGCGAGCTTGATCATGCCTTCCTTGATGCCGCCCCAAACGTTGCCGGGCTTCCACTTGCCGTCGAGCGCGGACTGCGCGGTCTTCGTGTAGTAGTCGCCCCACTGGTGCGTCACGGCGGTGAGCTGCGCGTTCGGGCCGTACTTCGACATGTCGCTGTGGTAGCCGACCGCGTAGACCTTCTTCGCCTCGGCGGCCTGCACGGCGGCGGTCGAGTCGGTGTGGTGCGTGACGACGTCGGCGCCCTGCGAGATCAGCGTGTCGGCGGCCTGGCGCTCCTTGCCCGGGTCGAACCACGAGTTCACCCACACGACCTTGACCTCGGCCTTCGGGTTCACGCTGCGCATGCCGCGCGCGAACGCGTTGATCCCCATCACGACCTCGGGAATCGGGAACGCGGCGACGTAGCCTGCGACGTTGGTCTTGGTCATCTTGCCCGCGACGATGCCGGCGAGGTAGCGGCCCTCGTAGAAGCGCGCGTTGTAGATGCCGACGTTGGCCGCGGACTTGTAGCCGGTCGCGTGCTCGAAGTGAGTCTTCGGGAACGTGCCCGCGACCTTGATCGTCGGGTTCATGTAGCCGAACGAGGTCGTGAAGACGAGCTGGTGGCCGCTCTGCGCGAGCTCGCGGATCACGCGCTCGGCGTCCGCGCCTTCGGGCACGCTCTCGATGTACTTGGTCGTGACCTTGGCGCCGAGCGCCTTCTCCATTTCCTTGCGGCCGGTGTCGTGCTGGAACGTCCATCCGGCATCGCCGATCGGGCTCACGTAGACGAAGCCGATCTTGAGCGGCTCGCCGGCCTTGGGCTGCGCGGCGGCGGGGAGGGCGGCGGCGGTCGCGAGCGCGCCGGCGGCGATCGCCGCGAGCGCGGTCCTGCGGTTCATCGAGGGCATTGCAGGGATCTCCTGTTGTGCGGGGTCGGGGTCGGGGCCGCCCGGTGAGGCGGGGTGAGCCGGAGGCGGATTCTACGCCGGCGAACGCGAGTCGGGTCCTGGGGCACGGGCGGACTCATGCACCAGGATGGAACGGCTTGCCGAGCGAGGCCGGCGCGTTGAGCCTGATCGTGACTGCGTCGCGCGAAATGACCGCGAGCACGACGACCGTCGCGAGGTAGGGCAGCATCGCCAGGTACTGGGACGGGATCGTCGAGCCCAGCGCCTGCGCCTGGAACTGCGCGAGCGTGACGCCGCCGAACAGGTAGGCGCCGGCGAGCACGCGCCACGGCTTCCAGGTTGCGAAGACGACGAGCGCGAGCGCGATCCATCCGCGCCCCGCGACCATGCCCTCGACCCACAGCGGCGTGTACGCGACCGACAGGTACGCACCCGCGAGGCCGGCGCACGCGCCGCCGAACAGCACGGCGGCGTAGCGGATCGCGATCACCGGATAGCCGATCGCGTGCGCCGACTGCGGCGATTCGCCGACCGCGCGCAGCACGAGCCCTGCGCGGGTTCGAAACAGGAACCATTGAACGGCCGCGAAGAGCGCGAACGACAGGTAGACCAGCGGGTTGTGACCGAACAGGAGCTGGCCGACGACCGGGAGGTCGGACAGGCCGGGAATCGCGAGCGGGGTGATGCCGGCGATCACGACCGACACGTAGTCGAGCCCGACGAACGCCGAGAGCCCGACGCCGAAGAGCGAGAGCGCGAGGCCGGTCGCGACCTGGTTCGCCATCAGCGACAGCGCGATCGCGCCGAAGATCAGCGACGTGGCGGCGCCCGCCGCCATGCCTGCGGCAATGCCGAGCCACGGCGAGCCGCTCATCGAGGCGACCATGAATGCCACGACCGCGCCGACCAGCATCATCCCCTCGACGCCGAGGTTCAGCACGCCCGACTTCTCGGTGACGAGCTCGCCCAGCGCGGCGAACACGAGCGGCGTGCCCGCGGCGAGCGTCAGGATGAAGAGCTGCGCCAGCGTTTCCATCACGCCGTCCGCCGGACGGTCCGGGTCCGCCGCACCCGGTAGTGGATGAACACGTCCGCCGCGAGCAGGAAGAAGAGCAGCGTGCCCTGGAACAGCCCGGTCACGGCGGAGGGCAGGGCGAGGTTGAGCTGCGCCGACTCGCCGCCGAGGTAGAGCAGCGACATCAGCAGGCTCGCGAACACGATGCCGACCGGATGGAGGCGACCGACGAAGGCGACGATGATCGCCGCGAAACCGTAGCCCGGCGACACCGAGGGCTGGAGCTGGCCGAGCGGGCCCGCGACCTCGCCGACGCCGGCCAGGCCCGCGCAACCGCCGCCGATCAGCATCGCGAGCCATACGGTGCGCGGCGCCGAGATGCCCGCGTAGTGCGCGGCGGCCGGCGCGAGGCCCGCGACGCGCATCTGGTAGCCGGTGAAGCTCTTCTGCATGAACACCCAGCCTGCCGCGACGACCGCCAGCGCGATCGGGAAGCCGAGGTTGAGGCGTGTCCCTTCGAGCAGGACCGGGTAGAGCGCGCTCTCGCTGAACATCTTCGACTGCGGGAAGTTGAAGCCTTCGGGATCGCGCCACGCATCGTGCACGAGCAGCGACAGCACGAGCGTGGCGACGTAGACGAGCATCAGCGACGTGAGGATCTCGTTCGCGTTGAAGCGCGTGCGCAGCCACGCCGGGACCGCGGCCCAGGCGACGCCGCCCGCGACGCCGGCGACCAGCATCGCCGGAAGCACGAGCGGCGAGTCGACGCCGTGCAGCGCGAGCGCGACGCCCCCGCCGGCGATCGCGCCCATCGTGAGCTGTCCCTCGGCGCCGATGTTCCAGACGTTCGCGCGGTAGCCCGCGGCGAGCCCGGTCGCGATCAGCATCAGCGGCGACGCCTTGAGAAGGAGCTCGGCGACGCCGTAGAGCGAGTCGACCGGCTTCACGAAGAACGCGTGGAAGGCGGCGAACGGGTTCTTGCCCATCGCCGGGAACAGCAGGAATCCGATCGCGACCGTCGCCGCGACCGCGATGATCGGCGACGCCCACTTGTAGGTGCGCGACGGCTCGGGGCGGGCTTCGAGGCGGATCATCGCAGAGAGATCCAACCAAGGTCCGAGCAAACCGGGGTCAGATTTGAATCTGACCCCGGTGTTGGCGCGGTGTCGATTTCAGGCACCGATGGCTCCCGCCGGCGAGAACGTCCGCTCGGAGTGCGCGCCCGCGGCGATGAACGAGCCGGACATCAGGAGCCCGATCTCCTCGGCGTTGGTATCGCTCGTGGGGCGCGCCTCGGCCAGCCGGCCCTGCGCGATCACGGCGAGCCGGTCGCAGATCTCGAAGAGCTCGTCGAGCTCCTCGGAGACGACGAGCACTGCGACGCCCGCGTCGCGCAGGTCGATCAGCGCCTGCCGGATCTGCGCCGCCGCGCCGACGTCGACGCCCCACGTCGGCTGCGCCGCGATCATCACCTTCGGCTGCTGGCGGATCTCGCGGCCGACGATGAACTTCTGCAGGTTGCCCCCGGACAACGACCGCGCCGTCGCGTCCGGCCCGCCGGCCTTCACCCGAAACTCGGCGATCGTCCGCTCCGCGTACGCGCGCACCGCGTCCGCGCGAACGAAACGGCGGCGAACCAGGTCCTGCCGGTGTGCGGTCAGCAGCGCGTTCTCGGCGAGCGACATCTCGGGCACCGCTCCGCGGCCGAGGCGCTCCTCCGGCACGAACGCGAGGCCGAGCGCCCGCCGCTCCTCCGCATCGAGTCTGCCCGCTGCGGCCCCCATCAATCGCACGACGTCGGGATCGTCGACGGTCCGCTCGCCCGAGAGCGCCGCCATCAGCTCCTTCTGCCCGTTGCCCGACACGCCTGCGATGCCGACGATCTCTCCGGCGCGCACGGTCAGGCGGATCTCGTGGAGGGTCGTCCCGAAAGGGTCGTCCGCGGGCAGCGTGAGCCCGTCGACGACGAGCCGCGGCTCGCCGGCCCGGGCCTCGCGGTGTCCGGGATGCGGGAGGTCGCCGCCGATCATCATCCGCGCGAGAGACGCGGAAGACTCCTGCCGCGGGTCGCAGGTGCCGGTGACCTTGCCCGCCCGCAGCACGGTCGCGCGCGTGCACAGCGCGCGGATCTCGTCGAGCTTGTGGCTGATGTAGAGGATGCTGCAGCCTTCCGCGGAGAGCCGCCTGAGCGTCTCGAAGAGCTTCGAGACCGCCTGCGGCGTCAGGACCGACGTCGGCTCGTCCATGATCAGCAGTCTCGGATCCTGCAGCAGGCAGCGCACGATCTCGACGCGCTGGCGCTCGCCCACCGACATCGTGTGCACGTGACGATCCGGGTCCAGCGGCAGCCCGTATCGCACCGACACCTCGCGGATGCGCTCGGGCAGGTCGCCGCCCGCACGTTCGCGGTCCAGCGCGAGCGCGATGTTCTCGGCGACGGTGAGCGTCTCGAACAGCGAGAAGTGCTGGAACACCATGCCGATGCCGAGCCGTCGCGCGCGCGCAGGGTTCGCGATCGTCACGGCCCGGCCCTCCCACCGGATCGTCCCGGCGTCGGGCTTGACGACGCCGTAGATGACCTTCATCAGCGTCGACTTGCCGGCGCCGTTCTCGCCCAGCACCGCGTGGATCTCGCCCGGCGCGACGTCGAGGTCGATGCCGTCGTTGGCGACGACCGACGGGTAGATCTTCGTGATGCCGGCGAGCTCCAGCCGCGACGTGGCCGACGGTGGCGTCACGTCCGCTCCTGCCGGCGCGCGAACGGGCGCACGCTCGTGGGTTCCGACGCCTCGAGGGACTTCTCGCGGATCGCCAGCAGCTCGGCGGCGACGCCGACGGCGATCGCGCCGGGCTCCTTGCTCGTGAGTCCCGACTGCGCGCCGATCGGGCAGGTGACGCGGGCGAGCTCCGTCTCGGGCGCGCCGCGCGCCGCGAGTCTGCGCTCGAACTGCGCACGCTTCGGTCTCGATCCGATGAGACCGAGGTAGGACCAGTCGTGCCGCTCGAGGGCGGCCTCGACGATGTCGAAGTCGAGCCCGTGGCTGTGCGTCATCACGACGACGTACGCGCCGCGCGGCGCGCCGGCGATCTCGGCGGCGGGCGTGTCGGTCGCGACGATCTCGACGTTGGCGGGGACGCTCGCCGGGAAGTCGTGCTCGCGCTCGTCGATCCAGCGCACGCGGCAGGGAAGCGCGCCCAGCACCTGCACGAGCGCCCGGCCGACGTGGCCGTTGCCGAACAGCACCACGTCGAACGCGTGCGGCCGGACGACGTGGACGAAGAGCGACGTCCCGTCGACCTCGGCGGTCCCGGTTCCGGCGCCGGGCGCGAGGCGCTTGCGCGCCGCCACGACGGCGGCCGCGTCGAG
>CALDKM010000447.1:0-3232 GCA_937898875.1 uncultured Pseudomonadota bacterium | reverse complement strand
GCGCTGGCGCCCGGCCGCGACGCTGTCGTGCTAGCGCCGGCCGCCCGGCTTGTGGGGCTGCGCCATGCGGCTGAAGTCCGCCATCACCTTCTGCATGTGCTCGAAGGCGTTGCCGCCGGCGCCGACGACGCCCTTCATCGCCTCGACGACGTTCTGCATCGGCTTCAGGTCCGGCAGCGCCGCCATCGCGGCCTTCGCCTGCTTGACGCCCGGCACGCCCTCGGCCTGGTCCTCGATCAGCGTGAACACGCGCTTCTGGATCTCGCTGATGAGGTCGAACATCTCGCCCCAGTAGCGCATCGACCTCTCGAGCGCTTCCTGCGCCGCGCCCTGGCCGACCGCCATCAGCGAATGGGCGTCCTTCGCCTCGGCGGCCGATCTCGCCGCCTTCTTGTGGAACTCGCGCGCCTGCTCCTCGCCCTGGTACTGGAGCCTGCGCAGCTTGGCGGTGCTCTCGATCGCGGCGTTGATCACGTCGAGCGCCATCCGCGCGTTGGCCTTGTAGAGCTCGATCGCCTGCTCGGGCGTGAGCATGTTCGCCATGCGCGACATGTCCGCGTACGACGCTCCCGGCGGCATCACGAACTGCGGCGTGCCGAGCGCCTTCTGCGCGGGCGGCCGCCGAGTGGTCTTCGCGCGCGGCTTGCGCTTTGCCTTGGCGGGTTCGGGGGCGGAGGCTGCGGGGGACTTCCTTGCCATGGTCGACTCCTGGGGGTGGAGAAACGTCGGAATCCAGTTGACGCTAATCGGCGGGCATCGTCAAGACGGCGGCGCCCGATACGCGGCCGGCGCGCAGGTCGTCGAGAGCCTCGTTCGCCCGATCGAACGCATACGGCGTCGCATGAACGTCCAGCGGAACCCGGGCCGCGGCCGCCATGAACTGCTCGCCGTCGGCCCGAGTGAGGTTCGCGACCGAGCGCAGCGTCCGCTCGCGCCACAGGAGCCGGTACGGGAACGACGGGATGTCGCTCATGTGGATGCCCGCGCAAACGACGGTGCCTCCGGGTCGCGTCGCGGCCAGCGCGACGGGGACGAGCGCGCCCGCGGGGGCGAACAGGATCGCCGCGTCGAGCGCCGCAGGCGCGGTCTCGTCGCTCCCGCCGGCCCAGGTGGCGCCGAGACCGCGCGCGAGCGCCTGGGCAGCCGTGTCGCCGGGACGCGTGTACGCATACACTTCCCGACCCTCGGCGAGGACGATCTGTGCGAGCAGGTGCGCCGCCGCACCGAATCCGTAGAGCCCGACCGCGCGTGCCGGGCCGGCCATCGTCCATGCGCGGTAGCCGATGAGCCCCGCGCACAGGAGCGGCGCCGCGTGAACGTCGTCGTAGCGGTCGGGCAGCCGGAACACGTACCGCGCATCGGCGACCGCGTGCGTCGCGAACCCGCCGTCGCGCGTGCAGCCCGTGTAGCGAGCCGACTCGCACCGGTTCTCGTGCGCCCCGGTGCAGTAGCGGCACCGGCCGCAGGTCGATGCGAGCCACGGCACGCCGACGCGGTCGCCGGCGCGGATTCCGGACACGCCGGCTCCGGCGGCGAGCACCCGCCCGACGATCTCGTGGCCGGGGACGACCGGCAGCGTCGGGTCGGGGAGCTCGCCGTCGACCAGGTGCAGATCGGTGCGGCAGACGCCGCACGCCGACACCTTCAGCAGCACCTCGCCGTCGGCGGGCTCGGGGACGAGCCGCTCCCGCAGGACGAGCGGGCGGCCCGGCGCTTCGAGCACCATCATGCGCATCGCGGACAACGACTGCCTCCGGATCGGCGGACCGCACGATGCTAGCAGCCGCCTCCTGCCGCGCGTTGATGCGAGTCAACGCCGGCGGCGCCGCACGGATGGTGCCTTGCAGCAAGTGCCGCGGGCCCGGGGGGACGGAGCGGCCTGCGCACCGCGATGTTGACCTCCTCGACCGCGCCGAGGCACATTCGGCACGTCGACCCGTTCTTCCGGAGACCCCGATGCGCCCCGCCTTGCCCAGCACGCTGCTGATCGCCGTATCGCTCGCCGTCGCCACGGCCGCCGCCGCCCAGACCCCCGCGCCGTCCGCCGCGCCCGCGCCGTTCGAAACGACCAGGGTCGCCGACAACGTCTACGTGTTCCGTGCCGGCGGCTACCAGTCGATGTTCGTCGTCACGCCGGAAGGCGTCATCGCGACCGATCCGATCGGCTACGCGAATCCGCAGGCGCCGACGCTCTACCTGCAGGAGATACGCAAGATCACACAGGCGCCGATCAAGTACGTGATCTACAGCCACCACCACTACGACCATGCCGCGGGCGGCAGGCCGTTCAAGGAGGCCGGTGCGGTGTTCGTCGCGCACCGCAATGCGCACAAGCGCCTCGCCGCCCTCCAGTCGCCCGACGTCGTGACGCCCGACATGGTCGTCGACGACACCGGCAGCTCGATCGTGCTGGGCGGCATGCGCGTCGACCTGCTCTACGTCGGCAACAACCACTCCGACAACTCGCTCGTGATGCTGCTGCCGCGGGAGCGCGTGCTCTTCGCGGTCGACTGGATCCCGCTCCAGGCGGTGCAGTTCCGCGACATGGCCGACGGCTACCTCCCCGACTGGTTCGCGGGCCTCGACCGCGTGCTGGCGATGGAATGGGACCGGATGATTCCCGGGCACCCGGGGCCCGGCGGGCGACTCGGCACCAAGGACGACGTGCGCATGGTGAAGGACTACCTGACGGACGTGTCGAACGCGGCGAAGCAGCTCGCCGCCGAGCGCAAGTGCCTGAACGACGAGGCGATGCGCGCGGTGAAGCTGCCGAAGTACGAGGGCTGGGGCGGGTACGCGATGTTCCTGCCCGGCAACGTCGAGCGCTTCTGCGAGTACTGGAGCCGCGGCATCTGACGCTGCGCACGCGTTCCGGGGCCGCCGCTCACGCCTCGTGCTTCGCCATCGCGCGATCGATCACGTCCCGGATCAGCGCGACGAACCGCTCGCCGCCCTCGTCGACGACGAGCGAGACGTGATTGCCGGGCAGGACGTGCCGCTCCGCGCTGGACGCGAGCCGTTCCCATCCGGCTTCGCCGGACGACCTGCTGTCGACGGCGGAGCGGACGATGACCAGGTGCACGTCCGCATGGCGACCGCGATAGCCGCGCATCGCACGGTGCAGGCGGTGCGCGAGGTCGTCCACCCGGTTCGTCGGCGCGCCGATCCCGCGCGCGGCCAGGGCCGCCGCCGCGCGCGCGTCGTCGGCGCCGCCGTCGAACGTCGCGTTCGG
>CALDKM010000446.1:0-6262 GCA_937898875.1 uncultured Pseudomonadota bacterium | reverse complement strand
CGACGCGAGCAGCGCGGCGGCCAGGCCGCGCGGCTCGACGCGGGGGCGCGACCACGACGCGAGGCGCGAGAGGGGGCGCGACGCCGCGAGCGCGGCGCGGTCGAGCGAGGCGAGGCCGGGGACGACGAACGTGAAACGCATCGGGCGGGAGACGGCGATCGGTCGGGAATGCGACCGGCGGGGGAACTGCGGGCGTTCGGGCGAGTCTAGCATGCGATAATCGCCGGCCCGCATCGTCCGTGCGGCCGACGCACCGACCGCCTTGTCCCCCTACGAACTCGCCGTCGGCCTGCGCTACACGCGCGCCCGCAAGGGTTCCGGCCGCAACGCGTTCATCTCGTTCATCGCGATGATGTCGATGGCCGGCATCGCGCTCGGCGTCGCCGCACTCATCGTCGTGCTGTCGGTGATGAACGGCTTCCAGCAGGAGCTGCGCAACCGGATCCTGTCGGTGGCCTCGCACATCGAGCTGCGGGGCATCCCCGCGCTCGCCGACTGGGAGTCGGTCGCGCGCCAGGCGCTCGCCAATCCGCGCGTGAAGGCCGCGGCGCCCTACGTGCTCGGGCAGGCGATGCTCTCCGCCGGCGACGTGAACCGGGGCGTCATCGTGCGCGGCATCGACCCCTCCCGCGAGGACGAGGTCGCCGACATCGGCCGGCACATGCGCCGCGGCTCGCTCGCGGACCTCAGGCCGGGCGAGTTCGGCATCGTGCTGGGCGCGGAGGTCGCCCGCGGGCTCGGCGTCTCGGTCGGCGACACCGTCGTCGCGATCACTCCGCAGGGAACCGTGACGCCGGCCGGCACGCTGCCGCGCATCAAGAGCTTCCGCGTCGCCGGGATCTTCGAGGTCGGCATGTTCGAGTTCGACAGCGGGCTCGCCCTCGTCGCGCTCGCCGACGCGCAGAAGCTGTGGCGCGTCGACGGCGTGTCGGGCGTGCGCCTAAAGCTCGACGACCTGTTCGCCGCGCCCGCGGTCGCCCGGGAGCTCGCGCGGGCGGTGCGCGCCGACGCGGAGCTGCGCGACTGGACGCAGAGCCACGCGAACTTCTTCCGCGCCGTGCAGATCGAGAAGCGCGTGATGTTCATCATCCTGACGCTGATCGTCGCGGTCGCCGCATTCAACATCGTGTCGGCGCAGGTGATGCTCGTGACCGACAAGCAGGCGGACATCGCCATCCTTCGCACGCTGGGCGCCTCGCCCGCGTCGATCATGGCGATCTTCGTGATCCAGGGCGCGCTGATCGGCGTGATCGGGACCCTGATCGGCGTGGCGGGCGGCGTGGCCCTCGCGCTCAACGTCGAGACCGTCGTTCCCGCGATCGAGCGGACGTTCGGCATCACGTTCCTCGACAAGAGCATCTACTACATCAGCGACCTGCCGTCCGAACTGCAGCGCGCCGACGTCGTGACGATCGCGATCATCGCGCTCGCGCTCGCGCTCGTCGCCACGCTCTACCCGAGCTGGCGCGCGGCGCGCGTCAATCCCGCCGAAGCGCTGCGCTATGAGTGACGCGACGGCGAGCGTGCTCGCGTGCCGCGGGCTCGCGAAGACCTACACCGGGGGGCCGCAGGACGTGGTCGTGCTGTCCGGCGTCGACCTCGACGTGCGGGAGGGCGAGCGCATCGCGATCGTCGGCGCGTCGGGGTCGGGCAAGAGCACGCTGCTGCACCTGCTGGGCGGACTCGACGCGCCGACCGCGGGCGACGTCACGGTGCAGGGACGGCCGTTCGCCGCGCTCCCCGAGGCGGAACGCGGGCGCGTGCGGAACCGGGCGCTGGGCTTCATCTACCAGTTCCACCACCTGCTGCCCGAGTTCACCGCGGTCGAGAACGTCGCGATGCCGCTCGTGATCCGGCGCATGCCGCCGTCGAAGGCTCGCGTGCAGGCGAAGGCGATGCTCGAACGCGTCGGGCTCGCGCACCGTCTCGATCACGTGCCCGGCGAGCTGTCGGGCGGCGAGCGCCAGCGCGTGGCGCTCGCGCGGGCGCTCGTCACGGAACCGCGCTGCGTGCTCGCCGACGAGCCGACGGGCAACCTCGACCGCCGGACGGCGGAGCAGGTGTTCGGGCTGATGCTCGAGCTCAACCGGGTGGTCGGCACCGCGCTCGTGATCGTCACTCACGACCCCGAGCTCGCTTCGCGCACCGAACGGACGCTGCACCTCGTCGACGGGACGCTCGCGACCTGACGGGCCCTGGCGCGCAGGGGAGAGGGACGTGCCGGCTGGCGAGTCCGCCGCGCGCCGTGTGGTTCGCGCGCAGCCGCGGCGATGAAGACGAGGCGAATCGCGCAGCTCCACGATTCACCGACGTGCATCGGGACCGCCGTCGTGGACACCGGCGCGTCGTGGCAGAATGGCGGCAGCAGGGAGTCCAATGCCCGGTTTCGCGGCGAGTGTCCTTGCGGGGAGCGATGCCCGCCGCGACGCTCGGGTCATCGACGAGGCAAGGCGCCCGCACGCACACCCGCCTCGGCCGCCGGATCGCGCACGATCTTCGACAACGCCGTCCGCCCATTCACTGCCACCGCGACCGAGCCCCTTCCGGGGAACGACGTGTACCCCGGGATCCGACCTCGGCCACGCTGCCGCGACCACCATCAACCCTGAAGGGACCGCACCCATGCACCGTTCTCGTACGTTCGTCTCCGGTCTGGCCGCCCTGCTTGTCGTCACCGCTGCGCTGCTTGCGTCCCCGACCGCCATTGCCCAGGCCTGGCCCGGCAAGCCGATCCGCCTGATCGTTCCCTATACCGCCGGCGGCTCGTCGGACTTCGTCGCCCGCCTCATGGCGCAGAAGCTGACCGAAGGACTGGGCCAGCCGGTGACCGTCGACAACAAGCCCGGCGTGGCAGGCATCGTCGGCACCGATATCGTCGCGAAGAGTGCGCCCGACGGTTACACGCTGGCGCTGATCGGCATGACGACGCACGCCGCCAATCCCTCGCTCTACAAGTCGCTTCCGTACGACCCGGTGAAGGACTTCGCGCCAATCTCGGTGGCGATCGTGTCGCCGCTGGTGCTGGTGGTGAATCCCGGCGTTCCCGCGAACAGCGTGCAGGAACTGATCGCCTACGCGAAGGCCAATCCGGGCAAGGTGAACTTCGGCTCTGCGGGCGTGGGCAACACGCTGCATCTTGCCGGCGAACTGTTCAAGTCGAGCGCCGGCATCGACATCGTGCACGTTCCGTACAAGGGCGCGTCGGCGGCGATGAACGACCTGCTCGGCGGGCGCATCCAGATGATGATCGACCTGGTCCAGACGCCGCTTCCGCATATTCAGGCCGGCAAGCTGCGCCCGCTGGGCGTCACCGGCACGGCGCGGATTCCCCAGTTGCCGCAGGTTCCGACGATCGCCGAATCCGGCTTGCCCGGGTTCAGTTTCGCGACATGGATCGGCATCGCGGCACCCGCAGGAACGCCGAAGGCGGTCGTCGACCGCGTGCATGCCGAAATGGTCAAGGCGCTGGCCATGCCCGACGTGATCGAGGCGTTCACGAAGCAGGGAATGGTGCCCGCACCGTCGGCGTCGCCCGAAGCGTTCGCGCTGCAGATCAGCGCCGAGAAGGAGCGGATCGCGGCGCTCGTGAAGGCCGCAGGGATCCAGCCCGAATGAGCGCCGGGTCCGCGGGCCGCGCGATGAGCCGGCGCGACCGGTTCCTGGCCGCCGTCGAGGGACGCGCCGTCGACCGCCCCCCGGTCACCGCATGGGTCCACTTCATGTCCGACCATCTGTCCGGCGACGACGTGGCGGAGCTTCACCACAAGTTCCTTCGCGCCTACGACTGGGATGTCGCGAAGCTGATGAACGATTACCGCTACCCGGTTCCGGCGGGCCTCGAGCTGCTCGATACGGCGGACGCGATGCGCCGCTTCAAGCGTCTCCCGCTCGACGAGCGCTGCTTCGCCGAGCAGCTCCGCGCGATCGAATGCCTGCGCCGGGAGCTCGGTCCCGATTGGCCGATCCTCGACACGCTGTTCGATCCGTACCAGCAGGTGCTGCGCAACGTCGGCTTCAACCAGGCCGCCGCGATCCCCGCGCACCGCGAGGCCGCGCTGGAGATGCTCGATTCCGTGGCCGACACGCTGTGCCGCTACATAGGCGCCGCGCGCGCCGCCGGTGCCGATGGCTTCTTCCTGTCGATCAACGGCGCCATCCGTGCAGGATTTCCGCGCGGCGCCGACGACGCCACCTACCGTGATTTCCAGCGGCCGTTCGACCTGCGGATGCTCGCGGCCGCGGAGGGCGCCGTGCGGGTGCTGCACGTTCACGGAACCGGTCTCGACCTCGACCGCGTGATCGATTACCCATGCGAGGCGTTCAGCCTGTCCGACCGCCTGTCGGGCAATCCCTCGCTCGCCGAAATGCGCCGCCGCACCGACCGCTGCCTGATGGGCGGCATCGACGAAACCCGGATCCAGGAGAAGCCGTTGCCCGAGGTGCGCGCCGAGATCGACGATGCGCTGGCGCAGGCCGGCCGCGAACGATTCATCCTCGCTCCCGGATGCACGCTGCCGTCGTTCACGCCGCAGCGCACGCTGCGGCACGTGCGCGACTACACATTGCGAACCTGAGCGGCGACGAGCTCGGTCGGGTTCTGCGCAGGGTCGGAAGACCGGGGTCAGTCCCCCTGACGTCCGACCGCACGCAGCGACGCCGCGCCGACCAGCCCCGCCGCGCGCACCAGCCGCGCGATCTCCGCCCGCTCCGCGTCGTCGACCGGCAGCTGCGGCTCGCGCACCGTCGCGTGCGGGAAGAGCCCCTGCAGCTTCAGCACCTCCTTCATGCGCGGCCGGTAGTCGCGGATCGGCGCGCGCCAGCAGTGGCGCGCGAGCGGCCCCAGGCGCGCCCAGATCGCGTGCGCGCGCTGGTAGTCGTGCCGGACGACCGCCGCGTGCATCTCGACGAGTTCCGCGGTTGCCGTTCCGGCGAACCCGATCAGCGCGCCGTCGCACCCGAGGATCATCGCCTCGAGGATGAACGTATCGCTGCCGGTGAGGATGCCGATCCTGCGCGGCAGCACGCGCGCCGTCTCGATCGTCTCGATCGTCTTCGTCGTGTCGAACGAGGCTTCCTTCAGCCCGATGATCCGGGGAATCGCGGCGAGCCGGGCGAGCGTGTCGGGCGGGAAGTCGGGACCCCAAGCGACCGGGAACTGGAACGCGAACATCGGCAGGCCGACGCCGTCGGCGATCGCGCGGTGGTAGCGCTCGATCATCTCGCCGGGGACGGGCTTGCCGAGGAACGTCGGGAACGGCGGGAAGATCGCGAGCGCCTCGGCGCCTGCGGCGGCGAGCTCGCGTCCCCAGCGCACCGCGTCGCGCGTGGAACCCGCGATCAGCCCGGACACGAGCGGGCACGCGCCGCCGATCGCGCGCTTCGATGCGTCCAGCACGGCGAGCTGCTCGTCGCGGTCGAGCGCGGGCCCCTCGCTCGCGTCCATGTTCATCGCGATCGCCGTCGGCCGCTGCGTCGCGATCCACGATAGATAGGGGACGAGCGCGCCGAAGTCGATCGACTGGTCGGGGTGCATCGGCAGGAACGGCGCGGCGACGATGCCGCGAGCTTCGAGCTTCATCATGAACCTCCGGGCGCGGGCCCGGCGCCGTGCAGCACGCCGCGCGCGAGGAAGATGTCGGTGATCGCCTGCGCGATATCGGTGAACTCGCGCGAGCGCCGCGCGTCGAGCCCGCGCGGGCGCGGCATGTGCACGTCGAACACGCGCTCGATGCGTCCCGGGCGCGGGCTCATCACGACCACGCGGTCGGCGAGCAGCACCGCCTCGTCGACCGAGTGCGTGATGAACAGGACCGTCTTGCGCGACGCCATCCACAAGGCCTCGAGATCGAGCCGCATCTGCTCGCGCGTCAGCGCGTCGAGCGCGCCGAACGGCTCGTCCATCAGGAGCAGCGGCGCGTCGTGGATCAGGGCGCGCGCGATGGACACGCGCTGCCGCATGCCGCCGGACAGCTCGTGGGGATGGCGGTCGGCGAAGTCCTTCAGCCCGACCTGCTCGAGAAGCTTCTTCGCGCGATCGCGATAGGCGCGCGGGTCCAGGCCGCGCAGCTCGACCTGCACGAGCACGTTGTCGAGCGCATTGCGCCAGTCGAGCAGCACCGGGCTCTGGAACACGATGCCGAGCTCGGTCTGCGGACGGTCGACGATGCGGCCGGCGACGCGGACCTCGCCGGCCGTCGCCAGGTGCAGGCCGGCGACCAGGCGAAGCAGCGTGCTCTTGCCGCAGCCGGACGGGCCGACGATC
>CALDKM010000445.1:0-13316 GCA_937898875.1 uncultured Pseudomonadota bacterium | reverse complement strand
CGGAACGGACGATCGGATCGCCGCGATCCGCGCCGGCTCGCGCGCGGCCATCGCGCGCGCGATCACCGAGATCGAGAACGGGCTCGCCTCGGCGGACGCGCTGTCCGCGTCGCTCGCGCCGCACGCCGGCCGCGCCCACGTCGTCGGCATCACCGGCCCGCCGGGCGCGGGCAAGTCGACGCTGATCAACGCGCTCGTGCGGGAGCACGTGGCGCGCGGCAAGCGGATCGCGGTGGTGGCCGTCGACCCCTCGAGCCCGATCACCGGCGGGGCCGTGCTGGGGGACCGCATCCGGATGGGCGACGCCGGTGCCGCAGAATCGGTGTTCATCCGCTCGCTCGCATCGCGCGGGCATCCGGGCGGCCTCGCGCGCGCGACGCGCCGCATCGTGGACCTGCTGGACGCCGCGGGCTTCGACGCGATCGTCGTCGAGACGGTAGGCGCCGGCCAGTCCGAGGTCGACATCGCGAAGCTGGCCGACACCAGCATCGTCGTGTGTCCGCCAGGGCTCGGCGACGGCGTGCAGGCGATCAAGGCGGGGATCCTCGAGATCGCCGACGTGCTCGTGGTCAGCAAGGGCGACCAGCCGCTCGCCGGGCAGGCCGAGCGCGATCTGAAGGACATGCTGCACCTGCGCGCTCCGCAGGCCGGCTGGCGCGTCCGCGTGATGTGCACGACCGGGACGACCGGCGAGGGCATCCCGGCGCTGGTGGACGCGATCGCGGAGCATGCGGCCGAGGCCGGCGTCGGCCGCCGGCTGCACGCGTCCGCGCCGGCCGCGACCCGGGGCGACGCGTCTTCCGTGACGCTGCGCGGCCTGGCCGGGCGCGATCCGTTCCAGCGTCACAACGCGATCGAGTTCGTCGAGGCGGGTCCCGGCTTCGCCGCACTGCGCATGCGTGTCGCACGGCCGCACCTCAACTTCAACGGCAAGTGCCACGGCGGCGCGATCTTCTGCCTCGCCGACAGCGCGTTCGGCATCGCGTCGAACTCGCACGGCGTCGTCGCGGCGGGCATCGACACCCACATGACGTTCCAGGTCGCGGTGAGCGAGGGTGACGTGCTGACGGCGCGCGCGACGGAGGTGTCGCGCAGCGCCAAGCTCGGCGTCTATCGCGTCGACGTGACGCGAGACGACGGCGCCGTCGTCTCGTCGTTCACGGGGACCGTCTACGTCACCGGGCGACCGCACGCCGCGCACCCGCACGGTACCTGAGCGGGGCGCGGCGACTTGCGGCCGACGTCCTCCGCCCCGGTGTCCCGCCGACGGCGCCGGCCGTCGGCCCACGCGGGCCGGGCGGAGCGTACCATCGGCAACCGTGCCGCCCCTGGAGACGAAGGCCGACCGTCCGGTGTGCGCCGTCGCGATCGCGAAGGGCGAGGATCGGTTCATCGAGGAGTGGCTGGTCTATCACCGGCTGCTCGGCGTGGATCGCTTCTACCTCTACGACAACGATCCCGCCCTTCCGCTGCGGTCGCTGCTCGCCGCCTACGCGGACTACGCGACCGTCATCGACTGGTCGGGAGACCCGACTGCCGGCTGGCCCGGGCGCAACCTGCAGGTCAGGACCTATACGGAAGCCCTCGCCCGCCGGGTCGCCGCCGACGGGTGGGTCGCATTCCTCGATCCGGACGAGTTCATCGTGCTCCGGGAGCACGACACGCTCCAGGCATTCCTGGCTTCGCTCGGCAACGTCGGCAGCGTGCGGCTCAACTGGCACGTGTTCGGCCACAACGGGTACTACGAGGACCCGGAGGGGCTCGTCACGTCGGCGCTCACGAGGAGGATGGCCGCGCCGAGTGTGCAGACCAAGGCGATCAGCCGGGTCGAAGCCGTGGGCGCGATCGACAGCGCCCACTTCTGCAGGCTGAAGCCCGGATGGCGGACCGTGGACGCCAACGGCCGACGCTACTCGGAAACGCCCTACCCGGGCCGGACCGCGCGCGCCCACGTCAATCACTATCAATGCCGGTCGTTTCTCACCTGGATGGACCGGGTCCGCCGGGGAGACGTGTCCTTCGACCGATCCAACGTCCCGGCCGAACACAGGTGGAGACTCGACGAGCATCTCTGCCTCCGGCAGTTCGTCCAGACGGTCGCCAGGGACAAGAACGAATTGGTCGACGACTACCTGTCGAAATTCGAGCGCCCCATCCTCTCGCACATCGCAGACCGCTCGGGACGCGGCTCCGCTCGTCCGGGGCGTCCGCGACCGGATCCGGCCGGGTTCTCGTCCATCATCCATGGCAAGCCGACCCTCCCGGCACGCGCGCGCTGGTTTCCCGCCATCGCCGCCAGGATCGTCAATTGGCGGAATCGCCTGAACGGATGGCGCCTGCGTCGCCGCCTCGAGCGCAACCGCGCCGGCGAGTGATCGACCCATGAAGCGAGCGTGCAACCGGTGAGCAACGCGGCCGCGACGCCGGTCGTCAGCGTCATCGTCCCGCTGTGGAACAGCGAGCGCCATCTCGCCGAAACGATCGCCAGCATCGACGCGCAGCGGATCGACGGGCTGCAGGTCGTCTTCGTCGACGACGGGTCGAGCGATCGGAGCGGCCGTCTTGCCCGATCGCTGGCGCCGGACGCCGTTCACCTCCGTCAGCCGCATCAGGGCATCGCCGCGGCCCTGAACCGTGGCGTTTCGCTGGCAAGCGGACGCTACCTGACCTTTCTCGATGCGGACGACCTCTGGCCTGCGCAGAGCCTTGCTCTACGCCTGGCCGCGTGCCGGGAGCATCCGGCGCTCGACCTCATCGCGGGGCACGTCCGCCAGTTCGCGAGTCCCGAGCTCGACGACGACTTCAGGCGATCGCTGGTGTACCCGGAGCAGCCGCTTCCCGGGTACGTCATGGGCGCCATGCTCGTCCGGCGCGAGGCGTTCGATGCCGTCGGACGCTTCGATCCGGGTGCTTCGTCCGCCCAGAGCGTCGACTGGGTGGTGCGCGCACTCGACGCGGGCCTCGCCATGGGCATGATTCCGGACGTCGTCCTCCTGCGTCGACTGCACCGCGACAACCACAGCCACGAGCGGCTGCAGCTCGGCGCCTACCCGCGCATCCTCAAGGCGTCGCTCGATCGGCGACGCGCCGCGAACAGGGGCCTTGCGTTGCCGTTGCCCGCCCCCGCCGACGCGCGCGGTCCGCGCCGCTAGCGGATCAAACGCCGGCGGCGGCGGCGGCGAGCTCGTCGAGCAGGCTCCGGTAGCTGTCGCCGACGCTCGCCGAGCTCAACCGCGGCGTCAGCTCCGCGGCCGCTTCGCGCGTCTGCCTCCAGTACTCCGGTGAAAACCACCGGCCCGGCTCCGTCGGCAGCGCGAGACGGAAACCGCGCCGCTCGAAGTACTCGAACGCGGAGCTCCCGCGATTCGTGGCGAAGGGGATGCCCGACGCAACGAACTGCTGCGCCTTGGCCGGCGGCTTGTGAACCTGGTTGAAGTCGGCTTCGTCCTTGACGTCGAGCGCCGCCCTGCATTCGGCCATCATGCCGGCCTGCAGCGTCTCGGACCACGGCAGGATCGCATGGCCGTCGATCCGACGCATTCCGGTCCCGAATTCGCAATCGAGCCGCAGCGCTTCCGCCAGTTGCGACGCGGCCGCCACGGCGCGCGGATTGTCGACGTCGGTCAGGAGCTTCAGCTCCGCTGCAAGCGGGTGAGAGCGCAGCCATCGCAGCAGGTACGGCACGTATTGAAAGCCGCCCACCCACAGCACGTAGCCCTGCTCCCTGAAATCGCGCGACGGCTCGACGCGGTACCGGGCGTGATGCTCCACGTATCGCAGCCGGCGGCAGTACGGCGCGAGCTCGGGCACCAGTCGCTCGGAATGAACGAGGACGGCGTCGCACCTCGCCAGGAAAGCGGCGTCGTCGCGGATCTGCATCCGGCTCCGGTAGGCGTCGATCGGCACGTAGACGACGCGCGTGCCGGAGCGGACCGCCCGGTCGACGAAGTCGTCGGCGGGGCGCGCCTTGAGCACGAAGAGGACATCGCAGCCCGGGGGGGCGTCGAGCGAGACGAACGGTGCGACGCGATGATCCGCGGCGAGCTCGCGCAGGATGTGGTGGCCGACCCACTCCCACGAGGGTTGCGGCGACACGGGCCCGACCGCGATCGAGATTCGCCTGGCGACCGGCGGACCCACCGAACGGTCTCCGGCGCTCAGAGGCTCGACCGGCCCGACGCTATCGCCGTCACGGCTTCGACGGTCGACGCCTGGTCCGTTCCGAGCTTCAGTGCGTACCCTGGCACCTCGCGCGCGAGTTGCGCCAGCTCGCGCAGGAGCGCCGGCCCGTCGCCGCAGAGCTGCATCACCGAACTCGGCGCGAGCGACCGCAGGCACGCGGCAGGCGATGCGCGCTCGACCGTCGTGAGTCGCCGGCCCGTGATCTGCGGAAGCACGATCGCCGCGAGCGGCAGGCTGCTCGCGATCCGGTCCGGCAGGAAGCGGTTCAGGAAGAACACCGCCTTCTCGCCGGGCGCTCGAACGGGGTTGTCGACGTGCGCGGCCCATCGCGGAAACAGGGGCAGGCAATCCGCATTGAGCTTGGCGCTGCCGTAGAGGTTGACGACGCGCGCCTCCGGCTCGCGGCGAACCAGGACGAGGTCGTCGCCGACGTAGAGCAGTCCGGCGTCGACGCAGGCGAGCGTGGTCGTCGACTTGCCCGCGCCGGAGGCGCCGCAGATCAGCACGGCGCCGGCAGGCGTGCCGACCGACGCCGCGTGACAGAGCGCGTGACCTTCACGCAGCATCCACCAGTGGAAGAAGTACCGCAGCGGATTGGCGGCTTCCGCGGACGAGATCCTTGCAGCATCGTCGTACCACTGGAAGCCGGTGCCGCTGGCGTGATCGAGCGCCGAGAAGCGGTTCTCGTGGCGGAACACCATCTGCCGCGCACCGTCGGAATAGTGGTCGAGCGAGCCGCGCAGCACCGGGCCCGGCCGGCACCAGGGCGGCGTCGGAATCGCGTGGTCGCGACCGGCCCAGATCATGATGCTCAGATCGGGATCCGGACGCGATGTCGTGCGGCGATGCTCGAAGGCGGGCGCGAGACGCGCGTGCAGCGCCGGCTCGGCGAAGCAGAGCCGGACGGCGACGCCGGCCACTCCGACATCGAGCTCGATCGTGTCGCGCCCGGCGCGCGCGCCCTCCCAGCACGATCGGACTTCCGCGAGATAGTCCTGCGCCGTACCGACGGGCCGGGTGCGGATGGCCGAGGTCACGGCATCGTCACGACCGGCGCGGCCAGCCTTGCGGACCGACCTGATGGATCGGATCGAGCAGCAGCAGGTTCTGCAGGTCGGAAAAGCTCTCCAGTTCGGGAGCCCTGAACTCGCCCTCCACCGCCACGCGCGGCCGATCGCGATCCACGCTACGGTCCGCGTTGCCCGGTCCTTCGGCCGCCACGATCAGGCGTTCGGCCACGAGACGATCGACGAACGTCCCGACCGGGCCCCCGACCTCCGCGACCGGACACCGGAAGCAGCGGCTCAATTCGGCGCAGATCGTCGCGCGATCGGCTTCGTCCTCGAGCAGCGACCAGATCAGCGCGCCGCTGCCCCTGAGGCTGTAGTACGAGCCGGTCTCGAGATTGATGACGATCACCTCGTCGTCCACCGTCTGGTGCGTGATCGGCGGCGAGTTGATTCGATATCGGGGAGACGGAGCCATGGAAACCCTTGGTGGGGGACGCGCGAGCGCTACGACTTCCGCCGGATCGTAGCAAGTCTCTGCCGCACCGTCGAAACGAACTCGCGGTTCACCTTGTAGAACAATCGATTGAAGTCGGCGCGCCAGGCGTGGGGCGACCCGGGGAAATAGCCGACGCGCAGTCCCGCCCTGGCGGCGGCGTAGGGGAAGCTGATCTGGTCGCGCTTCGAGCCCCGTTCGATCTCGTCCCACCAGAGCTCGTTGAATCGCGTCACCCTCTCGTTGTGGCGGCGCAGGATCACAGGAAGCTCGGCCAGTCCTCCGCCCTCCGGATACCCTTCGCGCCGGTACCTGTCCACCTGCGCGGCGATCACCTCCGGCGAGTCGAGGCCATGATGCGCACAGATCTCGGCCTCACGGTAGACGCAGTCGCGATCCGGGTGGCGGTGAACCACGACGTCGTGCTCGCCCAGGTACGATTCGATCAGGTCCGACGGCGAAGCGTTCAGAAGGATCGAGCCGTCGATGTACAGGCTGAATTTCCGTTCGGGGAAGTACCGGTGCGCGAGCACCTTGTGGATCTTGGCATTGCGGCTCGCGTCGGCGAATTCCCGGCAGGCCGGAGCGAACTGCCAGCTGCGCGAAGGCGCCGGCCCGTCCAGGAACGCCACGAAGTCGAAACCGCGGATGGTCTGGTCCCGGAGCGCCTCGTAGCCCCCGGTGATCGCGGTGTAGACGACGCAGTCGGTCACCGGCGCTGCCATACTTCCCGGAGCATTCGCGCGGGCAACTGCCGCGGCGCGATCTTCCAGCGGGTCCGCAGGTATCGCAGGAACGCGATCGGTCCGGGCCGCTTGCCGTCGCTTGCCGCCATCTGCCGGAAGTCGCTCACGCAGACCCAGAGCGCCGATGCGGGCCCGCGCTGGCCCGTGGGGCGGCTCCTTGCGTGGAAGTCGAGTCGCTCGCGCAGGCTCACCGGCGCGCGTTCCAGGCCTTCCAGCACCTCCTCGGGAACCGGAGCTCCGAAACGATGCGCGAGCAGGCCGAGCGCCATGCGCATCGGCAGGACGAGCCGCCGCTTGCGCGTCTGCTCGGAGAGGCGCGTCCAGTCGACGCCGCCCTCGCTCCGCAGAACCGTCATCGCATCGACGATCCAGCGAATCGGCGCGGTCGGGTCCCCGCGAATGCCGTGTGCACAAAGGTGCAGCAGCATGTCGGCGGGATCGATGACGTCGACCTCCACGCCCCGAATCGCCGCCGTGGTGGCGGCCCGCCAGAGGTCGTCGTCGTCCTCCGGTGCACAGCATTCCAGCAGCAAGTGCCAGTGCAGGTCGCACTCGCGACCGTCCTTGACGAAATTCTGTGCGTGGGGGGAGACGATCTCGCCGCGCCAGCCTGCGCCGGCGAGAACCTTCGCTGCCGCGACCCTGTCGGCGGCACGGACGAGGAGGTCGAGGTCGGCCATCGGCCGGAGCCCGTAGTCCCGGTGGTAATGGACGACGAGCGCGAAACCCTTCAGCAGCATCGTCCTGACGCCGTTCGCGCGCAGCTCGCGCAGGAGCGGAAGCGCAGCGTGGAGCAGCGCGTGATTGGTGGACCACGTGTGCCTGTAGACGCCCTTGTACCAGAGCATGTCGGGGTGCTCGACCCCGAGTGCCGCGAGCTTCGCGTAGAGCATGGGAATCAGGCGCTGCGACGGATAGTCGATGCGCTCCCGGCCGACGCCCTCGCGCCAGCGCTCCCAGGCGTCGATCGCCTTCCTGCCGTCGAACAGGATCGCCCCGAGCAGGAGCTCGTGCGATGGAGCTATGACGTGACTGTGGGTCGGATCGCGCACCGGTTGGTCCGCCTTCCTTCGACGGCACCTCTCCGCCTTCGACGCCGGCCACTGCGAACGCGCAATCGGATCGACGAGGCGACGCTCGGCGACTGGAACGACTCGGCAGGGACCCCGGCTCGGGGCCGCCAGTGTACTTTCAACCACCCTGCGCTGGCCAGTGCGCCGGACACATCCCCTGCGGGCCAGTCCCGCGACGCCCGCCCCCCGTCTCGCCGCGGCCGATGCGCTACGATGCGGCACCGGACTCCCGACTCGACATGGCCCCCACTCCCCGCTCCCGCAACGCGCGCGTGCTGAAGGTCCGCCGCGTCGCGATCGACACCCATCGCGAGAACGTCGCCTACCTCCATCGCGACTGCTCGGTCTACCGGACCGAGGGATTCCGCGCGCTGTCCAAGATCGAGGTCACGAACGGGAGGCACCACATCCTCGCGGTGCTCAACGTCGTCGACGACGACGCGATCGTCTCGCGCAACGAGCTGGGCCTGTCCGAGCCGGCGTACGCGCAACTCGCCGCGAAGTCCGGCGCGAGGGTCGAAGTCGGCCACGCCGTGCGCCCGGAATCGCTGGAAGCGGTCAGGCGCAAGATCGCGGGCGAGCGCCTCGACCAGGACGCCTTCCGCCGGATCGTCGCCGACATCACGGACAACCACTACGCGAAGACCGAGATCGCGGCGTTCATCGTCGCGACCGGGCAGAACGAGCTCGATCGCGACGAGATCCTGTACCTGACGCGTGCGATGGTCGAGTCCGGCGAGCGTCTGGACTGGCAGGAGCCGCTGGTCGCCGACAAGCACTGCATCGGCGGGATTCCCGGCAACCGCACGTCGCTGCTGGTCGTTCCGATCGTCGCCGCCCACGGCATGCCGATCCCCAAGACGTCGAGCCGCGCGATCACGTCGCCGGCCGGCACGGCGGACACGATGGAAGTGCTGGCCAACGTCGAGCTGAAGATCGCGGACCTGCGCCGCATCGTGCGCGAGCATCGCGGCTGCATCGCGTGGGGCGGGACCGCCCGGCTCTCGCCCGCCGACGACGTGCTGATCGCGGTCGAGCGGCCGCTGGGGATCGATTCGCAGGGCCAGCTGATCGCGTCGATCCTGTCGAAGAAGGTCGCCGCCGGCTCGACGCACCTCCTGATCGACATCCCGGTCGGGCCGACCGCCAAGGTCCGGCGCATGCGGGACGCCCAGCGCCTGCGCAAGCTCTTCGAGTACGTCGGCGACCAGCTCGGCATTCACCTCGAGGTCATCATCACCGACGGCCGCCAGCCGGTCGGCAACGGCATCGGTCCCGTCCTCGAGGCGCGCGATGCAATGCGGGTGCTGCAATGCGATCCCGCCGCGCCGATGGACCTGCGGCAGAAGGCGCTGCGGCTCGCCGGGCGCATCATCGAGTTCGACCCGGACGTCCGCGGCGGCCAGGGATTCACGATCGCGAGAGACATCCTCGACTCGGGGCGCGCGCTGGAGAAGATGCAGGCCATCATCGCCGCGCAGGGCGCACCGAAGCATCCCTGCGCGCCGGGCCGGTTGAGCTTCGAGGTGAAGAGCCCGCGCTCGGGAACCGTCACGGGCATCGACAATCTGCAGCTGGCACGCATCGCGCGGTATGCGGGCGCGCCGATGGCGAAGGGCGCCGGCGTCGACCTCTTCCGGAAGCTCGGCGATCGCGTCCGCAGCGGCGAGCCGCTGTACCGGGTGTACGCCGAGTTCGCCGCGGACTTCCGGTTCGCCCGCGAGCTGTGCGTACAGGGCACCGGCTACACGATCGGCCGCGCGTCGGACGTTCCTCCCGTCTTCGTGCAGGCGTGAGCATGGGCGACCGCCTGCCGGTCCCGGACGTCGTCCTGGGATTCGACGACTACGACGCCCCCGCAGCACGCTTCGCGGCGCAACTCGACGTGCGCTACGCGAAGGTCGCCGTTCACCGCTTCCCCGACGGCGAGAGCCGCGTCACGGTGCCCGTTCCTCTGCCCGCGCACGTCGCGATGTGCCGCAGCCTCGATCACCCCAACGACAAGCTCGTCGAAACGATTCTCGCGGCCGAGGCCGCGCGCCAGCACGGCGCGCGATCGATCTCGCTGATCGCGCCGTACCTGTGCTACATGCGCCAGGACGTCGCGTTCAACCCGGGCGAAGCCGTCAGCCAGCGAATCATCGGCCGCCTGCTGGCCGAGCGCTTCGATGCCGTCGTCACCGTCGACCCTCACCTGCACCGCGTTGCGACGCTGGCCGAAGCCGTGCCTGCAGCGACTGCCGTCGCACTGTCCGCCGCGGCGCTGTTCGGCGCGTACCTGCAGGAGCGCGAGCCCGGTGCGCTGCTCGTGGGTCCGGACGAGGAATCGGCGCAATGGCTGGCCGCCGCGACGCGCGACCACCGGTTCGAGACCGCCGTGTGCCGCAAGCTTCGACGCGGCGACCGCGACGTCTCGATCGACATCCCGGACGCCGATCTGACCGGCAGGGCCGTCGTCCTCGTCGACGACATGGCGAGCACCGGGACGACGCTGGCCGTGGCAGCCCGGCGGTGCCTCGAGCGAGGCGCGGCCACGGTCGACGTTCTCGTCGTCCACGGCCTGTTCGTCGGCGATGCCGTCGCCGATCTGCGCCGCGCAGGGGCTCGTCACGTCTGGAGCACCGACAGCGTGCTCCACCCGACGAACGCGCTGCCGCTGGCGCCGCTCATCGCCGGCGCGATGCTGGCCGGGACCGGCGCGCGACGAGCGAAATGAAAACGGCGCGCCCGGACCGGGCGCGCCGCGAGGTGCGGGAGAGCCGGTTACTTCTTCGCCGAGGGCCTCACCGCAATGGCCAGAGCCTCGGTGAACGTCGCCTCGATCTGGTCGCCCTTCGCGATCAGCTTGAGCTGCTCGGGGTCCTGGACCTTCAGGTCGATCGTGCGCTGCGGGCCGCGCACCGTGACGAGCTTCGCTGCCGTGTCGACGGCGATGACGTCGCCGACGACGGTGACCTGCCTCCCCACGACGCCGGCCGGCTTCTCGCCCGGCTTCGCGCCCACGGCGCCTTCCTTCATGGTAATCGCGACCGGCTTGCCGCCGCCCTTCTTGAGCTCGAGCGTGAGCGCCTCGGCGTAGGTCAGGTCGACCTTGTCGCCGACCTTGAGCTGCGCGAAGTTCTTCACTTCCGGACCCGCGGTGACGGTGACTTCCTTCCCCTGCGGACCTTTGACGGTGATCGCCCGCGACGCCGCGTCGATCGCCGTGATCGTCGCGGTCACGTCGACCGTCTGCGCCACCCCGACGGCTCCAGGACCCTTGGCGGCGATGACGTTTCCGGTCTGCGCCGCCGCGGGAAATCCTGCGGTGGCGGCGAGGGTGAAGGTTGCAGCGAGTACCAGTTTGCGCATGTCTCTTCTCTCTTGACGTTTCGGATGGTTGGATCGGATCACTTGGCCGGCACGGCGGTCCAACCCTCGCCCGGGTCGAACTTCGTGATCGCGGCCGCCCGGGTCGCGGTCTGCGGCCCGAGGTCCTTCTGGTAGACGACGCCGTCGTGATTGACGATGAAGCTCATCACGCCGGAGCTGCCGTACTTGGCCGGATAGGCGATCGCGGCGAAGCCGCCGATCATCCGTCCCCTGAGGATGTAGTCGAGCGCGCCTCCCGAGGCGCCCGGCCCCTGCCCCTTGAGCATCCGGAAGAAATAGCCGTGGTAGGGGGTCGGGCCCTTGCCCTTGGTGTACCCCTCGCCGGCCGCGTGGGTCACGAGCGGTCCGAGCGGGCTCTGCGGTTCGCCCGCCTTCACCGGCCAATAGAGCCCATCGCGCTTGCCGGTGCTGCTCGCGAACTTCCTCGCGTACTCGAGCGCGCCGTTGCGATCGCGGTCGACCGACGCGTACTCGCGCTGCGCATCGACGATCGCGAGCATCACGTTGATCACGTCGAGCTCGTTCTTCCCGACCCGCCGCGCGAGCATCTCTTCCTTGCCCGCCGCGGTGTCGAACCGCCAGCGGCCGTCGGCCTTGACCAGCGGAAACGCGAACGGCCAGTCGTCGTTCCCGACCGTGAGCGTCGCGCGCGCGTCGCCGTCGGGCGCGATCGAGTGCTTCTGGTCGTACGCGGCGACGAAGCCCGCGTTGGCGGCCTTGTCCGCGACGGCGTCGCCCGAGCTCATCCACTTGTCGGCCCCCGGGCCGAGGATGGCCATTGCCTTGGGCTTGTCGCCGCCCTTGACCGCCTGGACCAGTGCGCTCGCGGCCTCGTCCGGAGTGGCGAACGACGGCTGCGTCTGCGCCGCGCCGGCCGCCGACGCAACGCCGATCGCGAGCACCACCGATGCGAAGCCGAGCGACACGCGTGCGAGCGTTCTGCAGCCCCTGGCGAAAATGTCGGTCATTGCGGCACTCCCTGTCCGATCCGTTGCTGGCCTCATCGCACGTGCCGTGATCATCGCCGCCCCCCGCCGCCACGGCCGCCGCCACCGCCGCCACCGCGCGAGGCCCCCGAGCTCGCGCGCGAGCTGCTCATGCTCGTGTTGCCCCGGCTGCTGGCATTGCGCGTCTGCGCACCCGAGCCGGTATTGAACGCGGAACTGTTGCGCGTGCCGCTCATGTCGCGGGACGAGGCCGACGCCCCGCCTCCGCCGTAGCTGTCGCGCGGCGAGGCGGAGACACCGCCCGCCCCCCCGCGCTGCGCTGCGGATGCGCCGCCCGAGCCCCGATCCATCGTGCCCGCGCTCGCGCGGTCCATCGAGCCCGCTCCCCCATCCCGCCCCCGGGACGCGTCGCGCGTCGACGCCGTCGGCGAGGCGCCGCGGTTGTACTTCTGCGCAACGCCCTGGTCCTTGTAAGGGACCGCGCCCCGGTGCGAGGCGTCGTGGTTCCAGTTCTTGTTCTGGACGTTGTTCTGGATGTTCGTCTTGTTGAAGTTGTTGTAGCGGTCGATGTCGATGTTGACGTCCCCGCCGCCCCAGTTGTAGTTGCCCCAGATCGCGCCCGCCGCCACACCGGCGGCGAAGCCCCACGCCGCCCCCGCGACCGCGTACCCCGGCGGGTAGTAGTAGTACGGCGGGTAGGACGGGTACCACCAGGTCCCGTAGACGACGGTCGGGTTGTAGGTCGGCACGTAGACGACCTGCGGGTTCGCCGGCTCGATCACGATGACCGTCTTGGACTCGACCTGCTGCGTGACGACCTTCTGTTCCTTCGTGTCCTTGAGCTGCCCTTCCTTGGACGCCTTCTGCCGCAGGTTCTGGATCGTCGCGGCCACGTCCTCCTTCTGCGCGAGGAACGCGTCGCCGAGCTTCTGCGTCCAGTCGAGCTTCTCGCTCATCATCGTCAGAACTTGCGGGAACGCCGCCATCGACTTGACGCTCGCGTCCCACGGCTGCTTCTGCAGCGCGTCCTCGAGCGCCTTGTCCTTCAAGCCCGGGTTCGCCTTGACCCAGCGCTCGGCGGTGACGATCTCGATCGGGTAGGTCGACGCCATCAGCACCTGCGCGAGCAGTCCGTCCGGGTACAGCGCGATCGGCGCCAGGATCTGGTCGAGCTGCTCCTGCGAGAACGACTTCGCGCCCTGCGCCGGCGGCGGGGCCGCGGCGCCGGGGGGCGTCGAAGCTGGCGCCGGCGTCGTCTGAGCGCCGCTGAAACCTGCGGCCATGAAGGCGACGAGCGTGGCGGATGCCAGCACGTGCACCTTCGCGGAGCGGGCTTGTTTTCTGGACATGGGGAACTCCCGACCTTCGTGCGTCACTTGACCGTGTAACCCTTGCCTTCGAGGCACGCGGCGCGCGCCTTGGCGAAGGTCGCCTGCTGCCCCGACTGGGCCTGCTGCTGTTGCGCCGTGGCCTGCTGCTGCTGTGCCGCGTGG
>CALDKM010000444.1:0-2342 GCA_937898875.1 uncultured Pseudomonadota bacterium | reverse complement strand
CGGTGCAGCGGGCGATGGCTTCGTCCTCGGGTTTTTCGATGGCCGAGCCGCATTCCGGGCAGGCGGTGGGCATGTCGAACGGCGGGTGCAGCGGTGCGCTATCGAACAAATCCTTGCCCGGCCCCAGCGGGCGCTTTTCGGGCACCACCGCGACGACTTCGGGGATCACGTCGCCCGCCCGGCGCACGATGACGGTGTCGCCGACGCGCACGTCCTTCCGGCGCACCTCGTCCTCGTTGTGCAGCGTGGCGTTGGTCACCGTCACGCCGCCGACGAAGACCGGCTTCAGGCGCGCGACCGGCGTGATCGCGCCGGTGCGTCCGACCTGCACGTCGATGCCCAGCACTTCGGTGGGCAGCTCCTCGGCCGGGAACTTGTGCGCGATCGCGAACCGCGGCGCGCGCGACACGAAGCCCAGCGCGTGCTGCTGCGCGAGATCGTCGACCTTGTAGACGACGCCGTCGATCTCGAACGGCAGCGACGAACGCCGCTCGCCAAGGCGCCGGTAGTAGCCGACGATGCCGGCGAGCCCGGCCGCCAGAGAGCGCTCCCGCGTCACCGGGAAGCGCAGCGAAACGAGCCAGTCCATCAGCGCCGAGTGGGTCGCAGGCGGCGACATCCGACCCCACTCGACCTCGCCGATGCCGTAGGCCAGGAAGGTGAGCCGTCGCGAGGCCGTCACCTTCGGGTCGAGCTGACGCAGGCTGCCCGCCGCGGCGTTGCGCGGATTGGCGAACGTCTTCTCGTTCCTAGCGGCCTGCGCGGCATTCAGGCGCTCGAAGTCGCGCTTCAGCATGACGACCTCGCCGCGCACTTCGAGGCGCGGCGGCGCCCCGTCCGGAAGCGCGAGCGGGATCGCGCCGATCGTGCGGAGGTTCGCCGTCACGTTCTCGCCGGTCGTGCCGTCGCCGCGCGTCGCCCCCACCGCGAGATGACCGCCTTCGTAGACGAGGCTGATCGCGAGCCCGTCGAACTTCGGCTCGCACGCGTAACGCACGATCTCGATGCCCAGCGCGTCGCGGACGCGGCGGTCGAACGCCTCGACCTCGGGGTCCGAGAACGCGTTGTTGAGCGAGAGCATCGGCAGCCGGTGCGTGACCGACTCGAATGCATCGGATGGGGCGCCGCCCACGCGCTGGGTGGGCGAATCGGACGACGCGAGCTCGGGATGCGCGGCCTCGAGCTCGGCGAGCTCGCGCATCCACGCGTCGTACTCGGCGTCCGAGACGTCCGGCGCATCCAGGACGTAATACCTGTAGTCGGCGTCGCGGATCGACGCACGGAGCGCCTCGACGCGCCGTGCCGCCGCGGTCGCACCGCGAGGCGTTGCCGAGCGCGCGGCCGGCATGGGCCCCTACGCCGAGAACAGCTTGTGCGCGCGGGGGCTGCCGGGCTCGATCTGCGCGCGCACGAGGAGCTCGCTCGCCCCCACGACCTGCGAGCGGATCGCGGCGAGCGCGGTGTCGGTGAGCGGACGCTGGTTGTCGTCGACGAGCTCGCCGCCCAGCGTGTGCGCCATGCGCTTCGCGGCCAGCTTCAGCTGGTCGAACGCCTTCGGCGGATCCCCGACGCGGGGCACGTCGAGCACCAGGACGACGCCGGGGACCGCGGCGATCCGCAGCGACTCCGCGCTGAAGGGATCGCCTCTCGCGTTCTGCAGCGAATAGAGGACCGCGCCGGTCTCCTCCTGCACCCACTCGAAGCGCCCGGAGGGCGCGAGCCTGAAGCCGGCCGCCTCCGCGACGCCGCGCAACCGCGTGCCGGGGATCGTCGTGCCGTCGGGCTTCTGGATCGTCAGCCCGATCTGCATGTCGAGCTCGGCGCAGAGGCGGTCGAGCTCTTCCGCGCGCAACGCTTCCTCGTCGACCGGCGCGGCGAGCCACGCCGCCGGCAGCGTCGGCGCGATCTCCGCGATCAGTCGATGAAACGTCTCGATCTGCGCCCGGCCGGCCGCGCCGTTGCGGTCCGCGAGGAGCAGGCACGCCGCCACCTCGCCGAACTCGCCCGGCGCCTCCCCGGTGATGCGTTGCCACGGAGCGTCACGATCGCGCCGCCCGAACCAACGCAGCGGCTTGCCCAGACGCGCGTGCAGTCCGGCGGCGAGCGCCCCCGCGACGATCGGCCGGACGGGTTGCAGCGTCACGACGCACTCGATCTCGGGGTCGGGCTGCGGCTGCGTGCCCTGAGGCGGCATGGAATCCGCCATCGCGCTGCGCGTCACGGGACCGGTCGGGGGCAGCACCGCGTCCTGCATGCCGGTGTCGGCGCCATCCAGCGTCCCGACCTCGTCCTTCGGCACGCCGAAGGGCGCTTCGTCGGGCACCGCGTTCCCGCCATCGGTG
>CALDKM010000443.1:0-3554 GCA_937898875.1 uncultured Pseudomonadota bacterium | reverse complement strand
GGCGAGCGACCGGCGCCCCGCCGCGAGGTCGGTCGTGTGCACGTCGAAGGCCTCGAAGCCGGCGCGGTCGAACGCGGCGGCCATCTCGACCTGGCCGTTCACGCCCTGCTCGCGCAGCACCGCCACGCGCGGGCGCGCGCCCTTCGCGACGAACGGCGCGGCGACGTCCTCCGCCGGGTCGAACGACAGCACCGGAGAGAGGCCGCGATCGGTGGCATCGCCGATGCGGGCGCGCTCCTGGTCGGCCGCGAGCGGCTCGTCGCGCATCCGCTGCATCGCGTGGGTCAACGCCGACCACTCGCGATGCAGCTCGTCGCGCGCCTCGTCGAGCAGCACCGCGCCGTGGCGCAGGATGCGGATGCGGTCGTGCGCTGCCACGACCGCGATCGCGTGCGCCTCGAGGCCCGCGGTGCGGGCCTCCGAGACCGAGCGCGCGGCGTCGGACGCGGGCACTTGCACGACCGCGCCGATCTCCTCGGCGAACAGCACGGCGAGCGGGTCGCCCGTCACCTCGTCCAGCCGCGCGTCGAGCCCCGCACGCGAAGCGAACGCCATCTCGGCGAGCGTCGCGAACAGCCCGCCGTCGGCGACGTCGTGATACGCGAGCAACGCGCCGCGCCCGCGCAACTCGCGCACGATCCCGACGAGCGCCGCAAGTGCCTGCGGCGTCACATCGGGTGCGTCGTCGCCCAGTTGCCCGTGGACTTGCGCCAGCGCGCTCGCGCCGAGTCGGCGGCGGCCGGGCATCGCCTGCATCCAGACGAGGACGGTCGCCGCGTCGCGAACCAGCAGCGGCGTCGCGGTGCGCCGCGCGTCGCCGACCGGCGCGAACGCCGTGACGATCAGCGACACCGGCGCGGTCACCGACTTCCGTGCGTCGCCCTCGAGCCACGCGGTGCGCATCGACATCGAGTCCTTGCCGACCGGGATCGAGACGCCCAGCGCGATGCAGAACTCGGACACCGCGCGCACGGTGTCGACCAGCACCGCGTCCTCGCCCGGATGGCCGGCAGGCGCCATCCAGTTCGCGGAGAGTTTCACGCGATCGAGCGCGACGACGTCGGCGGCTGCCAGGTTGGTGATCGCCTCGGCGACCGCCATGCGGCCCGACGCGGGGCCGTCGATCAGCGCGAGCGGCGTGCGCTCGCCCATCGCCATCGCCTCGCCGGCGTGGCCGGTGAAGTCCATCAGCGTCACCGCGACGTCGGCCACCGGCACCTGCCACGGTCCGACCATCGGGTCGCGCGAGCACAGTCCGCCGACCGTGCGATCGCCGATCGTGATCAGGAACGTCTTGTCCGCCACCGCCGGGAAGCGCAGCACGCGGCGCGCCGCTTCGGCGACCGCAATGCCGGACGGGTCGAACGCCGGGAGCCGCCGCGCGACGCGCCGGACGTCGCGGGTCATCTTCGGCGGCTTCCCGAGGATAACGTCGAGCGGGACGTCGACCGGCCGGTTGGAGAATCGCGGGTCCTCGACGACGAGCCGACCGTCGCCACGCGCGCGGCCTACGACCGCGTACGGACATCGCTCGCGGCGGCAGATCGCGTCGAAGCGCGCGAGGTCGTCGGGCGCGATCGCGAGCACGTAGCGCTCCTGCGCCTCGTTGCACCAGATCTCGCGCGGCGACATGCCCGACTCGCCGGAGGGCACCGCACGCAGGTCGAACGTGCCGCCGGCGCCGCCTCCGTGGACCAGCTCGGGCAGCGCGTTCGAGAGTCCGCCTGCGCCGACGTCGTGGATCGACAGGATGGGATTCGCGTCGCCCAATTGCCAGCAGCGGTCGATCACCTCCTGCGCGCGCCGCTCGATCTCGGCGTTGCCGCGCTGCACCGAGTCGAAGTCGAGGTCCGCGGTGTTCGAGCCGGTCGCCATCGACGACGCCGCGCCGCCGCCAAGCCCGATCAGGAGGCCCGGTCCGCCGAGCTGGACGATCAGCGTACCGTCGGCCAGCGCATGCTTGTCCGTGTGGCGCGCATCGATGTTGCCGACGCCGCCCGCGATCATGATCGGCTTGTGGTAGCCGCGCACCTCGCCGTCGACCGGCTGCTCGAACGTGCGGAAGTAGCCGCCGAGGTTGGGACGGCCGAACTCGTTGTTGAACGACGCGGCGCCGATCGGCCCTTCGAGCATGATGGCGAGCGGCGAGGCGATGCGTCCCGGCTTGTCGAGCGGCGCCTCCCACGGCTCGACCTGTCCCGGCACGCGCAGGTGCGACACCGTGTAGCCGACCAGCCCCGCCTTGGGCTTCGCGCCGATGCCGGTCGCGCCCTCGTCGCGGATCTCGCCGCCCGACCCGGTCGCGGCGCCGGGGAACGGCGCGATCGCGGTCGGGTGGTTGTGGGTCTCGACCTTCATCAGCGTGTGCGTGAGCGCGTCGTGCGCACCGTATCGGCCGTCGCCGTCAGGATGGAAGCGCGCGATGCGCGCGCCCTCCATCACCGCGGCGTTGTCCGAGTACGCGATGACCGTGCCCTGCGGATGCGCCGCGTGCGTGTCGCGGATCATCCCGAACAGGCTCTTCGGCTGCGGAACGCCGTCGACGATCCAGCTCGCGTTGAAGATCTTGTGCCGGCAGTGCTCCGAGTTCGCCTGCGCGAACATCATGAGCTCGACGTCGGTCGGGTCGCGGCCGAGCGCGCGGAACGAGGCGTCGAGGTAGTCGATCTCGTCGTCGGCGAGCGCCAGCCCCAGTTCCGCGTTCGCGCGCACCAGTGCCGACCGTCCTTCGCCGAGGAGCGGCACCGTCGCGAGCGGACGCGGCTCGACGTGGGCGAACAGCACGTGCGCGTCGCCGGGACCGTCGAGGACCGCCTCGGTCATCCGGTCGCAGACGAGCGCCACGAGCGCCGATCGGTCGTGAAGACCGAGCGTGCGGCCGGACTTCGTCGTCACGTGCCAGTCGATGCCGCGCTCGATGCGGCGAACCGCGTCGAGACCGCAATTGCGGGCAATGTCGGTCGCCTTCGACGACCACGGCGAGATCGTGCCGGGACGCGGCACGACGACGAACGCGGGCACGCCCGTCGAGGGCTGTTCGTCGGCCGGCCCGTAGGTCAGCAGCCGGTCGAGGACGGTGCGCGCTTCGGGGGCGAGCGGCCGGTCGAGCTCGACGTAGTGGCGCCACGTGGCCGCGAGCGCGACGACGTCGGTCGCCGGCCGCGCGGCGCGCAGGCTGTCGAGGAGCTTGGCGAGACGGAACGACGAGGCGGCCGATCGGCCGGGGAGCGCGAGGATATCGGCCATCGCGAAGGGCGGACGCGGAAAGCCGGATTCTACACCGCAGCCGCCTCCGCCTCCGCGCTCACTCGAGCTTCCCGACCTTCTTCACGATCTCCGCCATCTTCGCCGCGTCGGCGTCGACGTAGCGCTGGAACTCGGGGGCGTCCATGTACAGGATCGGGCTTCCGGCCGTGTTGAGCACCTGCCTGACGCGCTCGTCGTTCGCCGCCGCCTTCGCGGCTTCGCGCAGCCGCGCGACCACCGGTTCCGGCGTGCCCGCGGGCACGAAGATGCCCGACCATTGCGCGTACTCGACCGGCACGCCCAGCTCC
>CALDKM010000442.1:0-2094 GCA_937898875.1 uncultured Pseudomonadota bacterium | reverse complement strand
ACCTGCCCGCGTCGATCGACGCCCTCGTGTCGTCCGACCGGTTCGTCCGGACGCGGACGCTCGCGCGGATCATCTCTGGCCTCGAGGCGGGCTCGGTGCCCGCGAAGACGCGCGACGCGATCCTCGCCGCCGCGGCGAAGGCGAAGATCCCGGTGCTCGGCATCACCGGCACCGGCGGCGCGGGCAAGAGCTCGCTCACCGACGAACTGATCCGCCGGATGCGCCTCGACCAGGACGACCGGCTGAAGATCGCGGTCGTCTCGATCGACCCGTCGCGGCGCAAGTCGGGCGGCGCGCTCCTCGGCGACCGCATCCGGATGAACGCGATCGGCGCGGTGGGCCAATCGGCGTCGGTCTACATGCGCTCGCTCGCCACGCGCGACGCCGGGAGCGAGATCAGCCAGGCGCTGCCCGACGTGATCGCCGCGTGCAAGGCCGCGGCGTTCGACCTGGTCGTCGTCGAAACCTCGGGCATCGGGCAGGGCGACGCCGCGATCGTCCCGCACGTTGACCTCTCGCTCTACGTGATGACGCCCGAGTTCGGCGCCGCGTCGCAGCTCGAGAAGATCGACATGCTCGACTTCGCCGACTTCGTCGCGATCAACAAGTTCGACCGCAAGGGCGCCGCCGACGCGCTGCGCGACGTCCGCAAGCAGGTCCAGCGCAACCGCGAGCGCTTCAAGGAGGCGCCCGAGGCGATGCCGGTGTTCGGCACGATCGCCTCGCGCTTCAACGACGACGGCGTGACCGCGCTCTGGCAGGCGATCGCGCCCAGGCTCTCGGAGAAAGGGCTGAAGCTCGCCCCCGCGAAGCTTCCCCCGGTCGCGACCCGCCAGTCGTCGGGACGGAACACGATCGTGCCGCCCGCGCGCACGCGCTACCTCGCCGAGATCGCGGAGAACTGCCGCCACTATCGCCGCTGGGCCGAGGCGCAGGCGAAGATCGCCCGCGAGCGCCAGCAGCTCAAGGCCGCCCGCGCGATGATCGACGAGATGGCCGGCTACGAGAAGCCGCTGCAGAAGAGCGGCCACGTCGCCGACACCGAGGCCGCGGCGCAGCTCGACAGCGCGATCCACACCGCCGACACCGCGCTCGACGCACTGATCGACGAGCGCGAGCGTGCGCTCGACGGCCGCGCGACGAAGCTCCTCGAGATGTGGCCGGCGACGAAGCAGGCGTATTCGGGCGACGAGTACGTCGTGAAGATCCGCGACCGGGAGATCCGCACCGCGCTCACGCACACGTCGCTGTCGGGCACGAAGATCCCGAAGGTGGCGCTGCCGCGTTACGAGGACGAGGGCGAGATCCTGCGCTGGCAGCTCCTCGAGAACGTCCCCGGCAGCTTCCCGTTCACCGGCGGCGTGTTCGCGTTCAAGCGCGAGAACGAGGACCCGACGCGCATGTTCGCGGGCGAAGGCGACGCGTTCCGCACCAACAAGCGCTTCCACCTGCTCGCCGACGGCATGCCGGCCAAGCGCCTGTCGACCGCGTTCGACTCGGTGACGCTCTACGGCAACGACCCGGACCGCCGTCCCGACATCTACGGCAAGGTCGGCAACTCGGGCGTCTCGATCGCGACGCTCGACGACATCAAGGTGCTCTACTCGGGCTTCGACCTGTGCGCGCCGAACACGTCGGTGTCGATGACGATCAACGGCCCCGCGCCGACCATCCTCGCGATGTACCTGAACGCCGCGACCGACCAGCAGCTCGAGAAGTTCCGTGCCGACAACAAGCGCCCGCCGACCGACGACGAGGCCGAGAAGATCCGCGCCTGGACGCTGTGCACGGTGCGCGGCACCGTGCAGGCCGACATCCTGAAGGAGGACCAGGGCCAGAACACCTGCATCTTCTCGACCGAGTTCAGCCTCAAGGTGATGGGCGACATCCAGGAGTACTTCGTCCACCACGACGTGCGCAACTTCTACTCGGTGTCGATCTCCGGCTATCACATCGCCGAGGCCGGCGCGAACCCGATCAGCCAGCTCGCGTTCACGCTCTCGAACGGATTCACGTTCGTCGAGGCCTACCTCGCGCGAGGCATGCACATCGACGACTTCGCGCCGAACCTGTCGTTCTTCTTCTCCAACGGCA
>CALDKM010000441.1:0-7536 GCA_937898875.1 uncultured Pseudomonadota bacterium | reverse complement strand
GACGATCTCGCACGCGACGCCCTGCGCGGCGAGCCGGTCGGCGGCCGCGTCGGCGACGCGGCACATGTACGAGTGCGTCGCGATCGTGACGTCGGCGCCGCGCCGCCGCACGACCGCCCGGCCGATGGGCACCGGCGCGGCGTCGTGCCGGAGCTCGCCCGCCGTCGGGAACAGACGCTTGTGGTCGACGTACACGACCGGGCCGTCCTCGGCGAGCGCCGCGTGCATGAGCCCCCACGCGTCGGCGGGCGTCGAGGGCGCGACCACCTTGAGGCCGGGCACGCCCATGAGCCAGGACTCGACGCACTGCGAGTGCGCGACGCCCTGTCCCTTCGCGCCGGCCGTCGTCTTCACGACGACGGGCGCCCGGAGCTGCCCGCCGGTTTTGTAGCGCAGCTTCGCGCCGTAGTTGACGAGCGGATCGAGTCCCAGCAGCAGGAAGTCCATGTAGGTGATGCTGACGACCGGCCGCAGGCCCGCGGCGGCGGCGCCCACGCCGAGCCCCACCATCGCCGCCTCGGCGACCGGGGTGTCGCGGACGCGCGCGCCGCCGAACGCGGCGTGCAGGCCGGCGAACTCGCGGTACGCACCGCCGTAGCGCCCGACGTCCTGGCCGAGGACGATCACCCGCGGGTCGCGCGCCATCGCCTCGCGCAGCGACCGCGCGATCGCCTCGGCGAAGTAGAGCTTCTCCGGACGCGCGGCCGGCTCAGGCGACATCGCGAAGGATTCCGGCGACCTCGGGGAACGGCGCCGCCTCGGCGCGGCGGACCGCGTCGGCGACTTCGTCGGCGACCTCGCGTTCGAGCCGCTCGCGCGACGCCGCGGTCAGCGAACCTTCCGCCTCGAGCCGCGCGGCGTGGCGGCGTATAGGGCAGCGCTCGCGGATCGCCGACATCTCGGCGGGCGAGCGCGTCTCGCGCGTCGACGTCGAGTGCGAGGCGAAGCGCTCGCTCGTGCATTCGAGGAACGCGGGTCCGGCGCCCGAGCGCGCGTGCGCCGCGAAAGCGAGCGCCGCGTCGCGCACGGCGACGACGTCCATGCCGTCGACGGTGGCGGCGGGCATCCGGAACGGCGCGGCGAGGTCCGAGAGTCGCGCCGGCGCGAGCGCCGCGGCGCGCGGCGTCGACACCGACCATCCGTTGTTGTCGCAGACGAAGACGAGCGGAAGCTTCCAGAGCGCGGCGACGTTCATCGCCTCGTGCAGCGCGCCCGCGCCGCACGCGCCGTCGCCGAACACGCACGCGACGATGCCGGGGCGTTGCTCGATCGTCATTGCGAGCGCGACGCCCGCGGCGATCGTAAGATTGCCGCCGACGACCGCGTGCGCGCCGAAGAACCCGACGGCCGGCTGCGCGAGGTGCCCGCGTCCTCCCTTGCCGCCGCACGGGCCCGTCGTCCGACCGAGGAGCTCCGCCATGACGGCGGCGGGCTCGACGCCGCGCGCGAGCGCGGGGCCGATCGAGCGGCCGGAGGAAAGGAGCGCGTCGTCGGGCCCGAGCGCGGCGCAGATGCCGACGGCGATCGCCTCCTCGCCCGACGACAGCAGCTGGAACCCGTGGTCGGGGCGGCGCATCAGCGCCTCCTCGAACGCGCGGATCAGCATCATCGGCCGGAGCAGCGCGAGCGCGTCCATCGTCAGCGGGCGCGGCGCAGCCGGCGGTTGACGAGCCGGTCGATCTCCCACAGCGGACCCTGGTACGCCTGGGCGCGTTGCAGGACGTCCGCGTCGACGACGCCGTCGAGCGGGCCGTCGAGCAGCGCCGACACGATCGTCCACGCCGCGACCTCGGCCGCGAGCGCGCCGCCGAGGCGATGGTCGGTCGCGAGCTGGCGCGCGCCCAGGTGCGCCAGCACGCGGTCGATGTCGGCGACCGACGCTCCGGTGTCGTGCGAGAGCTCGGCCGCGACGAGGTCCAGCCGGCGGATGCGCTCGATCGTTTCGGAGGCCGCGCGCGCGCCCGGCGGCGCTGCCTCGACGCGACGGAAGATCGTGCAGACGACCGCCGGGATGCCGTGCCGCGCGAGCGCGTCGAGGTGCGCGCGCCATCGCGCCTGCGTCGCGGCGAGCGGCTCGTCGGTGCGGGCGAGCTCGGGGAGCAGCGACGCGACCGCGACGGTCGCTCCGCCCGCGGGATCGATCGCCGAGAGGCCGTCGCGCGCGTGCGCGTAGACGCTCCACGGATGCCCCGATGCGGCGGCGAGGCACTCGGCGAGCTGCTCCGCGACGGCAGCGAGGGCCGGCCGCTCGGTGTCCGCGACCGCCGCGTCGATCGCGATGGCGGGGGCGGCGTTCACCGTGCCTCCGCCCGGGCGACGGGGGACGGGAGCTCGGGCAGTCCGCCGATCCGCCTGCGCACTTCGTCGTAATCGACCTGGCGCGCGCCGCTCGCCGCCTCCTCGAGCTCGGGCAGCGAGCGGATGCGCGCTTCGGGAGGAATGCGGCTCGCCGCGCCCAGGCACGCCCAGAAGACCGACAGCAGCTTCACCGCCGGCACGGGATGCGCGCGCCAGAACAGGCGCTCCCAGGCGGTCTCGACGAGCGGGTCGCGCCAGCCGGTCCGGTGCGTGAGGTGGTAGGTGCGGGCGCCCTCGGCGAGCGCCATCCTCGCGCCGCGCCCGGTGAGCCGGTACGCGAGCTCGCGGTGCTCGTTCGTGTCGATCGCCTCGTCGAAGCCGCCGGCGGCGAGGAAGAGGTCGCGCGGCACCGACTGGTTCGCGCCGCTCGCGACGGCCCAGAGCACCGTGCACTCCGGGTGGTGGCGAAGCGCGTCGAGCTCGATCTCCTGCAGCTGCCGCGGCGCGGCGCCCGGATAGATGCCCGGCTCCGCGCGGCGCGCGAGCTCGTCGAAGCGCTCGAGCACGTCCTCGCGCGTCACCCTGAGCCGGTCGAGCTCCTCGCGCGAGAGGCGCGCCACGCGCTCCTCCTCGCCGGGGCGCGGCGTGCCGGCGTCCGGGTCGAGCAGGAAGCGCGTGCCGCGGAAGTGGAAGTTCTCGCCGCGGGCCACGCGGGGAACGCCGTCGCCGCGCGCGGCGGCGTGGACGGCGAGGTGGCGCTCGACCCAGTCGGGCGCGGCGAGCATGTCGCCGTCGAGGAACAGCAGGATGTCGCCGCGCGCGGCGCGCGCCCCCGCGTTCGCCGCCGCGGAACGGCCGCGCGCCGTCGCGTGCGCGACGACCGTGACCGGCATCGCGCGCGCGGCGTCCGCGAGCACCTGCGCCGTCGCGTCCGACGAGCCGTCGTTCACGACGACGACCTCCGCCGGCGCCGTCTGGCGCGTGAGCGACGCGAGCGCGAGGCGGAGCCTCGACGCCTCGTCCTTCGAGCGGACGACGATGGTCGCCTTCATCGCGCCGCCGCGCGGTCCGCCAGCACGCCGAGGTCGTCGAGCACGCGCACGGTCTCCTGCGCGACGCGCCGGCAGCCTTCGGCGGTGAGGTGGAACGCGTCGAGCTTGAGCCGGTCGGCGCCGCCGCGCGCGACGACCGCGTCGACGTCCACGACCGAGATCCCGTTGCGCTGCGAGAGGTCCGCGAGCGCGACGTTGAAGCGGCGGATGCGCGTCGAGAGCGTCTCGTCGAGCCCGGCGTAGCAGTGGACCGTGTCGCCGGGAACGACCGACGACACGTTGTTGACGAGGACGGGCGCGTCGCGGCGCGCGCGCAGGCGCTCGACGATTGCCGCGAGGTTCGCCATCGATGCGTCGGCGTCGAGCAGGCCCACCGGGTCGAAGTCTTCGCCCAGCCACCGCTGGTCGTCCGCGCGCCAGAGCTCGCGGTCGTACGCCATCAGCAGGAAGCCGTCGCGGCGATGGCGGAACAGGAACGTCGCGACGTCCGGCTGGATCGAGAGTACGTACGCATCCGCGGCGGTCTCGAAGATCGCGCGGCTGAACTGCGTCGCGACCGGGTAGGGCCCCAGCGGGAGGTCGCGGCCGGCGAGCGCCGCCGGGACGCGGCCATCGCAGGCGAGCAGCGCGTCGGAGCGGGTCCACGTCTCGTGGCGCACGCGCGCGACCGTCGCGGGCGAGCGCTCGCGCAGGATCTCGTTGACGCCGTTCCAGGCGACGGCGCCGCCCACGCGCAGCGAGTGCAGCGTGTCGTGCACGTCGAGGTTGCCCTTCGCGAAGATCGTGAAGCGGTTCAATGCTGCCCCGTGACTTCCGGCCGGCGGGTTCCCGGCGCGGGTCGGCGTCGGACCCGCGTCCGTTCCGGCGGACGAGCCGCGATTCTATGCGAGGGCGACCTTTGGGCGGGATCCACGATAGATTTTCGTCATTGCGCCGATTTCGATTGCGTACAATCCTCGGAAGGCGGCAGAGACGGTCGGCGTCTCCGTGCCAGCCCATTCGACCATGAGGCTCATCCTCGCCATCGCGCTGGCGACCTCCGCGCTCTGGAGCGCGGCCGGCGCTCAGCTGCCCGAAGTCGGGGTCTACAACGAGGCGGGCCTCCAGCTCGTCGACAACGCGCGGACGATCGTCCAGCTTCGACTGAGGGCCCACGACGATGGCGCGTATCGGGGCCGCTTCGATTGCGCATCGGCGCAGCTGGTCATGCGCGAGGGGATCCTCGAAGCGACCGCGACGATCCGCGCCGGCGAGCCGACCCAGCTGTGCGAATGGGTGATCGACCTGCCCGCCGGGACGCTCGCTGCGGGCGGATACCAGGTCGTGTCGACGTTCTGGCGGGCCGACGGCGTCGTCTACGCGAGGTTCGGGCTGCTGTTCGACGTGATCGAGCGCGGCACGGTGTGCAATGCGAGCCCCGCGCGCAACGTCGTGGAGCTCATCTTCCCAACGGCGGACGCGAGCGCGTTCATGGAGCGACTTGCGAAGGACGACGAATGGCGCCGCTCGCTGGGCAACCTCCAGGTCGGGACGTCGGTGGTCGATGCCTACGGCCGCGCGAGGATCCCAGGAACCTTCGACGCGCTCGCGGATCCCTACCCGGTCGTCGGCAGGTTGCGTGCGTCGGGATACTTTCAATCCGTCACCTACGCGTGGGGTTCCGGGTGCGGCTTTCTGTGCCCCGGCGGTACGGTGGTGGGCGATGCGGTCGAGTACCGGCAGACCGCGCGCGAGCGCTACATACTCGTGACCGACCCTGCGGAGCGCGACGCGCTGGATAGCGGCGCGATCGCGGGCTGGTCGCGAACGGGCGAGAGCGTGCGCGTGATCCTGCGCCCGGGCGACCCGGCGATTCGTGAAGGCCTGTTCCATCCGACCTACCGGTTCTGGGGCGGAAGCGTGACGAGTGCGCCGTCGCACTTCTTCACGGCGAGCCAGCGCGAATGCGCGGTCCTGCGCGACCGCCCCGACTGGCATTGGACGTTCGAAGGGTCGTCGTTCTGGACGTACGAGCTGCAGGCCGGCGAGTGCCCCTCGGGGATTCCGCTGCACCGGGTCTACAACAACGGCATCGACGGCGCGCCCGCGCATCGCTACAGCGGGAAGCGGGCGATCATCGACGAGATGGTGCGCGCGGGCTGGGTCGACGAAGGCCCGGTGATGTGCGTCGCCGGCGAAGCGCCCTGACCGCCGCTTGTTGCGGACTCGTCAGCCCGGCTGCGGCCCCGGCCGCCCCGACTCGACGCTGAATTTCGCGGCGGTGCGTATCGTCGCCTTCGGATCCTCGACGTCGCTCACGACGCGCAGCGACGCTTCGATGCGCGAGGCGTCGAGCTTCAGCGCGACGTAGCCGCGCTCGTCGGACCGGCCGTACTTGACGTGCGGGTTGAGCGGCAGCGCCGCCGCGACGCGGCTCTGCGGCAGCCCCGCACTCGAGATCGACGTGCCGCAGAACTCGCTGGCGATCACCGCCCCCGGCGGGTCGCCGACGCGTCGCTTGATGTCGCAGACGTAGTTGCAGTGCACGTCGCCCGACAGCACGACCGGATTGACGACCTTCCGCGCGACGATCGCGTCGAGCAGCCGGTCGCGCGCGGCCGGGTAGCCCGCCCACCCGTCGGTCCAGTAGCGGCCTTCCGTCGTCCACGTGAACGGCGCCATCAGCGTCTGTTGCGCGATGAGGTTCCAGCGCACGTCGCGCTGCGCGAGACCGTCTTCGAGCCATTGCTCCTGCGCGTGGCCGAGGATCGTGCGGTCGGCGCGCAGGAGATCGGGGCAGTCGGCGAGGTTCACCGTCGTCGATCCGGCGCGGCCGGGAGGCGGGCAGGCGTGGTGGTCGCGGTACTGCCTGTCGTCGAGGACGTGGAAGCGTGCGAGCGCGCCCCAGTCGTAGCGGTCGTACACGCGGAGGTCCGGGCCCGACGGCCGCATCGACGGCGGCATCGGCATGTGCTCCCACCACGCGCGGTACGCGGCGGCGCGGCGCGCGAGGAAGGTCGGCGCGAGATCCTGGCCCCGGTCCGCCGCGTAGTCGTTCTGCACCTCGTGGTCGTCCCACGTGAGGATCCAGGGCGCGGACGCGTGAATGCGCCTGAGGTCGGCGTCCGACTTGTACTGCGCGTAGCGGGCGCGATACTCGTCGAGCGTCTTCGCGGCGCCGATGCCCGAGTGCGTGCGCACGCGGTCCTTGCGCGGTGCGCTCTCGTAGATGTAGTCGCCGAGGAACACGACGAGCCCGGGCGACTCGTCGGCCAGGTGCCGCCAGGCGGAGTAGAAGCCGTCGTCGTAGCGCTGGCACGACGCGATCGCGAACGACAGCGCCTCCTCTCGCCCCGGTGCCGGCGCCGTGCGCGTGCGGCCGACGGCGCTGCGCTCGCCACCGGCGGTGAAGCGGTACCAGTACCAGCGCGACGGCTCGAGCCCGCTCGCCTGCACGTGCACGCTGTGCGCGACGTCGGCGTCGACGATCTCGGTGCCGTGGCGCACGACGGTGCGGAATCCTTCGTCGGTGGCGAGCTCCCAGCTCACCGCTTCGTGCGCGCCGGGTTCCGAGGCAGGGGCGATCCGCGTCCACAGCACGACGCTGTCGGGCCGCGGGCAGCCGGACGCGATGCCGAGCGCGAACGGGTCGCTCTTCCACGTGCGCGCGTGCGCGCACGCGACGAAGGCGGGCGCGACGCCGGCGGCGAGCGCGAGGGCGAGGAAGCCGCGGCGGCGAGGGTCGACGGCGGCGTCGCTAGCGGACACGCGTCGCCGAGCCGGTGATCTGCACGCCGTTGTCGAGCGTGCCCGAGAGCGAGAGACGGCCTTCGTCGGCCCGGCCGCCGAGCTCCACCCGGACCGGATTTCCGCGGGCGCCGAACCCCTCCATCAGCGCGTTCACGGCGCCCTGCGCCGTGACCTGGCCGCGGATCGAGCTCGGCTTGCCGTTGCCGTAGCTGCCTACCCAGCTCGAATCGATCCGGTGCCCCTCGATCGCGAAATCGAGCGACCAGCACTGCGGGCCTTTCGCGGAACCCGGCTGCTGCCAGCAGGCGCGGCCCCGGTACAGACCGTCGTTCGGAAACGAGGTCTTCGCGGCCGCCACGGCTGCAGGCGCGGCGGCCGGCGGCGCCTTGCGCTCGTCCGTCGTCCTGGGCGGCGCGGCGGCCGCGACGCGCGCCGAAGCCTCCCGCTTCCGCGCCTC
>CALDKM010000440.1:0-15766 GCA_937898875.1 uncultured Pseudomonadota bacterium | reverse complement strand
CGACCGCGGTCGGCTCGGCGGGAATCGCGGATTTCTTCGCGCAGTCCTTCAGGAACTATCGGGCCGAGGTCGAGGCACACGTGCTCGACGTGGAGCGCCTGGACGACGGACGCGCGGTGCTCTACACGCTCGCGCGCGTCGATCTCGCGTTGCGCTGACGCGCAGGATCGGACGCGCGTGCGGCGGCGCGGTCGGTTGCGGCGGCCCATGGGCGGAGCCACAATGCGCCGAGGACCGCATCGGGAGGAAGTCGGATGAGAATCGTCGTGGCCACGCTGGCGGCATGTCTCGCGGCGGCGCTCGTGCCGACCGCGGGACTCGCCGCGACGCCGGCGCAGGAGCAGGCGTTCGTCGACACCTACCGGAAGGCGTTCGAGGCGAAGGACGCCGCGACGCTGCACGCGCTGCTGTACACGAAGGGCGCGGATCCGAAGGCGCTCGGGTTCTACCGGATGATGACCACGGTCGGCATGGGTTCGAAGATCGCGTCGATCGCGCTCGTCGACCTCACCACCGAGGACCGCGCGCGGGCGGACAGGACGATGCCGTCGCCCGACGGGAAGCTGCTGAAGCTCTCGCTCGAGCCGGTGAAGAAGCTCGTGATCCGCGTCGAGTCGAAGACCGCGGACTCGTCGTCGACCGGCACGAGCGAGGTGTTCGTCGCCGAGCACGACGGCCGGCTGTGGATTCCCGTGCCGGCGCCCGCCCGATGAAATCGGCGTCGGACACGGTGTCGGACGCGGTGTTCGACACCGCCGCTCGATGAGCGCGTTCTCCCGCCTGCTGCCGGAACACGAAGGGCTGCGTCACGCGGTCGCGTGGCTCCTCGAGCAGGGAAGATGGACGCCGGAGCTCGTCGACGAGGCGAGCAGGCGCTTCGACCTTTCGCCGGTGGACGAGGAGTTCCTGCTCAACGAGGCGGTGCGCATGGCCGACGCGGGGCGCCTGCCGCCCTGGCAGCGCTAGCGCCCGTGTCAGCCCGCCGCTTCGCGAATCCAGCCCGCCACGGTTGCGGTGGCGGGCAGCCGTCCGGACGACACGAGCTTGCCCTCGATCCACAGCCCCGGCGTCCTGACGACGTCGTGGGCGATGATCTCCTGCATGTCGGTCACCTTGACGACCTCGCCGGCGACACCCGTCTCCGCGAGCGCCTGACGCGCGATCTCCTCGAGCTTGCGGCAGTTCGCGCAGCCGGGGCCGAGCACTTTGATCGTGATCATGCGTGGTCTTCCTGTCTCGGAGGGGCGGAGAGCATCGCGCCCGCGCGCCGGACGGCGAGCGCGAGCACGACGATGAAGGCGGCGACGGCGGACGCGAGCGCGGCGAGCGGCGTGCCGTCGATCCACGCGCCGTAGGCGAGCCCGGCGGCGGTGCTGAACAGCGCGACCAGCCCGACGTACGTCCACGCCTTGCGGCGCCCGACGATCGCCGAGATGATCAGGATGCTCTGCAGCGAGAGCTCGGGATCGGCCATCAGGTAGGCGAGCAGCGGACCGCGGTGCATGCCGAGGTCGAGGAACATCTTCGCGACCGGCACCTCGACCAGCGTCGGGAAGTACATGAAGACGCCGAACGCGACGCCGGCGAGGTTGCCCGTGACCGTGTTGCGTCCGGCGAGCGTCTCGATCCATTCGGGACGGATGACGGCGCGCATCATGCCGACGACGAAGACGCCGGCGACGAGCAGCGGGAAGATCTGCTTGACGAAGCGCCACGACTCCCAGAGCCAGGACTGCACGTCCTCGCGCGGGAGCGCGCGTCGCGCGGTCGCGCCGATGAGCGCGAGACACGCCGCGATCGCGAAGAACTTGCCCGGGACGCCGATCGCGAGGCCATGCGCGTCGGCCCGGACCACGAGGCTCGCGAAGAGCAGCGTGACCGCGATCAGCGCGACGCTCGCGCGCGTCCAGCCGTCGAAGCCGTCGAGGATGTTCTCGAGGCCGCGCCAGGCGCACACCCCGATCGCCGCCAGCAGGCCGATGAGCACGACCCCCTGGACCGACACGCCTTCCTCGCCGCGGGCCGCGTCGAAGGGCACGAGCCGGTCGAGCGCCGCCTGCCAGGGAAGCGTGTCGGCGAACGGCAGCGTGAACTCCGCGACCGGCGCCGTCAGCAACGGGAGCTTCAGCGTGCCGGCGAGCAGCAGCAAGACCCACAGCCCGATGAATGCGAGCGCCGCGCGGCTCATCCCCGCCTCGGCCTGCGCGGCGAACATCGTGTCGGTCGAGCGGTCGCGCGCCGCGTCGTCGGCGCGGAACACGAGCGCCATCACGAGCCCGATGCCGATGCCGAACGCGAGCGAGAGCACGAGGCGCGCGATCGCGAGGTCGGGACCGATCACGCTGCTCGTGTAGACCAGCGCGAGGATGTTCGCGGCCGGCGCGAAGAACAGGAACGTCATCGCCGGCCCGATGCCCGCGCCCTTCCGGTAGATGCCGGCGAACAGCGGGACGATCGTGCACGAGCACACCGCGAGCAGCGATCCCGCGGCGGCCGCGGCCGGATACGAGACGGTGCGCCGCGTGCTGCGACCGAGGAAGCGCGTGATCGCCTCCTTCGGGATCAGCGCCGTCATGCCGCCCGCGATGAAGAACGCCGGCAGCAGGCACAGCAGGACGTGCGCGGCGAGGTAGGCGGCGAGGTTGCCCACGCCGCTTTCGACGAGCCTTGCGATCAGTGCGAATCCCGCGTCCATGCCGGGCATTGTGCCCGCCCCGGGAGGCGCCGGCGATGACGCCGGTCAAGCCTGCGGGAACGGGAGGAGCCTGCCACGCGGATCAGTGCTTCGCGAGGATCTCCCGCCGCACGAGGTCGATGTGCTCGCGAAGCGTGAACACCTCGCTCGCGAACGCGGGGGGCATGCGCCTCTGCGCGACGGCGCGCGAGATCTCGGCGAGCTCCTGCAGCCACTTGTCCACCGGCGCGTCGTCCCGTTTTCGCGTCGCGACGTCGCGCTCGAGCAGCGCGAGGCGCCCGTACCAGCGGACCAGGCGCGACCGGTCGCGCCAGCGGACCATGCGCGGCAGGATGTTCATCAGCGGCACGAGCACGACCAGGAGCGGGATCAGCAGGATGATCGCGCGCTCGACGAGCGCCGCCGCCCAGAATGGCAGCACCTGGTAGAAATAGCTCGGCCCGAACCGCCGGTGCTGGTCGGCGTACGATGACACGGGGATGTCGACGCGCGCGGTGCCGGGGAATTCGCCGCCATCCTCGAAGATGCCCTGGCGCCCGTGGATCTCGCGCGCGGCGTCGATCAGCAGGTTCACGATCGCCGGATGCACGTCGTCGCGCGCGACCAGCATCGCCTTCGTGCCGATCAGGCGGACCGTGTCCTCGGGGATGTTGCGCTCGAAGCTGATCGCGCCCGGAGGCAGCGTGAGCTGCTCGATGTGCGGCCAGCGCCGCGTGTAGGCTTCGGCGCGCTCGAGGCTCAACAGCCGGAACGCCGGCTCGAACAGCGCCCGCTGGATCAGCGGCGATTCCGCGCCCCCGACGAGAAACACGGCGTCGACCTCACCCGCCTCGAGTTGCCGCAGCGCTTCGGTGCTGTCGGCCTGGTGGATCGCGCTGTTCGCGCTCGTGATGCCGTTCGCGGCCAGGATCGGCCGTGCGAACGCGTTCGTTCCACTGCCCGGGGCGCCGATCGCGAGGCGCTTGCCCCGGAGCTGGTTGATCCGGCCGAGCCTCGCGTCGCCGCGGTAGAAGATCCAGAGCGGCTCGATGTAGAGGCTCGCGAGCATGTCGAGATGCTCGGCCTCGGGCATCGAGGCGACGCCGCCCTGCAGGAACGCCACGTCGACGCCGGATGTCCGATCGAGCAGCAACGCGTAGTTCTCGGCGGCACCGGAGGTCTGTCGCTCGACCACCCGGACCCCATGCTCGGCGAGCAACGACGCGTATTGCTGGGCGTAGCGATGGTAGAGGCCGCCGTCGACGCCGGACGCGATCACGATCGTGCCGGGGGGCAGCGGCTGCAGGAACTGGAAGCCGGCCAGCATCGCGACCATCGCGGCTGCGCCGACGATCGCGAACCTGCGGACGAGCCGGCGCTGCAGGAGTCGTTCGGGGCGGGTCGAGGTCATCGGCGGGGCCGGTGAGGCGGGCGCTGCGCGCGCCTGCGGCGTATGGGTCGATCCTGGCAAAGGGTGCGGAGGCGGGACTCGGCCGCCGGCGACGAATGATAGTCGATGCCGCCCTCGTCCGCGAAATGGCGGGAGGGCGCGCAGACGTGGCCTACGGGCGAGTGCCGACGAACAGGATCGAGTCGGTGCGGGAGGCGTTCGGCGCGAAAGCGAGCAACTCTCCGGTGGCCGCGTCGTAGTAGGCGAACCCGACGAGCGTGCTCGTCCCGAAGAGACATCCTCCGCCGTCGAACGTGATGGAAAGATCGAAGACGTTCACGCTCCCTCGCGGCGTGGTCGTGCCGCTGAACGTGCAGCCGGACGCGGAGCCCGAGATCGCGCCGCCCGGGGACGCCGTCAGCGTCACCGGCTGCACGCCGGCGGCCGTGCCGGCCTGTCCCTGGTAGGTGCCCGACGCGGCGGCGAGGCTCGCGGGCTGCTCGTAGACGGCCTGGTAGGCGGCGGTGAACGACGTGTTCCCGAAAGCGTACGACAGCCCGCCTTCGAGCGACGATCTCGGCAGGTAGTCGGCCGAGAGCGCGGCGCTGCCGGCACTGCCCGCGCCGACGCGGAAGTCCTTCGCATCGGTCGTTTCGAAGCTTCCGTCGGCACTGGTCCCGTGTCCCTGGATCATGCCGCCGATGTCGTAGCTGTTGGGCAGCGAGTACAGGAAGTAGTACGTACCGTCATCCAGCACGAACGCCTCGATGAGCGACTGCGTGGCCGTCGCGCCGATCCAGATGCCTTCCGCGGCGGCGGAAGCACAAGTCGCCGCCCCGCAGGAAACGGCCGCTGCGGCCATCAACGCGAATGTTCGCGTGCGCATCGAGCGTCCCCCTCTTCAATTTCCAGCGTGAACCGGCCTGCGAGCGTTCGGCTTGTCGCAGGTCAAGGGGCGCAGGAGGGGGCGGAAATGCAACGGGCGCCGGCTGCGTGGCAGCGGGCGCCCGTCGGCGAGAACCGGAAACACCGGGGTCAGACCCCGATGAAACCGGGGTCGGACCCCAAGGCTAGACCCGGCGCTTGTACTCGCCGGTGCGGGTGTCGACTTCGATCCTGTCGCCGGTGCTGACGAACAGCGGCACGGCGACCTCGAACCCGGTCGCGAGCTTCGCGGGCTTGGTCACCTTGCCCGACGTGTCGCCCTTGACCGCGGGCTCGGTGTAGCTGACCTCGCGCACGATGGTGTTCGGCAGCTCGACCGAGATCGCGCGGCCCTCGTAGAACGTGATCTCGCAGGTGAGGCCGTCCTCGAGGTAGTTGAGCGCGTCGCCCATCGATTCCTTCTCGACCTCGAACTGGTTGAACTCGCCGTCCATGAACACGTACATCGGGTCGCCGAAGTACGAAAACGTCACTTCCTTCTTTTCGAGCTGGACCGTCTCGAACTTCTCGTCGGCGCGGTAGATCGTCTCCGTGCCGGTGCCCGACAGGAGGTTCTTGAGCTTCATCTTGACGACGGACGCGTTGCGGCCGGACTTCGAGAACTCGGCCTTCTGCACGACCATCGGGTCCTTGCCGACCATGATCACGTTGCCGGCCCGGACTTCCTGGGCGATCTTCATCGGTATCTCCGGGGCGGAACGCCCGGGTAGGGACAGGCCGCCAGAATGGGTGGGTTGGGAAAACCCATAATTATAGCCGCCCCCGGGCAAACTCAACCAGCGCGGTGGCCAGATCCGGTCGGGACGCCAGCGCATCGGCCCAGGCGCGACGGTGATCGGCGAGCGCTGCCCGGGCCCGGTCGAAGGGTGGCCAGGCCGCCGCCAGGCCGGGGCCGTCCCCACGGTTGAGGGCCTCGGTGAACCGCCGGGCGTCGGCGGCGGGCCCTGGCGGCGCTGCGCCCAGATGGAGGTCCAGGAACGCCGCGACCTTGGCGTGGTGCGCCCCGTCGGGCTGCGGATAGGCGTGCCAGGCGAACGGGATCGCCGCCCACTGGGCGCGCACGAACGAGTCCTCGCCCCGGACGATCGCCAAGTCGCACGACCACAGGAGCTCGTCGAACGCCGCCTGGGGGACGAAGGGAACCGACGCGAGCGCGAGCGCCCCTCGAACGAACGGCGCGCCCGGATGGGGGACGCGGCCGCCGGTCCAGCGGTCGATCGCGTCGACTGCCACCCCTTGCGGGACGAGCGCGACGACCGGGGCGTCGCCGTCGGCCCACGCGTCCAGCAGCGGGGGGAGGGCGGGCGTCGGATAACAGAACAGGAGCGCGACGCGGGCGTCCGGGGGCGCCTCCGTACCGATCGAGGCGAGCGTCGCCTTGCGTGCCGCAGGATCGCGTCGGAACGCATCGCGCCGCGCGAACAGGCCGGCCTCGCGCAGCAGCCCGCCGGTCGCGGCGGTGAAGCCCGGACACCAGTACCAGCGGGCCAACCCGGTGCGCGGTTCCGGGGACGGCCGGCGGTGCGCGCCGTCGGCCCAGGATTCCGCGGTGAGGTACTCGAGGACGACCCACACGGGCGGCCGCGCGGCGCGGGCCATCGCGTCGATCCAGGCGTCCGGCAGGCCGCCGCCGAACGCGTCGATCACGACGTCACCTGGCGCGAAGCCTGCACCGTCCCCGGGACCGCGCCGCACGGTCACGCCGTACGCGGTCGTCGTCGCCGCCAGCGGATCGATGCCGGGCGCGAGCCGCACGAGCGGAACGGGGTCGTCGATCCAGAGCGTGACGGCGGCGCCGTGCTCGTCGGCGAGCTGGCGCGCGAGCCGGAACGCGACGCCCGCATCGCCATAGTTGTCGACGACGCGGCACACCACGTCCCATCGGCGGATCTCAGGCATCGGTGTCGCATTATCGGTCACGCCCGCCCGCGAGCGTGGATCGGATCGTCCCCGGACCTTGCGCCCCCCGTCGCATCGTTCTAGGCTTTGCAACACGCACCTCAGGTCCCATGCCGCCTGATCGGGTAGTTGACCGGGATCAAGCGCGCTCCGGGCGACCTGTGGTGTCGTTGCATCTGGACGGAGAGGGCCGGCGTTGACCGTCCCCCGGTCGGTATTCCTTGGCAGCAGAGGCGCGTGGGAATGTCGGGCATGCCTGCTCTTCCCGCAAGCGTACGGCCTCCGCGGGCGTTCCGCGTCGCCCGGCCGTGTGCTGCCGTGTCCTCGTCGCCGTCTCCCCTCACGCCGAAATCGATCCTGACGCTGTTCCTGGGCGCGGCGGCGGTCGGCCTGTCGCCGGCGGCGCTCGCGGACGACGCGGCCGTCGAGTCGCTCATGAAGAAGAGCAACTGCCTCAAGTGCCACGCGGTCGACAAGAAGAAGGAGGGTCCTTCGTTCAGGGACACCGCGGCGAAATACCGGGGCAAGGCGGACGCGGAGGCGAAGCTCGTCGCCTTTCTGACGACCAACCCGAAAGTGAAGATCGACGGGCGCGACGAGTCTCACGACTCGCTCAAGACCAGGAACGACGCCGACGTCAGGGACGCCGTGCGCTGGATACTCTCCCGGTAGTCCCGGGCTTCGAAGGAGGCAGGCGATGAGGAAGGCGACGGTTGTGGCTCTCGGCGCGGTGCTGGCGCTGGGCGCGGCCTCCGCGGCGCGCGCGGACGACGCGGCGGTCGAGGCGCTGATGAAGAAGAGCAACTGCTTCAAGTGCCACGCGGTCGACAAGAAGAAGGACGGGCCGTCGTTCAAGGAGACTGCCGCCAAGTACAAGGGCAAGGCGGACGCCGAGGCGAAGCTCTACACGCACCTGACCACCAATCCCAAGGTGAAGATCGACGGCAAGGAAGAGGAGCACGACAGCCTCAAGACGAAGGACGACGCCCAGATCAGGGAAGTGATCAGGTGGGTCCTGGCGAAGTGACGGGCACAGGCGGGAGGCAACCGTGCTGAAGCGCATCTGGCTCGCGATACGCGGTCCCGACGCCGGTCGGGGGACGATCCTGCTGCGCTTTCTCGGCGCGGCCGTCGTGTTCGCCATCGCCGCGGGGGTGCTCATGACCGCCGGCGCCGCGGGCCTCGCGTGGACCAACACCGAGAAATTCTGCATCGGCTGCCACGAGATGCGCGACAACGTGTACGCCGAGTACAAGGACACGATCCACGACAGGAATCGCACGGGCGTGCGGGCGATCTGCTCGGACTGCCACGTGCCGCGCGAGGTCGGTCCCCTGATCCTGCGCAAGATGCGCGCGTCGTTCGAACTCTGGGGTCACGTGACCGGCGTCGTCGACACGAAGGAGAAGTTCGAGGCGCACCGGCACACGCTCGCGACGCGGGTGTGGACGCGCATGAAGGAGACGGATTCGCTCGAGTGTCGCAATTGCCATCACGACGACGCGTGGGACCAGGAGAAGCAGACCGACCGCGCGAAGGCGCGGCACGCGAAGGGCAAGGCCGAGGGGCTCACCTGCATCGATTGCCACTTCGGAATCGCGCACAAGGAGCCGGAAGGCCCCGGCCCGAGGGAGATGAAGCTCGCGAACTAGGCTCGGGGCGGCCGCGCGGCGCCGCGACGGGATTGGCGGGGACGGGGCGCGCCGCAGCGTGACGCGCCGGAACAGGGGCTGGGAAGTGCCGGATCGCACTGCGCGGCTCGCGCGCGGCGCGTCGGACCGAAGCGAGGGAGACGCCGATGAGGTTCGTGCGACACGGATGGATCGCGGCCATGCAGGCGACGGTGCTGGCCTTCGGGCTTGCCGCCGCCGCGCATGCGCAGGACACGGCGAAGGCCGCACCGAAGGACCTGGTGCTGAAGGGCGACGCGAAATGCACGCGCTGCCACGACGAGTCCGAGGACTACCCGGTGCTCGACATCGGGAAGACGCGGCACGGCGTGATCGCCGACGCGCGCACCCCGACCTGCACCAGCTGCCACGGCGAGAGCGACCGGCACATCAACAAGCCCGAGGGCCAGAAGGAGCGGCCGAAGCCGGACCGCACGTTCTCGAAGAATTCGGAGACGCCCCCCGAGGCGCAGGCGGGCGCATGCCTCGCCTGCCACGAGCGCAGCACCGCGCACCAGTTCTGGCAGGGGAGCGCGCACGACCGGTCGCGCATCAGCTGCTCGAACTGCCACACGACGCACGCGGCGCGCGACCAGGTGCTCGTCCGCCAGACTCAGGCCGGCGTGTGCTTCTCCTGCCACAAGGAGCAGCGCGCGGCGATGCTCCGGTTCTCGGCGCACCCGCTTCGCACCGGCCAGATGGCGTGTTCGTCGTGCCACCAGCCGCACGGGTCGACGGGCGACCACAACCTGATCCGCACCACGATCAACGACACCTGCTACACGTGCCACGCGGAGAAGCGCGGACCGTTCCTGCACGAACATCCGCCGGTGCGCGAGGAATGCACGAACTGCCATAACCCGCACGGCACGAACAATCCGCCGATGCTGGTCGCGCGCCTGCCGCACCTGTGCCAGCAGTGTCACATCGCGCCGTTCCATCCGAGCACGCTCTACAGCGGCAGCAACCTGCCGCCGGCGGCGGGCGCCGACAAGATGCTCGGGCAGAGTTGCGCGAACTGCCACTCGCAGATCCACGGCAGCAACCATCCGTCCGGCCAGCGGTTCACGCGCTAGCGCGCCGGGACGAGGGGACAGACCATGACCACGAACCATCGGACCGCCAGGGCATTCGCGATGAAGCCGCTCGCCGCCGCCGTGATCGCGGCGCTGGCCGCCGGGAGCGCGCTCGGCGAACCGCTCTTCTACATTCCGCTCACGCGCGGCGCCGACATGTCGCGCTACAACGACAACGTCGTCGAGGCGGGGGTCGCCTACTCCGACGAGGATTCGTTCAAGTTCGGCGAGTTCACCGGAATGCGCAAGAGCGAGGCCTATTTCATCGGCAACGCGAACCTGCGCATGAGGCCGGGGAACGACGGCACCTATCTCAACGCGTTCGCCACCAACATCGGGCTGCCGTCGTACGATCTGGGGGGCGAATACGGCAGGCAGGGCAACTGGGGCATCAACGCCAGCTGGCAGCAGATCAACCGGTACCAGTTCGACGACACGAAGTTCATCCACGACGGGCTGGGATCGAACCAGCTCACGCTTCCCGCGGGCTTCGCCGGGCTCGCCGGTCAGCCGCCGACGCAGGCGGCCGCCGTCGAGCCGTTCCTGCGCGAGTACGACGTCAAGCAGGAGCGGGGCATCCTGAAGGTCGGCGGCAAGGCGACGCTGGGCAGCGGCTTCGACTTCACGATCAGCTTCCGGCAGGACGACCGCGACGGGTCCAAGCTCGTCGGCGCCGCGATGGGCAACACGGGGGGCAACCCGCGTGCGGTGATCGTCCCGTACGGGCTGAACGACCGCACCCAGCAGATCGAGGCGGCGCTCCACTGGTCGAGCAAGGACGCGCAGGCCACGCTGTCGTACTGGTACTCGAAGTACGACAACAGCAACTCGTCGTTCACCTGGCAGAACCCGTACAACATCATCAGCGGCTGGGTCGGCGCCTCGGGGTTCCCGACCGGGTACGGCCGCATCGGTGCGATGCCGTCGAACGACTTCCAGCAGATCCAGCTCACGGGCGGCTGGAACGTCACGCCGACGACGCGGCTGAACGGCCTGGTCTCGTACAGCCTGGCGAAGCAGAACGACGCGTTCCTGCCCTACACGATCAACACGGCGGACCAGACGCCGGGCACCTCGCTCTCGGTTCCGAACGCGCTGCCGCGCAGTTCGCTCGACGGCGAGATCCAGAACACGACGGTCGACCTGTCGCTGTTCTCGCGGCCGATGCCGAAGGTGACGGTGAAGGCGAGCTATCGCTATCAGGATCGCAAGAACAGCACGCCGGAGGACGTCTACGCGTACGTGGGCGGCGACACCACCAACCAGGATCCGGTGGTGAACGACTCGATCAACAGCACGCGCATCCGGCGCAACCTTCCTCCCGGCACGAAGGAGAACCGGTTCAAGCTCGACGGGGACTACGCGCTCGGGCGCGGAGCGATATTGCGCGGCTGGTACCAGTACCAGAAGATCGACTACGAGAAGGCGGCCGACGAGCTTCGCACCGACACGACGAACAACCAGTTCGGCGCCGAGCTCCGCAAGGTGATGGGCGACGGCTTCACCGGAGCGGTGCGTTACGTGTTCGACCAGCGCCGAGGCTCGGACTACGACAATTCGCGGCCGTACGAAGCCAGCTTCACGAGCGCCGTCACGACCGCCCAGCCGATCCCGGACAACATCCCGACGCTGCGCCACTACTTCGTCGGCGACTACGACAACAACCTGATCCGCGTCGAGGGCGCCTGGTCGCCGACGGAGCAGCTGTCGCTCACCGCGCGCGCCGACTGGTACAAGCGCGACTACAAGGGCCCCGACTGCGGCGGCGGGAACGACCAGGTGCTGGCGCCGGCGCTGTTCTTCCCGTCCCAGTGCCTCGGCCGCACCGAAGCCGTGGGCGAGAGCTACACGATCGACGGGTCCTGGGTCCCGATGGACGGGCTGAACGTGTTCCTGTTCTACACGTACTCGCGCTTCACGACCGACCAGGCGAGCCGGTCGTGGAACAACACGACCGCGCAGGCGGTCAGCGAGGCGCAGAACTGGCAGTCGTCGCTCGAGTACCTCGACAACACGGCCGGTGCGGGTCTGCGATACACGCCGGCGGGCAAGCAGTGGGACATGGGTGCGCAGTACATCTATACCGACGGCACGGGAAAGACGTCGCTGACGCCGGGCTCGGCGCTGACCGCGACATCCGTCCCGGACACCAGCACCCGGCTGGACTCGCTCCAGCTGTACGGCAAGTACGTCGTCAACAAGAACGTGCTGCTGCGCTTCAACTACGCGTACGAGAAGTACCGCACGAGGGACTGGGCGTTCGACAACGCGACGCCGACGTCGTCCAACAACGTGCTGCTCACCGGACACCAGGCGCCCAACTACACGGCGAACGTGTTCGGGGTCTCGGTTGCCTACACGGGCTGGTAGCCCGCGGACGGGATCGCGACCGGGCGGAGCGCGGGGAGGGCCGTAGAGGCCCTTCCCGGCGCGGACTGCGTGTCGGTCCGCGGGCGTGACCGCGCCTGCCGTGCTAGAGTTGGCATCGAATTTGCATGGGTCCCCCCGACCGTTCCGTTGCCGCCGGCGCGTTCGCATCGCTGCCGTGCACAGGGCGTCCGATCACCGCCTCCGCCATGTCTCCCGCTCCCGAACCCGAGTCCTCGCAGGTCGTCGACGTCGTCTCGGACGTCGTGTGCCCCTGGTGCTACATCGGCAAGCGCCATCTGGACGCAGCGCTCGCGACGCTCGCCGAGGCCGGCGAACCCTTGCCGACCGTGCGATGGCACCCGTACGAGCTCAACCCCGGCCTGCCCGCCGAGGGCGTCGACCGCCGCGACTACCTCGAGCGCAAGTTCGGGGGGCCTGCGCGTGCCGCGCAGATCTACGACCGCGTGCGCCGGGCCGGAACGCAGGCGGGCATCGCGTTCGACTTCGAGCGCATCGCGCTGCAGCCGAACACGCGCGACGCGCACCGCCTGATCGCATGGGCGCAGACGCGCGGCGACGCCTCGGCGCTCGTCGAGCGCCTGTTCCGCGCGTACTTCGTCGAGGGCGCGTTCGTCGGATCGCACGAGGTTCTCGCCGCGCTCGCGGCCGAGGCGGGCGAGGATCGCGGCGAGGCGCTCGACTTCCTCGCCTCGGCGCTCGGACACGGCGAGGTCGCGGACGCCGAGGAGCGCGCATCGTCGCTGGGCATCACCGGCGTGCCGTTCTTCATCGTCGACGGGCGCTACGGGCTGTCGGGCGCTCAGCCCGCGGAGGCGATCGTCGAGGCGTTGCGTCGCGCACGGGTGCCGCAGGCGGCGGATTGACGCCGGGCTCGCTGCGAACGACGTCCGGACGCAGCCGGACGCGCAGCTCCGGGTTCCGGCCCACGGCGCGCATCGCCGCGGCGGTGCGCGACTCGACGCCGAGCTTCTCGTAGATCCGCTCGAGGTGCTTCGCGACGGCGCGCGAACTCGCCGGGCGACGGGCAGCCCTCGCCGATCGCCTGCAGGCACGCGAAAGCCGCGCGCAATGCACGTTCCGTCCCGGACATCGAGATCCTCCCGCGCCAGCCGGACCGCACATTTGACGCCTTCGCGGCGCCTCGCACAATCGGCCCGGGCGGGCGTCGCCCCGTCGATCGCGGCCGCAACACCCGGGTCGGACCCTGGGCAGCACCCGGGTCGGACCCCGAACGACGTTGGGTCCGACCCTAGAACGCCTCGTCCCAGGGCAACGACAGCCGCTTCGCGGCGCCGATCATGCCGACCATGCTGTAGGTCTGCACGAAGTTGCCCCACGGCTCGCGCGTCGCGGGGTCGACGTGCTCGGCGAGGAGTCCGTGGCGCGTGCGGCACGCGAGCAGGCGGCCGTAGAGGTCCCGCGCCTCGTCGCGCCGGCCGAGTTGCGCGAGCGCGTTCACGTACCAGAAGGTGCAGACGACGAACGCGTTCTCGGGCTCGCCGAAGTCGTCGCGTTCGACGTAGCGGAACACGAAGTCGCCGCGCTTCAGCTCCCGGCCGATCGCGTCGACCGTCGACGCGAAGCGCCGGTCGCCGGCGCGCAGGAAGCCGAGCTCGGCGAGCAGCAGCATGCTCGCGTCCAGCGTGTCGCCGCCGGCGCTGGCGACGTACGCGCCGCGCGCGTCGCTCCAGCAGCGCTCGCGCACGAACGCGTGGATGCGCTCCGCTTCCGCCGCCCAGTGCGCGGCGCGATCGCCGAGCCCGAGCCGGCCGGCGATGCGCGCCAGGCGGTCGCACGCGGCCCAGCACATCACCGCAGACCACGTGTGGACGCGCGTGCGGCCGCGCAGCTCCCACAGGCCGGCGTCGGGCTGGTCGTGGAGCGCGACGGCGCGCCGCCCGAGCGGCTCGAGACGGGCGAGGAGCGCGGCGTCGCCCGGATGGGCGAGCCGCTCGTCGAAGAACGCATGCGTGACCGCGAGGATCGCGGCGCCGTAGGTGTCGTGCTGCGCCTGCCGGTACGCATGGTTGCCGACGCGCACCGGACCGATGCCGCGGTAGCCGGGCAGCGTCGCGACGATCCTCTCGTCGAGCGACGATTCGCCGGCGATCGAGTAGACCGGCTGCAGCGGACCCTCGCCGACATTCGCGGCGATCGTCGCGAGGTAGCGCATGTAGCCTTCCATCGTCGCGGTCGCGCCGAGCCGGTTCAGCGCGTCGACGACGAAGTAGCCGTCGCGCAGCCAGCAGTACCGGTAGTCCCAGTTGCGCTGCGAGCGCCGCGACTCGGGGATCGACGTCGTCATCGCGGCGACGATCGCGCCGGTGTCCTCGTCGGCATTGAGCTTCAGCGTGATCGCGGCGCGGATCACGTCCGATTGCCATTCGTACGGGATCGCAAGGCGCCGCACCCAGTCGTGCCACCACTCGACGGTCTCGTCGATCGCACGACGGGCGTACGCCGCCGGCGCGCCGGGGAGGGGCTCGTCGGCGCCGAACACCAGCGTGCAGGAGTCCTCGACGAAGAACGCCCGTTCGTCGGCGATCGCGGCGAGCGGCGCGTCGGTCGTCAGGCGCAGCGTCAGGCCGGGCGCGACGTAGCGAACGTGATGGCTCCCCGTCGTCGTGTCCGGACGCTTCCCGCCCCAGTCGCTCGCCGGGCGAAGCCGGACGACGATGCGCGGGCGCCCCGCGACGCGGCGCACGTGGCGCACGAGCGTGTGCGGGGTGTGGATTCGGCCGTGCTCGTGATGCCGCGGCACGCAGTCGACGATCTCGATCGCGCCTCCGTCGCGATCGACGAGGCGCGTCGACAGGACCGCCGTGTTGCGGACGTAGGATTGCTCGGCGTGCGCGCCGTCGGCGAGCTCGATCGCGAACAGGCCGCGCGCGTCGGCGGGCGGCCGGTCGTCGAGGAGCGCGCAGAACACGGGGTCGCCGTCGAAACGGGGGTAGCAGCCCCAGACGACCGTGCCTTCCGGATCCACCAGGAGGCCGATGCGCCCGTTCCCCACGAGCGCGAGGTCGAGATGCCGCTGCAGGGCGGTCATGGCGCGGGCGGCACGAGCGCCGCGATCCACGCGCGCACCGCATCGACGTCGGGCAGGCGGTGGCGCGCGCAGGTGCGCCCCGCCCCGACCTTGATCGCGATGCCGCCCGCGCGTTCGACGACGCGGAAGCCGGGCTCGTCGCCACGGTCGTCGCCGGCGAACACGGGCCGGCGGCCGGCGAACGGCGGCTCCGCGATGAAATCGGCGATCGCGCGACCCTTGTCGCGTCCGTCGGGGCGCACCTCGACGAGGCGCTTGCCGCCCTCCACCGTCCAGGAGCCGTCGACGCCGCTCATCGCGCTGCGGATCGTCTGGTGCACGTGGCTCGCGAGGCCGGGCACCGCGCGGTAGTGCAGGGCGAGCGAGGCGCCCTTGTGCTCGACCACGATGCCGGGATGCCGCGACGCGAACGCGGCGAACAGGTCGCGGAGGCGGTCGAGCGTGAGCGTGTCGCTCGCGTGCAGGTGCAGGACGCCGTCGCCGCCGCGGCGCTCGCAGCCGTGCTGGCCGGCGATCGGGAGCGCGAGGCCCGGGAAGAGGAGGTCCGCGTCGCGAATCGACCGGCCGGTGACGAGCGCCAGCGCTCCGCCGAGCGCGCGTGCGGCCCGGGCGAGCGCGGGCGCCAGCGCCGGATCGACGTCGACGCGGTCGGGCGCGGGAGCGAGGTCGACG
>CALDKM010000439.1:0-7129 GCA_937898875.1 uncultured Pseudomonadota bacterium | reverse complement strand
TGCGACGCGGTCACCCGCGCCCGCCGTCGGGCGCTGCGCGTTCCCTGCGGCGCGCGCGCTCGATGCCGCGCGCCATGCCCGCGGGCGTGCCGGCCTCCCCGAGCAGCGACTCCACCGGCAGCTCGACGCCGAAAAGCGCGCGAACCTGCTCGAGCAGCGCGGCACCGCGCAGCGAATCGCCGCCGAGCATGAAGAAGTCGGCGTCGCGCGGAACCTCGACGACGCGAAGCACGCTCGCCCACAGGCCGGCCAGCGCCGCCTCGAGAGGCGTCGCCGCCGTCCCGGTCGCCGGCGCCGGGTCGTCCTCGCGCGTCGCGGCGTCGCGGTCGACCCACGCCGGCAGCTCGCGGCGCAGGAGCTTCCCTGCCTCGTTGCGCGGCAACGCATCGACGAACCACACGCGCCGCGGCGCGCACCGCGCACCGAGACGCGTGCGCACCTGCGCCCGAACCTCGTCCGCCGTGACCGCCGACCCCCGGCGGCGAACGACCGCCGCCACCACTTCGTGACCGAGCCGCGGATGCGCGATGCCGAACGCCGCCGCTTCGGCGACGCCGGACAACGTCATCAGGACCGCATCCACCTCGGCCGGGGAGATCTTGTCGCCGCCGCGATTGATGACTTCGTTGGCGCGCCCGACGAGACGGACCTCGCCGTCCTCGTCGATGATGGCCAGGTCGCCCGTGCGGAACCATCCGTCGACGAACGCCGCCGCGTTCAGCCCGGGATCGTCGACGTAGCCGTCGAAGAGCTGTGGGCCCCGCACCTGGAGCTCGCCCACCTCGCCCGGCCCGACGACGCGCCCGTCGTCGCCGACCAGCCGGATCTCGCATTCGACCGGCGTCCCGACCGAGTCCCGCTTGCGCGGCGCAGGCGGCAGCGACTGATGCGTCGTCGTCCCCGTTTCACTCGACGCGAGCCCCGTGACGACGGGGACGCCGAGCAGGCGCTCGAGCCGGTCCATCTCGTCGGGCTCCAGCCGGCCCGAAGCGACGCGGACGAAGCGCAGGCGACCCTTGTCGAACGGCTGTCCCGACTCCAGGCGCACGAGCAGTTCGCGGAACAGCGTGAACGACGCCGAAATGTAGGTCACGTTTCCGCGAGCGCACTCGTCCGCCAGCGCTTCCATGTCGAATTCGGGCAGCACGTTCACCGCGCCGCCGCAGACCAGCGACTGCATGAACGCGCTGCGGATGCCGCCCGCGAGGTGCAGCGGGCGCAGATGCCCGGAGATGTCGCCCGGACCGAGCGCCAGGCGCTCGCCGGTCGCGAGCGCGGTGACGACGATCTGGCGATGACCGTGCGAGACGAGCTTGGGTCGCCCCGTCGCGCCAGAGGTCGCCCCGATCAGCGCCCACGCGGGCGAGAGTCGGTCGCTGCGCTCCAGCGAAGGCGCGGCACGCGACAGCACGAGGTCGAACGATCCCGCCTCCTCGCGGCCGGCGCCGTCGACCGTGATCTCGGCCAGGCCGAGTTCCCTCGCCGCGAGCACGACCGCCGCGTCGTCGTCGTCCGGGACGACGACCGCCTTGGGCCTGAGACGCACCAGAACGTCGCGGATCGCGTCACGCGTCCCCGCGGCGTGGAGCAGCGCCAACGTGCACGACGCCGGCAGGATCGCCATGGCGGCCGCGGTGTCGACGCGGTCGCCGCTCGACCAGGCGATCACGTCGCCCCTTGCGATTCCCCACGCCGACAGCGTCGTGCCCAGTCGGCCGATGTGCGCGGCGAGCGACGCCATCGACATCGTCGTGCGCCCGGGCGCGAGCAGCGCCGGCGCGTTCGGCGCACGTCCGGCGAGGGAGAGGAGGTGCGCGGTCAGCTCCGCGTGATCGCTGTCGGTCATACGGGGAATCCGGGCGGGTCGCATGCGCGCCGAGCAGCAGGCAGGCGATCGTCGGCAGTCGGCTCGAGTCCGCGAGCCCGGCGCCGAGGCGCGCGCACGTCATCGGCGGCGTGCCTCGATTATATGTCGCGAGCGCGGCGCGTCCGACGAACCGACACCGCGTTCGTGCGAAGATGCGGGCCGGTCCGGGCCGCCGGACGAACCCAATCGATTCCACGCCACCGATGACGCGCGCTCCCATCCTCCTCCTGCCCTCCCTTCTCGCCTGCGCACTCGCGGCGGTCGTTCCTTCGGTCTCTTGCGCGAACGGTGCCCGGCCGTTTCCCGACCGTCCCGTCAGGATCGTCGCCGGGCAGCAGGCGGGAAGCGCCACCGACAACGTGACGCGCATCGTCGCCGACGCGCTCGCCGAATACTGGGGCGTCGGCGTCGTCGTCGAAAACCGCCCGGGGGCGGGAGGCACGATCGGCGCCGAAGCGGTCGCGCGCGCCACACCCGACGGCAACACGCTGCTTCTCGGCGGCCTCTCCAACCTCGTGATCGGCGCCGTCACGCGTACCGACATCCGGTACGACCCGGAGCGCGATTTCATCCCGATCGGCCGTGTCGCTCACGTCCCGTTCGGCTTCGCGGTCCATGCGTCGGTTCCGGCACGCTCGCTGCGCGAGCTGGCCGATCTCGCGCGGACGAAGCCCGGCAAACTGACCTACGCGACACTCGGGCCGGGGACGACGACCGACTTCGCATGGGCGCTGTTCCGATCGGCGGCGGACGTCGACATGCTTCCGGTCGAATACAAGGGCGCGAGTTCGGCGCTCGTCGACGTCGTCGCCGGGCGCGTCGACCTGTACTTCAACGAGGTCGCGATGTTGTCGCAGCACACGCAATCCGGCGCGCTCCGCTTCCTCGCGATCGCGAGCCCGAAGCGCGTGGCGCGCATCGCGGACGTCCCGACCACCGCCGAAGCGGGCTTCCCGTCCGTCGTCGTCGCACCCTGGTACGGCTTGCTCGCGCCGGCGGGCACGCCACCCGGGGTCGTGAAGCGTCTGGAGGAGGCCTATGCGGCGGTGATCCGCTCGCCGACGCTGCGCAGGCGCATCGAGGCGCTGGGCTACGAGCCGATCGACGACGCGCCCGGCGCGTTCGCCGCGGCGCTGCGCGACGACGCCCGAGCGTTCCGCGCCCTCGCCGGCCCGAGGCCGGAGACGCGCTTGCGCGCTCCCGGTCCCGTCAGCGCGGGCCCAGCGCCTCGCGAATCTGCTCGAGCGCCAGAGGATCCTCGATCGTCGTGAGGTCGCCCGGGTCGCGCCCTTCGGCGAGCGCCTGGATCGAGCGGCGCAGGAGCTTGCCCGAGCGCGTCTTCGGCAGCAGCGTCACGAAGTGCACCTGGCCGGGCCGCGCGATCGCGCCGAGTTCCCGGTCGACGGTGTCCATCACCTCCTTGCGCATCGCCGCGATGCCTTCCGGCGTCGCGAGCCTCGACGGATCCTTCAGCACGGCGAATGCGACCGGCACCTGGCCCTTGACCGCATCCGCGACGCCGACGACCGCGACCTCCGCCACGCCGCTGTGCGCCTGCACCGCCTCCTCGATTTCGCGCGTGCCGAGTCGATGCCCGGCGACGTTGATCACGTCGTCGGTGCGGCCCAGGACGAAGTAATAGCCGTCCTTGTCGCGCGTCGCCCAGTCGAACGTCGAGTAGAGCATCCGGTCGCGGAAGGTCGAGAAGTAGGTCTTGACGAAACGCTCGTCGTCGCCCCACACGGTGGTCATGCAACCCGGCGGCAGCGGCGGCGCGATCATCAGCACGCCCTTCTCGTCGGTGCCCGCGTCCGCACCGGTCGTCTCGTTGACGAGCCGGACGTCGTAGCCGTAGACCGGGAACGACGGGCTGCCGAACTTGCGCGGCGTCTCCTCGACGCCCGGCTGCGCGGACAGGATCGGCCAGCCGGTCTCGGTCTGCCAGTAGTTGTCGACGATCGCGACGCCCAGCGACTCGCTCGCCCAGCGCGCGGTCGGCTCGTCGAGCGGCTCGCCCGCGAGGAACAGGTACTGCAGCGTCGAGACGTCGTGCGCCTTCATGTACGACGGGTCCTGCTTCTTCAGCACGCGGATCGCGGTCGGCGAGCTGAACATCGTCTTGACCTTGCGGTCGGCGACGATCTTCCACCAGATGCCGGGATCGGGCCGGATCGGCAGGCCCTCGTACATGATCGTCGTCGTGCCGTTGATGAGCGGCCCGTAGATGATGTACGAGTGGCCGACGACCCAGCCGATGTCTGACGTCGTGAACATCGTGTCGCCGGGGTCGAGGCAGAAGATGCGCCGCATCGACGACGCGAGCGCCACCGCGTAGCCGCCGGTGTCGCGCTGCACGCCCTTGGGCTTGCCGGTCGTCCCCGACGTGTAGAGGATGTACGAAGGCTCCGAGGACTCGAGCCATGCGCAGGGAACCTTCGCGTCCAGGTGCCTCGCCCGCGCCTCGGCGTAGTCCACGTCGCGGCCGGGCGTGCGGGCCATCGCCTTGTCGAGGCCCCGGTCGACGATGAGCACCTTCGCCGGCGGATGCTTCGCGAGGCGCAGCGCCTCGTCGACCAGATGCTTGTACGGGACCGCCTTGCCTCCGCGCATGCCGGCGTCGGACGTGACCATCGCCTTCGGCCGCGCGTCGTCGATGCGCGTCGCGAGCGACGCCGCCGCGAATCCGCCGAACACGACCGAATGGATCGCTCCGATGCGGGCGCAGGCGAGCATCGCGAACGCAGCCTCCGCGATCATCGGCATGTACACGAGCACGCGGTCGCCCCGCCCCACGCCCAGCGACGCGAGCACCGCGGCCATGCGGTTCACCTCCGCGTGCAGTTCGGCGTAGGTGTAGCTCCTCTCCTCGCCGGTCTCGGTCGACAGGTAGACGAGCGCGGGCTGCGATGCCCGATCCTTCAGGTGGCGGTCGACCGCGTTGTGGCAGAGATTGGTGCGGCCGCCGACGAACCAGCGCGCGAACGGCGGCTTCGAATGGTCGACGACCTTCGTGAAGGGCTCGTGCCAGTCGACGAGCGCGGCCTCGGTCCGCCAGAACGCGTCGCGGTCGGCGAGCGAGCGGTGGTGGAAATCGCGGTAGCGGTCCATCGTGGTTCCTCCAGCGGATGTCGTCGGCGGCGGTTCCGCGCGCGACCCGTCTGCGACGCTACCCGCCCGAAGGCGGGCGGGCCATGACGCCGGTCAAGCCGCCGCCGCTTTCGCCGGGCGCGCCCGGTCGGTCAGGGATGGCTGTCCGGCGCGATCCGCACCACGGTCCGTCCGCGCACCAGGCCCTTCAGGTAGGCATCGAAGTGAGTCGGGAGGTCCTCGAAGTCGATCGTGCGGACCTGGTCGTGCACGCGGTCCGGGCGCCAGTCGACCGCGAGCCGGTTCCACAGCGTCTGCCGCAGCGCCATCGGGCAGTTGGCGCTGTCGGTGCCGAGCAGGTGCACGCCCCGGAGGATGAAAGGTGCGACCGTCGTGTTGAGCTTCATGTCGGCCGCGAGTCCGACCGCGGCCACGGTGCCGCCGATCTTCTGCATCGACAGGAGCCACGCGAGGATGTCGCCGCCCAGGTTGTCGACCGCGCCTGCGTACGTCGCGGGACCGAGCGGGCGGATCTTCGCGAGGTCGATCGACTGCCGCGCCAGCACCTCGGCGGCACCGATCGACTTGAGCCAGTCGGCCTCCTCCGCCGCCTTGCCCGTGATCGCGACGACGTGGAAGCCAAGCTTCGCGAGGATCTCGACGGCGACGCAGCCGACGCCGCCGGTCGCTCCGGTGACGGCCACCGGGCCGTTCGCGGGCGCGAGACCGTTGTGCAGCATCAGGTGGATCGCCTGCGCGGCGGTGAATCCCGCGGTGCCGAGCGTCATCGCGTCGAACGCCGTCATGCTCTCGGGACGGCGCACGACCCAGTCGCCGGGGACGCGCACGTACTCGGCGTAGCCGCCGTCGTGCGCGACGCCCATGTCGTACGCGTGGACGATCACCTTGTCGCCCCTCTTCCAGCGCGGATCCGACGAGGTCTCGACGGTGCCCGACATGTCGATGCCGGCCACGGTCGGGAACTTGCGCATGATCCTGCCGGTGCCGTTGTGCGAGAGCGCGTCCTTGAAATTGATCGTCGAGTACTTGGTGCGCACGACGACGTCGCCCGGATCGAGCTCGTCGAGCTTCATGCCGACGAACCGGCTCGTGACCTTGCCGTTCTCCTCGAAGGTGCGGTACGCCTTGAATGTCGGCACGGGTCTCTCCTGGTTGGACGTCACGGAAGGGAAGGTCATGCGGTCGCGGCGATCGCCTCGGCGAGCGCCGCCGCGCCGGTCGCGTGGGGTTGCGCCATGTAGTCGTGCGTGCGCATCTCGATCAGGCGGCTCACCGTGCGCGGGAACTCGTGGGCCGCGGGGCCCTCGCGGTAGATCGCCCCGGCCTCGACGGCGGACGAGGCGACGAGCTTGACGCGATGATCGTACAGGATGTCGACCAGCCAGGTGAACCGCCGGGCGAGGTCCGCGGTCGCGGGCCCGAGCGCCGGCACGCCGGACAGGAAGACGACGGCGAACCGCCGCGCGATCTCGAGATAGTCGCGCTGCGACCTCGGCCCGTCGCACAGCGCCGCGAAGTCGAACCACACCGCGCTGCCCGCGCGCCGCCGCGCGACGATCGTCCGCCCCTCGATCGCGAGCCGACGGTCCTCGTCGGGCCCGTCGGCCATCGCGTCGAAGAGGCGCGCGAGACCGGCATCCGCCTCGGGGCCGTCGGGCACGAGCCAGCATGGCGCCTGCTCGAGCGTGCGCAGCCGGTAATCGGTTCCGCCGTCGACCTCGAGGACGTCGAGCTCCCGCTCGATCAGCTGGACCGCCGGCAGGAACCGCTCGCGCAGCAGCCCGTCGGGCCACAGCCGATCGGGCCGGAAGTTCGACGTCATCACGAACACGGTGCCGCGGTCGACCAGCGCGCGGAAGAGGCGCCCGAGGATCATCGCGTCGGCGATGTCCGACACGTGGAACTCGTCGAAGCAGATCAGCCGGTGCCGCTTCGCAATCCGCTCGGCGACGGTGGCGAGCGGGTCGGTCTCGCGCTTCAGCGTCGCGAGCTCCTCGTGCACGTCGCGCATGAACGCGTGGAAGTGGATGCGCATCTTGCGGCGGATCGCGACCGCGCCGTAGAACGCGTCCATCAGCATGCTCTTGCCCCGGCCGACGCCTCCCCACAGGTAGACGCCGCGCGGGACGACGGGCGGCGCGATCAGGCGCTTCA
>CALDKM010000438.1:0-7686 GCA_937898875.1 uncultured Pseudomonadota bacterium | reverse complement strand
ATCCGGCGTCGTGGCCGCGCCGTCGAACGGCGCGGCCGGCATCGTCGCCTCGCTGCTCCGGCACGCGCTGGCGTCGACCACGCTGGCGAGCGACGACGATGCGATCGAGTTCCTGGCGACGGCCGGCGTCACCGGCGCGCTCCTGCGCCGCGCCGGGTTGCGGCAGGTGGGATGCCAGGGCGAGGTCGGCGTCGCGGCCGCGATGGCCGCCGCGGGCTGCGCTGCCGTGATGGGGGCGACGCCCGCGCAGGCGCTCCATGCCGCGGAGCTCGCGCTCGAGCCCCACCGCGGCCTGGCCTGCGATCCGGCAGGCGGACGCATCGAGTCGCCCTGCATCGAGCGAAACGGCCTCGCCGCCGCGCGCGCGTGCGCTGCGGCGACGGCGGCGGTTCGCGTGCCCGAGCCGTACGTCGCGCTCGACGCCGTCGCGCGCTCGATGCTCGAAGTCGCACGGAACCTCGCCGGACGCTACAAGCAGGCGTCGCTCGGCGGCATCGCGATGTCGATCCCCGACTGCTGAGCGCCCGACGCCGCGCGCCCGGTTCGCGGCGGGCGCGCGTTTGCGATACGCTACCGGGAGATTCGTTCCCGGAGCCCACGATGCAAGGAATTCCCCAGGCCCGGCGCGCGCTCGTGCCGGCCCTCGTCGCCGCGCTGCTCGCCGCGGCGTGCGCCTCCCCGGAGAAGCTGCCCGACGTGCCGTCACAGGACACGATCGCCTGCCAGCTGGAAGGCCAGCGCGTCGTCATCCGGTTCCTCCCCGACGAAGTGCGGATGCTCACGCCCGAGGGCGAGCGCGTGACGCTGCAGAAGGTCCCCGCGGCGGCCGGCGTCCGCTACACGAACGGGCTCCTCGAGATACGGGGCGGCGGCGGCTCGCCGACGATGCCCGAGGGGCTCATCTACATTCGCGACGGGACGGCGTGGCGACTCGCCAACTGCGAGCCGCTGATGGTTCCCGCCCCCATGAAGTGAACGTGGCGTACGCGCCGCGCCGACGTTGAGCGCCCCGATGGGCACACGCGGTACCGTCGGCGTCGTCGGGCCCGGCGCGATGGGGCTCGGCATCGTCGCGTCGCTCGTGCGCAACGGCTTTCGCGTGGTCGCGCGCGACGTTCGCCCCGAGGCAGACGCTCGTGCGGCGGCCGCGGGCGCCACGGTGCTGGGATCGCCGGCGGAGGTCGCACGCGCGGCGCCGATCGTCGTCGTGATCGTCGTCGACGCGGGGCAGATCGACGAGGTGCTGTTCGCTCCCGACGGCATCCTGGCTTCGGGGACGCGCGACCGCACGGTGCTCGTCGCGTCGACGGTCGATCCGGACTACGTCAAGGGTCTGCCCGCTCGCGTGGCCGCGGCGGGCGTGACGATCCTCGACACGCCGGTCTCGGGCGGCCCGGCGAAGGCCGCCGCCGGTACGATGACCCTCATGGTGGCCGGCCCCGCGGACGCGCGCGAGCGCTGCGCCGGCGTGTTCGCCGCGATCGCGGGGCGGACGTTCGCGATCTCCGATCGCGTCGGCGACGCCGCGGCGACGAAGGTCGTCAACAACCTGCTCGCGGCCGCGAACCTCGCCGCAGCCGCGGAAGCGCTCGCGCTCGCCGAAGCACTCGGGCTCGACCTGCGCGCGACGGCCGACGTGATCTCGGCGAGCTCCGGCGCGAGCTGGATCTTCGACGACCGCGTCCCTCGCGCGCTCGACGGCGACTGGTTCCCGCGAGCCGCGGCGCGCATCCTCGCGAAGGACGTCGGCATCGCCTGCGACGTCGCGGCGAGGGCGCAGGCCGATGCCGCGTTCGCGCAGGCGGCGCGGCGCGCGTTCGCCGACACGGTGGCCGCCGGCTACGGCGAGGACGACGACGCGGCGATCGTGCGGCGCGCGCGCGAGCGCCGCGCACGCGAGCGGTAGCCCGTCGCGCGTGTCCGGCTGCGGCGGGACATGCGCGCGCCTCGGGTGCGAATGCCGGACGAGGCACTACCGTCCCGGGACAGGGCCTTCCACGTCGTAGTAGTGAAAGCTGAACTGGCGGATCGGATGCGCGCGGTAGTTCTTCACGCGCGCATGCCAGGCGTGATCCTCGACGACGTGCTGCGTGAACCGCATCGGCGCGTACGCGACGACGAGCTCCTGCATCTTGCCGAAGAGCGCGGTGCGCTCGCGGCCGTCGGGCAGCTTGCGCGCCAGCTGGTAGAGCCGGTCGTACTCGGCAAGCCGGAAGCGCGACTGGTTCTCCTGTCCCGCGTTGGGACCGTAGAGGAGCTGCATGAAGTTCTCGGCGTCCGGGTAGTCCGCGTTCCAGCCGTCGGACGCGAAAGGGATCCGGCCCGCGCGCGCCATCTTGCGAAGCTCGGGCAGCTTGTCCTTGCGAATCGCGATCTTCAGCCCGATCGCGTCCATGTTCTTCTTCCATAGTTCGTCGGCCTGCCGCTGCGCCGACGTCGGCGCCGACCAGCGCTCGAGCACGAGAGGCTTCCCGTCGGGCGTCTCCCGGTATCCGTCTCCGTCGCGATCCTTGTAGCCGAAGCGGTCGAGCAACGCGCGGGACGCCGCGGGGTCGTAGACCTGGGCGCCGAGCTTCCAGCCGGGATCGTAGCCCGCGATGCCGGGCGGCACGAGGCTCTGCGCGAGGATGCCGCGCCCCTTCTGCAACACGCGCAGCGCTTCCTCGGCGTTGTAGCCCATCGAGACCGCGCGTCGCAGCGCGACCTTCGCAGGCTCGTAGCCGCCGACGAGCGGGTCGTCCATGTTGAAGTAGACCCAGCGGGTGTTCGGGCGCAGCGAGGCCTCGTGCCGGATGCCCTTCGCCGCGAGCGCCGGCTTGAGCCTGCCGTCGACGAGGAGCTCGTCGACGAGCGACTCCGACACGAGCGCGTCCACGTCGATCTCGCCGTTCAGGAACGCGAGCCAGCGCGACTGCGCCTCCTCGATCACGCTGATCTCGATCCGGTCGAGCAGCGGCAGCCGCCGGCCCTTGAGCGCTGCGGCGATCGCCTGCGACTCGGGCGGGATCGGCCCGGCGGGCACGTACGTCTCGGCACGGTAGTCGGGATTGCGCTCGAGCACCATGCGCGCGCTGCGCTTGTACTCGGCGAGCCGGTAGGGACCGGTGCCGACGGGTTTCGCGCCGAATTCGGCGCCGCTGGCCTCGACGACCTCGCGCGCGACGGCGCCGGTGTACGGGACCGCGAGCACGAACGGGAACCGCAGGTCGGGCGCGTTGAGCCGGATGCGCAGCGTGTGGCGATCGACGACCTCGAGCCCGGCGATCGGCGCGTCGTAGTCGAACCGCCCGGACCTCGCCGCCGCCGCGCGTGCCGCGTCGCCGCCGACGATCTTCCCGTCGAAGAGCCACAGCCACGGCGATTTCACCGCCGGATCGAGGATGCGCTTGTACGTGTAGGCATAGTCCGCGGCGACGAGCTCGCGCGGCCTGCCCCCGAACGCGGGGTCGGGCGTGAAGCGGATCCCCTTCTTCAGCCGCGCGACCCAGGTCCGGCCCCCGTCGGGCGTCGTCGGCATCGCCTCGAGCGTGCGCGGCACGAGCGTCACGGGACGCGCGAGGTAGTCGTAGTCGAGCATCGCCTCGTTCACCTCGGAGATCACCGCGTCGGACGCGGCGTCGGAGGCGAACTGCGGATCGAAGCTCGTTTCGGCGATGTTGAGCATCGCGCGCAGCACGCGCGGCGGCTCGGCGGCGAGCGACGCCTGCGCGCAGGCGAGCGCGACGGCGGCAACGCAGGAAGCCATCAGGCGGGAGTGCATCGGCGCGAGTCGGGAGTCGTTCGACGCCGGCATCCTACGCGAATCGCCGGTCGCCCCCGGAGGGCGACCGGCTCGTGCGGCTGCGCACTACTCTGCGGGGGCCTCGGGCGCCACCCCGCCGCCCGCTCCTGCTGCCCCCGATGCGTCCGCATCCCGTCGTGGCGCATACACCCATGTCCTGCTAGTCACGAGGCGCGCCACCGGCCCTGCCCTTCAAGCCGGCGCCGCCATGCATGGGACAGCCTTCCGCGGCACCCGGGGCGGCGTTCATTGCCATGCGTCCACCCATTCCGCGCTCTTCGCGCATCGGACACCCCTGCGCACCGGCGACGTCCGGGAGGCCCGACTTCATCGCGCAGACGCCCAACGCCGCCTCTCCCCTGCCCGCCATGCCTCCCGCCGGCTCCCATTCCGCCATCGGCCGCCGCCGTCCCGCCGGCCGGCATCGCCAACGCCAGTACCGTCACCGCAGACTTCATCGTCCCCCGGTTGCCGCGCCGGGCCCATGCCCGCTTAAATTGATTCGGCTCCTGCCGGACCCGAACGTTGCCGTCGGCCGCTCCGATGCTGATCTGCATCAAGCCCGGCGGCGTATCCGCGACGCCGCCGGGAGGCGGGAGACGACCGGAGTAAAATGATCTGATCGGGCTGGCCGAGGGGGCCGGAACGCAACGCACAAGGAAAGCGATGAGTCATTACCACGCCGTCATCTGGGTCGACCACCGTGAGGCCCACGTCATCCGCTTCGGGAAAGACGAGGCCGAGTCCGCGCTGGTGCACGCGCACGGCGGCGATCGCCAGATCCATCACCGGAGCGGGTCGGTTTCCGGTCGCCACGGCACCGAGGACCCGGAGTTCTGCCGCAAGGTCGCCGAGGCGGTGAAGGGCTCGAGCGAGGTACTCCTGACCGGGCCGGCAGCGGCGAAGCTGCATCTCTACGACTGGTGGAAGAAGCACGACGCACCGACCGCCGGGAAGATCGTCGGCATCGAAAGCGCTGACCATCCGTCGGACGGCCAGCTGCTCAAGCACGCGCGCGCCTATTTCGACGCGAAGGACCGGTTGCGCCCCCAGGTCTGACCGGGGAGGCCGCAAGGTCGGGCCGGGCGCGATCCCGTGGGTGCCTGTGCCGCGAAAGGCGCGCCGCTCGCGTAAGCGATCCGGCCCGCCGTGCGACCGTACCGGGAACATCGTTTCGCCCGGAGGCACGATGAAGACCCTGATCGCCGCCACGCTCGCCTCGCTCGTCGTCCTCGCGCCCGTCGCCCAGGGGCAGTCGACCGCCCCCCCGGCGAAGCCGATGACGGCCGTCGCGACGTTCGCCGGCGGATGCTTCTGGTGCATGGAGCCGCCCTACGACAAGCTGCCCGGCGTGCTGTCGACGACGTCGGGCTACATGGGCGGCGCCAAGAAGTCCCCGACCTACGAGGAGGTGTCGGGCGGCGCGAGCGGCCACGCCGAGGTCGTGCAGGTGCTCTACGACCCGTCGAAGGTGAGCTACGAGAAACTGCTCGACGTCTTCTGGGTCAACGTCGATCCGACGGTGAAGGACCGGCAGTTCTGCGACGTCGGATCGCAATATCGGACCGCGATCTTCGTGAGCTCGCCCGAGCAGCGCAAGGCGGCGGAGTCGTCGAAGGCGGCGCTCGAGAAGGCGAAGCCGTTCAAGGACGCGATCGTGACGCCGATCGTCGATGCGGGGGAGTTCTGGCCCGCCGAGGACTACCATCAGGACTATTACCAGAAGAACCCGGTGCGCTACACCTATTACCGTACCGGGTGCGGGCGCGACGCCCGCCTGAAGCAGTTGTGGGGCGACCGCGCCGGCAAGTGAGGCCGAAGCGTCAGAACAGGCCCGCGCTCGACAGCGCGGCGCCGAGGATCGACGAGAGCCCGCCGAGCATCGTCAGCGAGATGCCGATGAATTCGGTGCGCGCGTCCTCGGGCACGTCGAGCACGCGCCGCACGCCGATCCAGTACAGGAACAGCGTGTGGCACAGCGCCACCATCGAGACCATCACCATCACCGGCAGGAACAGGAGCGCGCCCGCCACGAGCACGGGCACCGCGCCGTAGGTCGCGACCTTGAGCGCCGACGGATAGTCGCGCGAGCTGCCGTACATCGGCGCGATCAGCACGAAGATGCCGGCGAGCAGGAAGATGGAGGCGATCGACGCGAACAGCGTCGTGGCGCCCGCCGCCCAGATCGCCTCCGGCGGCACCAGGTAGCCGTGGGCGGGCGACCAGCTCGCGTCGAAGGTCTTCATGCCGATCACCGTCGCGACGGGGGCGAGCAGCGCGAGGGGCACGATGTAACGCCGGATCAGGACGTCGACCGAGGCGGGCTCGCGCGCGATCTCGTCCCACGCCTGGTTCGGCACCAGCACGAGCGAGAGGATGCGTCGGAGGACGGATCGCATCGTAGGCCAGTATATCGCCGGCGGCGACCGCGCGTGCACGACACCTCCCCGCCCCGCGGGCCCGGCGGCAATTGACCCGGCCAGGGGGCCCGACCATACTCGCCGGCGGCGCGGGGCCGGCGGCGGTCTCCGTGCGACGACGCAGGATCGGGGCGCGTGCAGGCCACCCGGAGGACCGCGCGATGGAGATGAGGCCGATGAACGGCGGAAGCCTGAAGGCCGCGGGCTACGACGAGCGCACCCGCAAGCTCGTCATCGAGCTCACGTCCGGCACGTTCGAGTACTCGGGCGTTTCGCCCGAGATCTGGCGGCGGCTCGCCAGCGCGTCGTCGCCGTGGAGCTACTTCCGCGACAACGTCGACGAGGAATTCGTCGCGAAGCGCGTGCGATGACGACGACGGGAGGCCCTGGCGGGCCTCCCTGCTGCGCCGCGGGTTACGAGATAGCGAGCTTGCGGCCGGTGACCGCCGCCTTCTTCGCGAGCGTGAGCTCGAGCACGCCGTTGTCGTACTTCGCCTCGCTCCTGGCCTCGTCGATCTCGGTCGGCAGGACGAAGCTGCGGTAGCTGCTGCCGTAATAGCGCTCCGAGCGCAGGATCCGCTCGCCGTCCTTCTTCTCGGTTTCGCGCTTGACCTCCGCGCTGATCGAGACCTGGTTGCCCTCGATCGTCACGTGGATGTCGTCCTTCCTGACGCCCGGGACCTCGGCGTGGACGACGTAGCCCTTGTCGCTCTCCGTGACGTCGACCTTGATGCTCACCGGCGAATCGGCATCCCGGCGCACCGGGGCGAAGAAGCCGCGGAAGAGGTCGTCGATGCCGCTGCCGGCGAAGGGGTCGTAGACTTGTACGCGCGTCATGGTTAGTCTCCTGTCGTTGCGAACGATCGTGTCGGGGGTAACAGGTCATCGCCGGCGGGCCGCCCCGCGGCGAGCCTGATGCTCCGCTACATGGGCGCCAGCACCCGCCTTTCAAGACCCTGGGGCGCACGCGGGCTCGACGTTGATGCCCGTCAAGCCCGCAGGTTTCCCGATCGGCCACGATCACGGCAGGCGCCCGTTGCGCCGCGACTCCATTCCGGTACCCGATGAGCAAGCTCCTGTCCGACCCCGACCTCCGTCACCTCGCCGACCGCCTGCGCCAACGCCACCGCGAGCTGCGCTCCGCCATCCGCGAGCTCTTCGCCGACCACGACGACCCGGAGACGATGGCGCTCCGCAACCGCCTGGAGGACACCGACGACTGGGCGGTCGCCGACGCCATGCAGGGATTCGACATCGCGATGGTCGGCCGGGAGGTCGCCGAGCTCGCCGAGGTCGAAGGGGCGCTCAGGCGGATGTCGGAAGGCGGCTACGGACAGTGCGTCGACTGCGGCGAGCCCATTCCGGTGGCGCGCCTCCATGCCTATCCCGCCGCGGCGCGCTGCGTCGGCTGCCAGGAAGCGGCCGAGCGCCGCGCCGCCCGGGGCGGCGCCGCCTAGGACGATGCGCCGACTGCCCGCCGCCGCC
>CALDKM010000437.1:0-14051 GCA_937898875.1 uncultured Pseudomonadota bacterium | reverse complement strand
TCCTCGCGCATGATGCGCTCGACGTTCTCGAGCACGACGATCGCGTCGTCGACGACGATGCCGATCGCGAGCACCATGCCGAACAGCGTGAGGGTGTTTATCGAGTAGCCGAGTACGTGCAGGCCCGCGAACGTGCCGATCAGCGACACCGGCACCGCGAGGAACGGGATCACCGCCGCGCGCCAGCTTTGCAGGAACAGGTAGACGACGAGGAACACGAGCAGCATCGCCTCGCCCAGCGTCTTGAGCACTTCCCTGATCGACACCTCGACGAAGCGCGTCGTGTCGTAGGGAACCGCCCACGCGAGGCCCTGGGGGAAGCGCGCCGCCAGCGCGCCCACGCGCGCGGTCACGCTCTTCGCCACGTCGAGCGCGTTCGCGCCGGGCGCGAGGAAGACGCCGACCAGCGTCGCCGGCTTGCCGTTGTACCGGCCGATGAACTCGTAGTCCTTCGAACCCAGCTCGACGCGCGCGACGTCGGCGAGCCGGACGGTCGAGCCGTCCGGGCTCGCCCGGACGATGATCGCGCCGAACTCCTTCGCGTCGGCGAGGCGTCCCTGCGTCGTGATCGTGTAGACGAGGTCCTGGCCGGGGCCGATCGGCGCGGCGCCGACCTTGCCGGCGGCGAACTGCGCGTTCTGCTCGTTGATCGCGGCGGCGACATCGGACGGCGTGAGCTTCAGCTGCGCGAGCCGGTCGGGCTTGAGCCAGACGCGCATCGCGTAGTCCTTCGCCCCGAAGATCTGCACGTTGGTCGTGCCGGGCAGGCGCTTCAACTCGTCCAGCACGTTCAGCGTCACGTAGTTCGAGATGAACAGGTCGTCGTGCGAGCCGTCGGGCGAATAGAACGCGAGCACCTGCAGGAACGACGAGCTGCCGCGCTCGACAGTCACGCCCTGGCGGCGCACCTCGAGCGGCAGCCGCGACTCGACCTGCTTGACGCGATTGCTGACGTTGATCGTCGCGTCGTCGACGCTCGTGCCGATCTCGAACGTCACCTGGATCTGCACGAGCCCGTTCGACGACGAGTTCGAGCTCATGTAGATCATGCCCGGCACGCCGTTGATCGCGTTCTCGAGCGGCGCGGCGACGGTCTGCTCGACGACCTCGGCCGAGGCGCCGGGATAGATCGCCTGGACGGTGACGACCGGCGGCGCGATCTCCGGGTACTGCGCGATCGGCAGCACGCGCATCGCGGCGAGTCCCGCGAGCACGAGGAAGATCGATATCACCACCGCGAAGATCGGGCGGTCGATGAAGAAGCGCGAGAACATGGGCGGGCCTTCGCGTCAGGACCTGGCCGGCGCCGCGGACTTCGCGTCGTCCTTCGCGGGCGGCGCGGCGGGAGTGCCCGGCGCGCCGGGCGGTGCGGCCGGTCCCGGCGGCCCGATCACGATCGGCGAGCCCGGCGCGAGCAGCCTCGCCATGCCCTCGACGATGACCCTGTCGCCTGCGGCGAGCCCCGTCTCGACGATCCACAGGTTCGCGCCGTCCGCCTCGACCCACGGGCCGACCGTGATCGGACGCGGCAGGGCGATGTCCTTGCCGTCCTTGTCCCTGCCCGGTACGTAGACGAACTTGCCCTGCGGGCCGTCGAGCACGGCCGCCTGCGGCACGGCGATCGCATCCCTGCGCATGGCGCCCTTGAGCTGCACGCGCACGAACTGGCCCGGCTTGAGCGCCAGGTCGCGGTTGGGGAGCTCGGCGCGCATCTCGTAGGATCCGGTCGCCGGGTTCACGCGCGTGTCCGCGAACGTGATGCGTCCGGATCGCGGGAACACGGTTCCGTCGGCGAGCCTGACCGTCACGTCGTAGCCGTTGTCCTTCGGCAGCTGCAGGCGGCCGGCCGCGACGGCCTGGTTGATCGCGAGCTGCTCGTTCTCCGAGATGTTGAACGGCACCCAGATCGGGTCGACCTGCGAGATCACGGTGAGCAGCGTCTCGTTCGCGTTGACGAGGCTGCCCTCCGATTTCATCGCCCTGCTCGACAGCCCCGGGACGGGCGCCACGACGCGCGTGTACCCGAGGCTGAGGTCGACCTCCGCGAGCTTCGCCTTCGCGACGTTCAGCGATGCGCGCGCGAGCTCCGCCGCGGACAACGCGTCGTCCGCTTCCTTCTGACCGACCGCGCGTCGCTCGGCGAGCGGCTTGAGCCGCGCCGCCTCGCGCTCGGCCTGCGCGAGCTGCGCCTGCGCACGCGCGACCTCCGCCTGCGCCGCGGCGGCCTGCGCCTCGAGCGGCTTGGGGTCGATCGTGAACAGCGGCTGTCCCGCCTTCACCGGTGCGCCCTCGGCGTAGAGCTTGCGCTCGAGGATGCCGGTGACGCGCGCGCGAACCTCGACGTCCTTCGATCCGGTCGTCTGACCGACGTACTCCCACGAGACGGGCAGCGTGCGCGGCGCGACCGAGATCACGCCCACCTGCGCCGGCGGGAAGCCGCCGTGGCCGCCGCCCGGCTGGCCCTGTCCGCAGCCGGCGAGGAGGCCGGCGACGAGGATGCCGGCCGCGAGGCGGACGGCCGGAACTGAAACGGTGGCGCAGGACGCGTGGGGCATGGCGGGGCTTTCCGGAGGCGGATTGCTGCGATGCAGCTTGACCGAGCGGGCGAATTTACATACATTCATGAACGTTTACAAGCGCGATTTGACCGGACCTTGACCGACCGCCATGGTGCGAAGAACCCGTGAAGCCGCCGCGACTACCCGCGAGCAACTGCTCGATGCCGCCGAACGCGTCTTCCGCGATCGGGGCGTCACGCGGACGTCGCTCGCCGAGGTCGCGGCCGAGGCCGGGGTGACGCGCGGCGCCGTCTACTGGCACTTCCGCGACAAGGCCGACCTGTTCGCCGCGATGTGTCGGCGCGCGACGAGCCCCATGGACACGCTCGCCGAGCGGGCGAGCGGGGTGAGGACCGATTCGCCGATCGCGACGCTGCGCGCGCTGTGCGTCGACGCGCTCGCGCACCTGACCCGCGATCCGCGCACGCAGGCCGTGTTCGAGATCATGTTCCACCGCAGCGAGCTCGCCGGAGAGCTCGCCGGTATCGCCGAGCGGCACGACCGCGACTGCCGGCAGGCCCGGGCGCGCGTCGAGTCGGTGATCGCGCGGGCCGTCGCCGCGGGCGAATTGCCTCGCGACACCCACACGGCCCTTGCGGTGGAGGCGCTCTACGCGTACCTGACCGGGCTCATGCACGGATGGACGCTCGACCCGACGTCCTTCGACCTTCGCGCGTGCGCCCCTGCGCTCGTCGACACGTTCGTCGCGGGGCTCGTCGCGAACCCGCCGCGCGTGCCGCGCGCCGCACCGGCGCCGCCGCGCCGCGATGGTTGGCGGCTAGCCGCACGCCCGGTCGCGCACCCCGCTTCGCGGCAGGCACGGGTTACGGTCGGCGGCTCCGCCGCGGCATAATCGCGGTCTTTCGGACGATGAGGGACCTTCGATGAGCACGGTCAGGACCGTCGGCGTGATCGGCGCCGGGACGATGGGCAACGGAATCGCGCAGGCGTGCGCGGTTTCCGGCATTCGGGCGGTGATGGTGGACGTCTCCGATGCGGCGCTCGAGAAGGGGCGTGCGACGATCGCGGGGAGCCTGGAACGCCTCGTCAAGAAGGAGAAGCTCACCGCCGCGCAGCGCGACGCCGCTCTCGCGCACGTCCACCCGTCGACGCGCTACCACGATCTCGCGGAGGCGGACCTCGTCGTCGAGGCCGCCACCGAGAATCCGGCGATCAAGTTCGAGATCCTGAGGAAGGTGGACGAGATCGCGAAGAGCGACGCCGTCGTCGCGTCGAACACCTCGTCGATCTCGATCACGCAGCTGGCGGCGGTCACGCAACGCGGCGACCGCTTCATCGGCATGCACTTCTTCAATCCGGTGCCGATGATGGCGCTGGTCGAGCTGATCCGGGGCCTGCAGACCAGCGACGCGACGGTCGCGCTGGCGGAAGGCTTCGCGAAGCGTCTCGGCAAGACGCCGATCGTCGTGAAGAACAGTCCGGGATTCGTCGTCAACCGCATCCTGTGCCCGATGATCAACGAGGCGATCTTCGCGCTCCAGGAAGGGCTCGCGACCGCGCAGGCGATCGACGAAGGCATGAAGCTCGGCTGCAACCACCCGATCGGTCCGCTCGCGCTGGCCGACATGATCGGCCTCGACGTGATGCTCGCGGTGATGGAGGTCTTCTACCGCGACTTCGCCGACCCGAAGTACCGCCCGGCGCCGCTCCTGCGCGAGATGGTCGTGGCGGGCTGGCTCGGGAGGAAGTCGGGCAAGGGTTTCTACGAGTATCCAGCGAAGTGATTCGCGGCGTCCGGTGCGTCACGGTTACTCGCCGAGGCGAAGAGTGTAAGCGCTCGCTCTCGCGCAGAAGTTCGCCTGGCGACGATGCCGGTCCAATGACTCGCTCGTCTTCCGCGGTGCAGGCATGAGCCTGGCAGGCGCGGGCGCGGTCGCGATCTGGCACGACATTGCGCCGGAGGGCCGCGACGAGTTCTATGCGTGGCACGGCACCGAGCACATGCCCGAACGCGCGTCGGTTCCCGGATTCCTCCGGGGGCGGCGCTACGTCGCGATCGCCGGCGCGCCCGAGTACTTCAACCTCTACGAGACCGCGAACAAGGCGGTGCTGTCGGGGCGCGATTACCTCGACCGCCTGGACCATCCGACGCCGTGGACGGTCGCGACGGTCAGGCACTTCCGCGGCGTCGCGCGCTCGCTGTGCGAAGTCGCGCATTCGAGAGGTGCCGGCGAGGGCGGCCTGATCGCGACCTTCCGGTACGACGTCGCCGGCGCCCGCGCGGGCGATCATCGCGCGTTCATGGCCGGCGCGCTCGATGCGCTCGCGGCGTCACCGGGCGTCGCCGGCGCGCATCTGCTCGTCGCCGACGAGGCGGCGAGCGCGATCGAGACCGCCGAGAAGAAGGCGCGCGGAAGCGCGACCGCGATTCCGCGCTGGATCGTGCTCGTCGAAGGCTGGGCCGACGCGCCGGCGTTCGAGCTGCAGGTGCGCGCGTTTCGCGACGGTCCGTCGTTCCGCGATGCCTCGGCCGCGCCCGACCTGGCCGTCTACCGGCTGCAGAACGCGCGCAGCGCCTCGCGGTGACGCGCCCGGCGTTCAGGCGCGCGGCGCCGCAAGCGTCAGCGCGACGTCGCCGACGCCCTCGATCGTCGCTCGCACGCGGCAAGGCCGGTCGACCGGTCGGGGCGGCGTGATGGTGCCGGTCGTCACGATCTGTCCCGACCGCAACCCGCCCAGCCGGTCGCACTGCGCGTTCGCCCACGCGACGAGCGGCGCGTACGGGTCGCCCTGCGGGTGGCCGCCGACGGCGTCGTGCACGAGGTCGTCGTCGATCCAGAGCGAGACGCGGCACGCCTTCAGGTCGACCGAGCGGAATCCGCGCGTCTCGCCGCCGCACACGTAGCCCGCATTTCCCTGCAGGTCCGCGATGAAGCGCGGGAACGGCGTGCCCGTCGCGGGCATCCCGCCGCGCGCGGCGATCAGTTCGGCACCGGCGAGCGCGACGTCGACCGCGTCCTCGATCTCGGCCTGCGCGTAAGGGCGTCCCGGGCGCGGCGGAAGGTCGCGCGCGAGCCGGAACGCGATTTCGATCTCGAGAATGACGGGACGGTCGGGCGCGAGGGCCATCGTCGCCCCCGATCGGGCAACGACGCTGCCGAGCAGCGGGGCGGCGGCCGGCAGCCTGTCCGGGCCGAAGCCCACCTTCCAGCCGTCCACGCGTTCCCCCAGCGCGACCACGACGCCCGCCTGCGCGGCGTAACCCTCGGGAAGCGTCGCGGCAGCCAGCGCGTCGAGTGTCGCCGCCGGGGCGATGCGCCCGGTTCGGTGCGCGGACGAGAGGACTCGGACCAGGGATTCGACGGAGGAAGGCATGGGGGCATCCTGGGAAGGGGCGCAGGATTGTAGCCGTCGCCGGGGAACGCGTCCGGCCGCACGCCGGTCCGCACGGGCCCGGAGCGCCCCGCGGCGGCCGGACCGGCGCGAGCCGGACGCGAGGTGGGCGTTCACTCGCCGTAGACGCGAAGCCGCGCGAGGTCGAGCACGGTCATGCCGCCGTACTCGACCCGCAGCAGGCCTTCGGCCTCCAGGCACTTGAGCGCCTGGTTCACGCGTTGCCTCGACAGCCCGACCAGCTGGCCCAGCTCCTCCTGCGAGACGGGCAGCGACGACCCGATCCCCGGGTAGAGCACCGGGTTGAACAGGCCGGCGAGCACGCGGGCCAGTCTCGCCTCGGGCCCGAGCAGGCGCCCGTGCTCGATCATCGCGATGAACTGGCCCAGCCGCTCGTTCAGCTGGACGATCAGGAAGCGGTTGAACGCGAAGTTCGAGTCGAGGAGCCGGGCGAACGTCGCGCGCGGCATGTACGCGATCTGCGACTCGCGCAGCGCGACGATGTCGTAGCGGCGCGGCTCGTCCTTGAGGAGCGACCCCTCGCCGAACCAGCCGCCGGTCCCGATTCCGGTGAAGCTCATCGGCTTGCCCTCGACCGACACGTTGGCCATCTTGACCAGCCCGTCGACGACGCCGACCCAGTGGTCGACCGTCTCGCCCTTCCGGCACACGAGACCGCCTGCGGGATGGGTTCGGACGACCGTCTCGGCGACGACCCGGTCGAACTCGGCCGGCGGCAGGGCGCTCGCCCACGCGCTGGCAGCGAGCATCCGGCGGAACGCGGAATTGGACACGGGTGGTAGGCTGCGGGGCGTGGGCGTGTCGGTGCCGGGGGGCGGACGTCGCGGCGGCGGAATGTCGGCCCGGCGACAGCCACGGATCGAGCGCCGGGCGTAACGTTCGCCGATCCGCCATCCGGATTCTACGCGGCGCCGCCGCGGGGGACTTTTCGCGTCGCGTTGCCGCGACGTCCCGCAGGACCTAAGATGGCCGGCCCGGGCGTGCTGCGCCCGGGCGGGAGACCGCAAGGCGACCGTCCGTGCAAGAGACGGCGCCCGCCCGGGGCCGTGCGCCCCGGCGCATCGAGGAGGAGCCATGGAGGAAGCGCTCGACACGTTCCCGCGCTGGCTGCTGCACAACGCGGCGGTCCGGCCGCGCCATCCCGCGACGCGCGAGAAGGACCTCGGCATCTGGCAGACCTGGACCTGGGGCGAGGTCGCCGACGAGGTACGCGCGATCGCCTGCGGACTCGCGTCCATCGGGTTCAAGCGCGGCGACCACCTCGCGGTCATCGGGGACAACCGCCCGCGCCTCTACTGGGCCATGGTGGCGGCACAGTGCGTCGGCGGCGTGCCCGTGCCGATGTACCAGGACGCGCCCGCCAACGAGTTCGTCTACGTGCTGACCGACGCGTCGATCCGCTACGCGATCGTCGAGGACCAGGAGCAGGTGGACAAGATGCTCGAGGCGCGGCCGCAGGTGCCCGCGCTCGCGCACGTGATCTACGACGACCCGCGGGGCATGCGCAACTACGCGGGCGCGGGCTACGAGGGCGTCGCGAGCTACGAATCGCTGGTCGCCGCGGGCCGCGAGTTCGACCGGGCGCATCCGGGCTTCTTCGACGCGGAGGTCGCGAAGGGCCGCGGGAGCGACGTGTCGGTGATGCTCTACACGTCGGGGACGACCGGCAAGCCCAAGGGCGTACGCCAGTCCCATACGGCGTTCCTCACCGCGGCCGGCGGCGGCGCGGGCTTCGACGGGCTCACCCCCGACGACAGCGTGCTGTCGTACCTGCCGATGGCGTGGGTCGGCGACCACCTGTTCAGCTTCGCGCAGTGGCTCGTCGTCGGTTTCACGATCAACTGCCCGGAATCCGGCGACACGGTGATGATCGACCTGCGCGAAATCGGGCCGACCTACTATTTCGCGCCGCCGCGGATCTTCGAGAACCTGCTCACCCAGGTGCTGATCCGGATGGACGATGCGAGCGCGCTCAAGCGCTGGATCTTCCGTCGGGCGATGGCCGTCGCGAAGCGCTCGGGCGCGGACCTCCTGGACGGCAAGCCGGTCCCCGCGCTCGAGCGGCTCCGCTACGCGCTCGGCAACCTCCTCGTATACGGTCCTCTGCGCAACGTGCTCGGGATGAGCCGCATCCGCGTCGCGTACACCGCCGGCGCCGCGATCGGACCGGACCTGTTCAGGTTCTACCGGTCGATAGGCATCAACCTGAAGCAGCTCTACGGTTCCACCGAGACCTGCGCGTACGTGTGCCTGCAGCCGGACGGCGGCGTGAAGCTAGAGACGGTGGGGCCGCCCGCGCCGCACGTCGAGGTGAAGATCGGCGAGAACAGCGAGGTGCTGGTGCGCGGACCGATGCTTCTGACCGAGTACTACAGGCGTCCGGATGCGACCGCCGAGTCGATCGACCCCGAAGGCTACTTCCGGACCGGCGACGCCGGCATCTTCGACGCCGACGGGCATCTGCGCATCATCGACCGCTCGAAGGACGTCGGCCATCTCGCCGGCGGCGCGATGTTCGCGCCCAACTACATCGAGAACATGCTCAAGTTCTTCCCGCACATCAAGGAAGCCGTGGCGTTCGGGCACGACCGCGACATGGTGACCGCGTTCGTCAACATCGACATCGGCTCCGTCGGCAACTGGGCCGAGCGGCGGGGGCTCGCGTACTCGGGGTACGCCGACCTCGCCGGCAAGCCGGAGGTCATCGCCCTCGTCCGCGAGTGCGTCGAGGACGTCAACGCGCAGCTGGCGTCCGAGCCGGGGCTCGCGGAGTCGCAGATCCACCGGTTCCTCGTGCTGCACAAGGAGCTCGATCCGGACGACGACGAGCTGACGCGCACGCGCAAGGTGCGGCGCGGGTTCGTCGCCGAGAAGTACGCGGTGCTGATCGACGCGCTCTACGGCGGCCGCGACGTGCAGCACATCGAGACGCAGGTGAAGTTCGAGGACGGCCGCACCGGCATGGTCGCGGCGGACCTGCGCATCGAGAACGCGAAGACGTTCCCCGCCGGGCCCGCGAGGAAGGCCGCGTGACGGGCGGCCGCGACGGAAGGGGCCGCGCGCGATGACGGGCGCCGGCCGTCGCATCGGCGACGTCGTGCTCGAGCTCGAGCACATCTCTCTCGCGTTCGGCGGCGTGAAGGCGCTGACCGACATCAGCTTCGACGTCCGCGAGCACGAGGTCCGCGCGATCATCGGCCCCAACGGCGCCGGCAAGAGCTCGATGCTCAACGTGATCAACGGCGTCTACCGCCCGCAGCAGGGAACGATCACCTACCGCGGCGAGGTGCGGCGCGACATGAACACGCACGACGCGGCGGCCCACGGCATCGCCCGCACGTTCCAGAACATCGCGCTGTTCAAGGGCATGACGGTGCTCGACAACATCATGACCGGACGCAATCTCCGGATCCGGGCGAACTTCGTCGAGCAGGCGCTGTGGCTCGGCCGCGCGCGCCGGGAGGAGATGGAGAACCGCGCGAAGGTCGAGGAGATCATCGACTTTCTCGAGATCCAGCACATCCGCAAGACGCCGGTCGGGAGGCTGCCCTACGGGCTCCAGAAGCGCGTCGAGCTCGCGCGCGCTCTCGCGGCCGAGCCGACGATGCTGCTGCTCGACGAGCCGATGGCCGGGATGAACGTCGAGGAGAAGCAGGACATGTGCCGCTTCGTGCTGGACGTGAACGAGCAGTACGGCACGACGATCGTCCTGATCGAGCACGACATGGGGGTCGTGATGGACATCTCGGACCGCGTCGTGGTGCTCGACTACGGCAAGAAGATCGGCGACGGCCCGCCCGACGAGGTGCGCGGCAACCAGGCGGTCATCGACGCGTACCTGGGCGTCGCGCATTGAGAGGACGCGGACCATGTCGTTCTTCCTCGAAGTCCTGATCGGCGGCCTCCTGTCGGGCGTGATGTACTCGCTCGTTGCGCTGGGCTTCGTGCTGATCTACAAGGCGTCCGGCGTGTTCAACTTCGCGCAGGGCGCGATGGTGTTCTTCGCCGCGCTCACGTTCGTCGGCGTCACCGAGCTCGGCGTGTCGCCCTGGCTCGCGTTCCCGATCACGCTCGCGGCCATGGTCCTCCTCGGCCTCGCCACCGAACGCGTGGTGCTGCGCCCGCTGGTCAACCAGCCGCAGATCACGCTGTTCATGGCGACGATCGGCCTCACGTTCTTCATCGAGGGACTCGCGCAGATGATGTGGGGCGCCAACGTGCGCGGCCTCGACCTCGGGCTGCAGGACGAACCGCTCGAATGGGTGTCCGACCGGTTCGGCATGAGCATCTCGAAGTTCGACCTGGCCGCCGCGGGCGTGGCCGCGATCCTCGTGACGTCGCTCGCCCTGTTCTTCAGCCGCACGCGCATCGGCCGCGCGCTGCGCGCCGTCGCCGACGACCACCAGGCCGCGCTGGCGGTCGGGATCCCGCTCCAGCAGATCTGGGGCATCGTCTGGGGCGTCGCCGGCTTCGTCGCGCTGGTCGCCGGGCTCCTGTGGGGCGCGCGCAACGGGGTGCAGTTCGCGCTGACGTTCGTCGCGCTGAAGGCGCTGCCGGTGCTCATCCTCGGCGGCTTCGAGTCGATCCCCGGCGCGATCGTCGGCGGGCTCATCATCGGCGCGTCCGAGAAGCTCGCCGAGGTCTACATCGGGCCGATGGTCGGCGGCGGCATCGAGGGTTGGTTCCCCTACGTGCTCGCGCTCCTCTTCCTGCTCGTGCGGCCGGAAGGCCTCTTCGGCGAGAAGATCATCCGCCGCATCTGACCGGAAGGCGCCTCCCGAGCCATGTTCTACCGCGAAGCCGGACAGTTCAAGAGCAGCTACGTCGAGGATTCGGCGATCTTCCCGCTGCGGCAGGACCGGATCGGCATCGCCGTCATCCTGGTGATCGCGTTCGTGGGGGTGCCGTTCCTCGCCACGCCGTACATGTTCTCGGCGATCCTGATTCCGTTCCTGATCCTGGCGCTCGCCGCAATCGGGCTCAACATCCTGACGGGGTACTGCGGCCAGCTCTCGCTGGGCAGCGCGGCGTTCATGGCGGTCGGCGCGTTCGCCGCGTACAACTTCATGCTCCGCGTCCCCGGCATGCCGATCCTGCTGGCGTTCGTCGGCGGCGGACTGATGGCGGCGCTGGTCGGGATCGTGTTCGGCCTGCCGAGCCTGCGCATCCGCGGCTTCTACCTCGCGGTGGCGACGCTCGCCGCCCAGTTCTTCATCGTCTGGTGCCTGTCGAAGGTCGGCTGGTTCTCGAACTACAGCTCGTCGGGCGTGATCACGGCGCAGCAGGTCGAGATCCTCGGCTACCGCTTCGAGACGCCGGCGGCGAAATATCTGCTGGTGCTGGCGATCGTCTGCGTGATGGCGCTCGCCGCGAAGAACCTCGCGCGGAGCAACGTCGGGCGCTCGTGGATGGCGGTCCGCGACATGGACGTCGCGGCGGAGGTCATCGGGATCCGGCTGATGCCGGCGAAGCTCCTGGCGTTCGCGATCAGCTCCTTCTACTGCGGCGTGTCGGGCGCGCTCTTCGCGTTCATGTACCTGGGGACCGTCGAGCCCGAGGCCTACAACCTCGACCTGTCGTTCCGCATCCTGTTCATGATCATCATCGGCGGCGTCGGCACGATCCTGGGATCGTTCCTGGGCAGCGCGTTCATCGCGCTCCTGCCGATCTTCCTGAACGTGTTCGTCGCCTTCCTCGAGAGCACCGTCCACCTGAACGTGTCCAAGAGCCTCACGTCGAACCTGGAGCTGATGGTGTTCGGCGGGCTCATCATCTTCTTCCTGATCGTCGAGCCGCACGGCCTCGCCCGGCTGTGGCAGATCGTCAAGGAGAAGCTTCGTCTGTGGCCGTTCCCGCATTGACCGCGGGCCGCGACCAGCTTCGTCAGTGAGCGCAGTCGAACCATCGCCCCCATCCGGAGACGATCTGCAAGGAGGAGAAGCATGAAAGCGAAACTCAAGTCGGCCCTGCTGGGCCTTACGCTGCTCGGCGTCGCATCCACCGCGTTCGCCCAGAACGAGCAGTTCATCCCGATCCTGTCCTACCGGGTCGGTCCGTACGCGGCGGGCGGCTCGGGCTATTTCGGCGGGACGATCGACTACTTCAACCTGGTGAACGCGAACGGCGGCATCAACGGCGTCAAGCTCGCGTGGGAGGAGTGCGAGACCGAGTACAACGCATCGCGCGGAGTCGAGTGCTACGAGCGCCTGAAGAAGCGGCAGGGCGGAGCGTCCACCGTGGAGCCGCTGTCGACGGGCATCGCCTACGGCCTGCTCGACCGCGTCGCGCAGGACAAGATCCCGATGACCACGTTCGGCTACGGCAGCGCGAACGCGGCGGACGGACGGGTGTTCAACTGGGTATTCCCGGTCGGCACGACCTACTGGAGCCAGGCAGCCGCGATGATCCAGTACCTCGGGCAGAAGGTGGGGGGCCCGGAGAACCTGAAGGGCAAGAAGATCGTCCACCTGTATCACGACTCCGCGTTCGGCAAGGAGCCGATCCCGGTGTTCGAGGCGCTCGCCGCGAAGCACGGCTTCGAGCTCATGAAGATCGCGGTCGCGCATCCGGGCAACACGCAGGAGTCCCAGTGGCTGCAGATCCGGCAGGCGAAGCCCGACTACGTGATCCTGTGGGGCTGGGGGGTGATGAACCCGACCGCCCTCAAGGCCGCGGCCAAGGTCGGCTTCCCGCGCGACAGGGTGCTGGGCGTCTGGTGGTCCGGGTCGGAAGAGGACGTGATTCCGGCGGGCGACGCCTCCAAGGGCTACATCTCCGCCGCGTTCTCGGCGCCGGGCACGAGCTTCCCGGTGATGCAGGACATCCAGAAGAAGGTCTACGGCGCCGGCAAGGGCAATCTCGAGGACACGACGCGCCAGGGCTCGATCTATCACACGCGCGGCGTCGTCTACGGCATGGTGATCGTCGAGGCGATCCGAAAGGCGCAGGAGAAGTTCGGCAAGGGCAAGGTGATGACGCCCGAGCAGGTGCGCTGGGGCCTCGAGCACCTCGACCTCAGCGAGGCGCGGATCAAGGAGCTCGGCGCGGCCGGCATGTTCCCGCCGATCAAGACGAGCTGCCTCGACCACGAAGGCTCCGGCATGGTCCGCTTCCAGCAGTGGGACGGCAAGAGCTTCAAGCCGCTGACGCCGTTCATGCAGGGCGACAAGGCGCTGGTGCGCAAGATGGTCGACGAGAGCGCCGCGAAGTACGCGGCCGAGAAGAAGATCACGCCGCGCGACTGCAGCAAGGAGAACTGACCGCCACTCCGTGCCGGCCCCCGGGTGCGGGAGCCGGAGCGCAGCGACGCATCGCAGCACCCTCCCTCTCCCGCTTGCGGGAGAGGGCTGGGGCGAGGGCCGGCAACGGCCCTCCCCCCAGCCTTCTGCCCCGGGGTGATCCCGGGGGACGAGGGGGACGTTCCTTCGCACGCACGACCCGAAGCCGGACCGACCATGTCCACCGCCGCCGCACCGAAGCCCCAGACCGCCGCGCCGTACCTCTCGGTGAACAACATCGAGGTGATCTACGACCACGTGATCCTCGTGCTGAAGGGGGTGTCGCTCGAGGTGCCCGAGGGATCGGTGGTCGCGCTCCTCGGCGCGAACGGCGCGGGCAAGAGCACGACGCTGAAGTCGATCTCGAACCTGCTGCGCGCCGAGCGGGGCGAGGTCACGAAGGGCACGATCGAGTTCATGGGCAGGCGCGTCGACCAGCTCACGGTGAACGGGCTCGTCAGGATGGGCGTGTGCCAGGTGATGGAGGGGCGGCACTGCTTCCAGCACCTGACGGTCGAGGAGAACCTGCTCACCGGCGCGTTCACGCGCAAGGTGTCGCGCGGCGAGATCGCCGAGGCGCTCGAGCGCGTCTACCACTACTTCCCGCGGCTCAAGCAGCGACGCTCGAGCCAGTCCGGCTACACCTCCGGCGGCGAGCAGCAGATGACGGCGATCGGCCGCGCGCTGATGGCGAAGCCGACGATGATCCTGCTCGACGAGCCCTCGATGGGGCTCGCGCCGCAGATCGTCGAGGAGATCTTCGAGATCGTGCAGGACCTGAACGCGAAGGAGCGCGTGTCGTTCCTGCTCGCCGAGCAGAACACGATGGTCGCGCTGCGCT
>CALDKM010000436.1:0-13317 GCA_937898875.1 uncultured Pseudomonadota bacterium | reverse complement strand
TGGCGCGGACCGATCACGCGGAACGTGCCACGGCCGATCGCAAGGAACGCGCACCGGCCGAGTCGCGCTCGACGCGCGAAGCCGAGCGCGAGGCGGCATACGCGAAGAATCCCGACCAGCCGGGGTCCGCGCGCAGGTCCGCGGACGACGCGCATGCGCACAAGGCTGCCGCGCACGCGGGCGCCTCGCACAAACGCGGCTTCGGCGCCAATCGCCCGGTGCCCGCGCTCCTGATGAAGCGCGCGGCGGCACCCGCGACGCCCCCCGTGCAGGACGTCTCGGCCCCCGCGCCGGACGCGGCGCCGGCGGAACGGCCCGGAGCGGCGTCCGAGACCGAGAACGCCTGATCGCTCTCGCGCGCGTCGAACGGCCCGCTGCGTGCGGGCCGCTTCCGCATTGCCCACCCGCATGCCGACGGTCGCCATCGCACTCTGCCGGGCGGGCTTCGAGACGGAAGCCGCCGCGGACCTCGGGGCGATCGCCGCGCACGCGCGCACTCCGATCGACGCGAAGGTCGCACCCGGCAGCGCGTTCGTGGTCGCGCGCGTCGGGCACGCGGACGCCTCCGCCTGGCGGCGCGCGGTTCACGCGCACCCGCCGATCTTCGTCCGCAGCCTGTGGACCGGCACCGGTCCGCACACGATCGCGCCTCCCCGGAGCGCAGGACGTCCCGACCGGATCGCCCCCCTCGCCGCCGCGTTCGCGGAGCTCGCGTCGATGCCCGGCCACAAGGCACCGTGGCTGCCGCCGTGGATCGAGTACCCGGACACGAACGAGGGCAAGGCGCTCTCGACGCTCTCGAGGGCCCTAGACGCGCGCCTCGCAGGTGCCTTGCGCGACCGCGGCATCGTCGCCGACGAAGCGCGGCGCCGGCCGCACGTGCTGCTCGCCGACGGCGCGACCGCGTTCGTCGGCACGGCCGACCCCGACATCGGCAGCCCGTGGCCGCTCGGCATTCCCCGACTGAGGATGCCGCGCGAGGCGCCCTCGCGCTCGACGCAGAAGCTGGCCGAGGCGATCGCCGTCTTTCTCGGCGAGCGCGAGCGGGCGCTGCTGCACGAGGGTCAGGCCGCCGTGGATCTCGGCGCCGCCCCCGGCGGCTGGACCTGGCAGCTGCTGGCGCGCGGCCTGCAGGTCGCCGCCGTCGACAACGGCGCGCTCGCGCCGTCGATCGCACGCGACCCGAACGTCGAGCACGTCCGCGCCGACGGCCTCGGGTGGCGGCCGAAGCGCCCCGTCGACTGGCTCGTCTGCGACATCGTCGAGAAGCCGATGCGCATCGCGACGCTCGTCGCCGGCTGGCTCGCCACGGAAGCCGCCCGCAACGCGATCTTCAACCTGAAGCTGCCGATGAAGAAGCGCCGCGACGAGGTCCTGCGCTGCGGCGAACTGATCCGCGACCGCCTCGACGCCGCCGGCATCGACGCGACGCTCGCCTTCCGGCAGCTCTACCACGACCGCGAGGAAGTGACCGGCTGCGTGCTGCGGCGGCGGTGAACCCTCAGCCGCGGACCGCGCCCGCGGCCTCGCGCTCGAGCTTCGACAGACGACCGTCGTCGAGGTGGTAGACCGCGTCGAAGCCCTCGATCATCCGGTGGTCGTGGGTCACGGTGATCACCGCCGACCCGCGCTCGCGCGCAATCTTGCGCAGGAGCGCCATCACCCTCGTGCCGCGCTCGGTGTCGAGCGCCGCGGTCGGTTCGTCCGCGAGCACGAGCCGGGGCTCGTTCGCGAGCGCCCGGCCGATCGCGACCCGCTGCTGCTCGCCGCCCGACAGATTCGCGGGCAGCGAGTCCGCGCGGTGCGCGATCTCCAGGTAGCCCAGCAGCTCGCGCGCCCGTCGAGCGGCGTCGCGGTGGCTCGCGCCGTTCAGCTGCATCATCAGCGCGACGTTCTCCTGCGCGGTGAGGAACGGGATCAGGTTGTGCTGCTGGAAGACGAAGCCGATGTTGCGGCGGCGGAACGCGCGCACGTCGATGCCGGTCCAGCCGTCGTCGTAGACCGTCGTGCCGTTCATCACGATCCTGCCGGCACTGGGCTCGAGGATCAGGCTGATCGACAGCAGCAGCGTGCTCTTGCCGGATCCGCTCGGGCCAAGCAGCGCGATCAGCTCGCCGCGCTCGACCGCGAACGTCGCCGGCTTCAGCGCCTGCACGGCCAGCTCCCCGCTTCCGAAGGTCTTCGAGACGCCGGTCACCTCGAGGACGGCCATGGGTCAGCCCCCCAGGGCCAGCTGCGGCGGCGTGCGCAGCGCGTGCCAGATGGCCATCAGGCTCGCGACGACGCCCCCGCCGAGCATCACCGCGAACGTCACCGCCGTCTCGGAAGCGAGGAAGTGCAGCGTCCGCGGGAATCCCGGCGCGATCGCCTCGCGCAGCGCGTAGGCGACGGCGAAGCTCGCGAGCGTGAGCGCGAGCGACTGCTCCATGATCAGGCGGACGATCACGCTGTTGGGCGCGCCGATGAGCTTCAACGTCGCGATCGACCTGATCTTCTCGATCGTGAGCACGTAGACGATCAGCGCGATGATGACGATCGACACGACGACCAGCAGCCCGCGGAACAGTCCCAGCACCGCCGACATCCTGCGCAACCGTCCTTCCAGCATCAGGCTGCGCTCCTCGCCGGTCGTGAAGACGTTGAAGTACAGCCAGTCGCGGACGTGCGCCGCGACGGCCGACGGATCGGCGCCCGGCTCGAGCGTGACGAGCACGGCGTTGATCGTGTCGCCGCCCGCGGAGAGCAGCGGAAGCAGCCGCTCCGACTGCGCCTCGGTGTAGCCGACCCGCTCGAGGCGCTTCAGGTTGGCGGCGCGCGCCGCCTCGAGCGCGCGATTGTCCTGCTGGAACTGCACCTCCTGCGCGTCGGGCAGCGACAGGTAGACGAGCGGATTGCCGGCCGCGTCGACCGCGCCTTCGGTGAGGCCGACCACCGTGTAGTCGTGCGTCGCGAGCGCGACCCGGTCGCCCGGAGCGAGGCCCAGCTTCCTATCGGCGACCATCTCGTAGTGGGGCGCCTCGATCGCCCGGCCCTGCGCGATGCGGCCGGGACCGCCCAGGCCGCCGAAGACGTCGTAGCCGACGATCGTGAACTGCTGGCTGGTGCCGGCGATCTCGCGCTGCGCCGTGTAGAGGACGAGCGGGCTCGCCCGCGCGACGCCCGGCGTCGCCGCGACGCTTCGGTAGCTGTCTTTCGGCATCCGCGAGCTCTCGTTGATCGGCCCGCCGCGCCCGCGCTCGACGACCCAGAGGTCGGTCGCGGTGTTGTCGATCAGCCAGACGCCGTCGGCGATGTTGCCCTGGTAGATGCCGTTCATCACCAGCACGATCGCGAGCAGCATCGCGACGCCGGCGATCGTGGCGAGGAACTTGCCGACGTGGCGCCGGATGTCCTTGACGGCGAGGTCCATCGACGCGCCCGCCGCCCGTCAGCTGGTTCCGGCGACCGACCGCACGCGCGATCCGGGCTCGACGCCGGCGGCCGGCGCGACCACCCGTTCCCCGGCCGCGAGCCCTTCGCGCACGACGACGCGACTGCGGTCCGACGCGCCGGTCGTGACCGGGCGGAACTCGGCGCGAGCGTCGGCGACGGCCAGCACGCCCTGCCGGCCCGTGCGGTCGCGCACGAGCGCGGACACCGGCACGATCACTCCCGCCTCCTCGCCGGTGACGATCGCGACGTCCGCTTCCTGGTCGATCGCGAAGTTCGCCGGCGTCGTGCCGAACGCGACGTTCACTTCCAGCTCGCGCGCCGCGGCATCCGCCTGGCGCGCGATCCGCGCCACCTTCCCGGGCACGGTGTCGCCGGTGCGCAGTCGGATGCTCGCGGCCTGGCCGACGCGCACGCGCCCCACGACCGACTCGTCGATGCGGGTCGCGACCCACAGCGTCGACGGATCGACGATGCGAAGGACCGGGCTGCCGGCGACGACGGTCGTGCCGACCTCCGCCTGCCGCAACACGACGATGCCGTCGAGCGGCGAGGCGATCCGCGTGAACGAGAGAACGGTGTCCGAGTAGCGCGACTCCTGGTCGAGCGCCTTCGCTTCGGCCTCGCGGGCCACAAGCAGCGATCGGGCATTTTCGAGACCGGCCTCGGCCGCCCGCAACCCCGCGTCGGAGGCGTCGAACGCCGCCTGCGAAACGTAGCCGGTCCTCAGCAATTCGGCGTCGCGGCGCCGCTTCGAGCGCGCGAGCTCGAGGTCCGCGCGGGCCCGATCGACGCTCGCCTCGGCCGCCTTCACGTTCCCCCCGAGTGCGTCGCGCTGCCCGCCGACCACCGCGCGTCGCGCCGCGAGGTCGCGGTCGTCCAGCTCGACCAGCACCGTGCCGCGCTTCACGGTGTCGCCGACGTCGGCGTGAACCGCAACGACGCTCGCCGTGATGCGCGACCCGAGCGTCACGGCGATTCGCGCCTGCACGGTACCGGGACCGACGACGCGCGTGGGCAGCGAGCCTTGCACGGCCTCGACGACCACGGCATCCACCGCGCGCCCCCATCGCAGGTAGACGCCGGCCGCGACGCCGAGCGCGGCCAGCGTGGCGACTGCAGCGACGACGATGCCCTTGCGCGTCAAGGGTCAGCCCGCCGGGGTGGCGAGGAGCTCGGTGCCGCCCGCATCCACGACGCGCACGCCCACCGGGATGCCCTTTCGGACGCTCTCCGTCACGACGCAGAAATCCTCGAACTGCGCCATGCACCGGTCGAGGTGGCCGATGTCGGCGGCGCCGTCCGCGAGCCGGATGGTCACGTCGAAGCGCCCGATGCGCATCCGGCCGCGTTCGTTCCGGACGAGCTCGCCCTTCACTTCGGCGCGAATCGGGCCGGGCGACTGCTTGAACTTTCGCATGCAGAACAGGAGGCTCGAGGACAGGCAGTTCGCGACGGCGGCGCCGATGAGCCGCGCGGCGTTGGGTCCCGACGAACGCCCGAGCGGCTCGGGCTCGTCGAGCCGGAGATCGGCGACGTCGGGCCAGTCGAACTTGACGCGGAACTCGTAGTCCCGCAGCTCCTCGAGCTCGAGGGTGAACGACAGCGATTCGGTCATGGATCGGTCTCCCGCTGCTGACGACGCGCGCGCGATTCCCGGATCGCCGGCGCCTGCAGCGCAGGATCGCCGCCATCTCCCTTCGGGTATGTAACCCCGGTCACACAGTCGGCCCGCCGTGCGACCGGCACCGCGGCGCCCCTACTCGTCGGACGGGATGCCCAGGTTCCGGTAGATCGGCCGGATCGCCGCGGAGAGCCGCGGCAGGGCGCGCATGAAGACGAGTCCGCCGGCGACGCAGGCGAGCCCGTTCAGCAGGAACGCGTTCTGCGCGCCGACCGCGCCCGCCACGGCACCGGCCGCCATGTGGCCGAGCGGCGCCACGCCGAGGAACGCGAGCGTGTAGAAACCCGCGACGCGCCCGCGCAGCCGGTCGTCGACGATCGTCTGCAGGATCGTGTTCGACGCGGCGGCGGCGAGGGTCATGCCTCCGCCCACCGGCACCATCAGCGCGAGCGCGAGCGGGAACAGCTCGAGGTGCGAGAACGCCGCGAGCGCGCCGCCGCTCGCGAGCGACGCGTACGCGATCACCTTGCCGAGTCCCCGCACCGAGCGGCGCCCCGCGAGCCACACCATCGCGACGAGCGCGCCGCTGCCGGCGGCCGACAGCAGGAACCCCAGCGTCTGCGGACCGCCCGCGAAGTGCACCTTCGCGTAGATCGGCATCAGCGAGCTGTACGGCACGATCGTGAAGGACATCATCGCGACGAGCCCGAGCAGCGCCCGTGCGGGCGCGAAGCCCAGCGTGTAGCGGGTCCCCTCGACGAAGCTCGACCACCAGCCCGTGCCGCCCGCCGGATGCGGGTGTGCCGGCCAGCGCATCCGGAGCAGCGACGCGAGAACCGCGAGGAACGAGAGCGCGTTGATCGCGAAGCACGCAGCCTCGCTCGTGACCGCGAGCACCATGCCCGCGAGCGCCGGCCCGATCACCCGCGCGCCGTTGACCATCATCGAGTTGAGCGCGATCGCGTTCGGCAGGTCGGCGCGATCGCCGACGAAGTGCACGTAGGACGACTGCCGCAGCACGACGTCGAACACCTGCACGACGGACAGGAACAGGGCGAGCGCGACCAGGTGCGCGACGTCCACGATGCCGAGGAACGTGATCGCCGTGAGCACCACGGCCTGCAGCATCAGCAGCGACTGCGTCAGGAGCAGCGCGCGCCGACGGTCGACGCGATCCACCATCACGCCGGCGAACGTACCGAGGAACAGCATCCCGGCATTCGCGGAGAACGCGACGACGCCCAGGAGGAAAGGGGACCCGGTGAGCCGCCACGTGAGCCAGCCCATCGCGACCTGCTGCGCCCAGGTCCCGATCAGCGACAGCCCCTGTCCGACGAAGAAAAGCCGGTAGTTGCGATGCCGGAGCGCGCGGAACGTGCGCCGCGCGCGCTCGATCATCTCCTCCGGCACGGGACGCTCCGGCCGGAACGCCCCGCCGGAACTAGGTCTGCTCGCCGCCGATCCACTTGGTCACGAGGGGAGGCGTGTAGGCGGCGAAACGGTCGAGCAGGCGGTCGGGGTCGGCGTCGACGACGAGCATCGCGCGGTGCTCGGGCTTGAGGAACTGGTCCTCCGTCGCGCCGTCGAGGAACGCCACGAGCTTGTCGTAGAAGCCAGCGGCGTTCAGCAGTCCGCAGGGCTTGTGGTGCCAGCCGAGCTGGCCCCAGGTCCAGATCTCGAACAGTTCCTCGTAGGTGCCGAGCCCGCCGGGCATCGCGACGAACGCGTCCGCGAGCTCGGCCATGCGCGCCTTGCGCTCGTGCATCGACGCGGTCACGACGAGCTCGGTGAGTCCGGCGTGCGCGAGCTCCCGCTTCATCAGCGCCTGCGGGATCACGCCGACGACGCGGCCGCCCGCTTCGAGCGCCGCGTCGGCGACGACGCCCATCAGGCCGACGCGCCCGCCGCCGGTGACGAGCTCGATGCCTCGTTCGGCGAGCGCGCGACCCATCGCGCGCGCCGCCTCCGCGTAGACCGGATCGCGGCCCCGGTTCGCCCCGCAGTAGACGCAGACGCGCTCCATCGCCGCCGCTCCGTCAGCCCGCGAGGCGCTTCAACTGCTCGTCGAGCTTCGCGAGCGTCGCCTCGAAGCCCGCGAGCCGCGCGCGCTCCTGCTCGACGACCGCCGCGGGCGCCCGCGCGACGAAGCTCTCGTTGCCGAGCTTCGCCCTCGCCTTCGTGGCCTCGCCGTCGAGGCGCGCACGCTCCTTCGACAGGCGTTCGCGCTCGGCCGCCGGGTCGACCTTCACGTCGAGCATGACGCGCAGCGTGTCGACGACCTGCACCGGCGCGTCCACGTCGGGCAGCGCGTCCACGATCCGGAAGTCGGACAGCCGCGCGAGCGCCATCACGTACGGCTTGAACGTTCCCACGCCCTCGCCCTCGGCGTCGCCGGTCACGAGCACGTCGACCTTCGTGCCCGGCGCGAGGCCCATCGCCGAACGCAGCGACCGGACCGCGTCGACGATGCCCTTCAGCAGCGCGACGCGGGATGCGTCCTTCGGAAAACGGAGATCCGGGTTCGGCTTCGGGAACGGCGCGAGCGAGATCGTCTCGCCGGTCTTTCCCGCGAGCGGCGCGACCGTCTGCCACAGCTCCTCGGTGATGAACGGCATGAACGGATGGGCGAGGCGTAGCGTCGCCTCGAGCTCGCGCACGAGGATCGCCCGCGTCCATCGGGCCGCCGCCGCGTGGCCCGTCGCTTCGGCCTGCGCGAGCTGCACCTTCGCGAGCTCGACGTACCAGTCGCAGTACTCGTCCCAGACGAACTCGTAGAGCGCCTTCGCCGCGAGGTCGAAGCGGTAGCTCTCGAGCCCGTCGATGATGTCCGCCTTCGCCTGCTGCACGCGGCCGAGGAGCCACCGGTCGACGAACGAGAGCTCGGCGGGCGCGAGCGGCCGCCGCTCGACCTCCCTGCCCTCGACGTTCATCAGCACGAACCGCGTCGCGTTCCACAGCTTGTTGCAGAAGTTGCGGTAGCCCTCGCACCGGTTGAGATCGAAGTTGAGCGTGCGGCCGAACGTGGCGAGGCTCGCGAACGTGAAGCGCAGCGCGTCGGCGCCGAACGACGGGATGCCGTTCGGGAACTGCCTGCGCGTGCGCTTCGCGATCGACTCCGCCTGCCGCGGGTCCATCAGGTTCGCGGTGCGCTTGGCGACGAGCGCCTCGACCTCGACGCCGTCGATCAGGTCGAGCGGGTCGAGCACGTTCCCCTTCGACTTCGACATCTTCTGGCCTTCCTCGTCGCGCACGATCGCGTTGATGTACACGTCGCGGAACGGGATGCGTCCGGTGAACCAGGTCGTCGTCATGATCATGCGCGCGACCCAGAAGAAGATGATGTCGAAGCCGGTGACGAGCACGTTCGACGGCAGGAACGCGGCGAGGTGAGGGTTCGCGGCGTCGGCCTTCGCGTCGCCGGTCCAGCCCAGCGTCGAGTGGCACCAGAGCGCCGAACTGAACCACGTGTCGAGGACGTCCTCGTCGCGCCGGAAGCTCACCGGCTCGCGGCCGAGCGTCGCGTGCGCCTGCGCTCGCGCGTCCGCTTCGTCGCGCGCGACGTAGACGTTGCCCGCCTCGTCGTACCACGCGGGAATCTGGTGGCCCCACCAGAGCTGGCGGGAGATGCACCAGTCCTGCAGGTTGCGGATCCAGTGCAGGTAGGTCGCGATCCACTCGTCGGGCACGAAGCGCAGGTGCTCGCCGCTGCCCGGGCCGTCGCCCGGCAGTCCGGCCGGGTCGACCGCCGAGAGGCACAGTTCCTGGATCGTCCTGCCCGGAAAGTGCGGATGCGACGCGGGACCGGCCTTCGTCGTGGCGACGAACCACTGGTCGGTCAGCATCGGCTCGACCACCTCGCCGGTGCGCCCGCACCGCGGCACGACCATCCTGTGCGCCTTCTCGGAGACGACGAGCCCGAGCGCGGCCAGGTCGGCGAGCACCGCCTTGCGCGCGACGTAGCGGTCGAGCCCGCGATAGCGCTCGGGCGCGTTCGCGTTGACCTTCGCCTCGAGGTCGAGGATCGAGATCGCAGGAAGCCCGTGCCGCTGGCCGATCTGCCAGTCGTTGAAGTCGTGCGCGGGCGTGATCTTGACGCAGCCGGTGCCGAACTCGCGGTCGACGTACTCGTCCGCGATGATCGGGATCGCGCGCTCGGCGAGCGGCAGCCGCACCATTCGGCCGACGAGGTGGCGGTAGCGGTCGTCCTCGGGATGCACCGCGACCGCGGTGTCGCCCAGCATCGTCTCCGGACGCGTCGTCGCGACGATCAGGGTTCCCGACTGGTCGGCGAGCGGGTACGCGAGCTCCCAGAGCCTGCCCTGCTCCTCCTCGCTGTCGACCTCGAGATCCGACACCGCGGTGCCGAGCTTCGGGTCCCAGTTGACGAGCCGCTTGCCGCGGTAGATGAGCCCGTCCTCGAACAGGCGCACGAACGTCTCGACGACCGCGCGCGAGAGACCCTCGTCCATCGTGAATCGCTCGCGCGTCCAGTCGCAGGACGCGCCCAGACGCCGCATCTGGCGCGTGATCGCGCCGCCGGACTCCTCCTTCCAGGACCAGACGCGCTCGACGAACGCGTCGCGGCCCATGTCGTGGCGCGACGTGCCCTCGGCCTTCAACTGCTGCTCGACGACGATCTGCGTCGCGATGCCCGCGTGGTCGGTGCCGACCTGCCAGAGCGTGTTGTCGCCGCGCATCCGGTGCCAGCGGACCATCACGTCCATCAGCGTCTGCTGGAACGCGTGGCCCATGTGCAGCGTGCCCGTGACGTTCGGCGGCGGGAGCTGGATGCAGAACGAAGGCGCGCCGGCCTGCATCGACGGTTCGAACCAGCCGCGCGATTCCCACAGCGGGTACCACTTCGCCTCGACGGCGTGGGGCTCGAAGCTCTTTGCGAGTTCCATGGAGGCTCTGGGCAGACCCGACGGGCGCCGGGACGAAGCAAAAGAGCGGAATTATAGCGGAAGGGGTGTCAGGCTCCCCGATGCGCGCCCCCGGGCAACGCAGCCGATCGCGACGCGCGGCGTCGCCGCGTGCGCGTTTCAGTTGAGCGGAGCCTTGCGGTCGACGAATCCCGGAGGCGCGGACGGCGAGACCTTCGCGACCTCGACCTGCGCCGCATCCTGCATCCGGTACAGGACGCCGTTCGGATCGTCCTTCAGCACGGCGAACCGCCCCGAGACGACGATCGGGTCGAGCGTGTATCCGACCGGCTCCTTCGCGAACACCTCGACGACCGCCTCGGGACCGGCCGGCAGGCAGAACGAGCAGTGCGGCGGCACCGCGGAGACGAGGAAGTGCTTCTGCCGGTCGCCCATGTCGAGCGGGATCATGAATCCCTGCACGCGCGCGTCCTTCCGGTCGAGCGCCAGGATCGGCTTCGCGAACTGCGGGACCATCCTGGCGCCCTGCTTCACGGTCTCGACCTGCGCGAGCGTCTTCCACGACACGACGTCGGGACGCTCGGTCAGCACCTGCCCGCTGAAGTCGCTCGCCGAGGGCAGCCCCGCCTTCGGGATGTTCTGGTTGAGCGCGAAAGCGGTCCCCGCCACGAGCATCGCGGCGGCGAACGAGGCGACGAATGCGATACGGAGGGTCATGGCTTCACGCGTCCGCCAGCGTCGCCGCGACGTCCAGCCGCGACGCGCGCCAGGCGGGCCAGCAGGCTGCGAGTATACCGCCGGCGATCGCGAGGACGAATACGCCCCCCTCGGCGGGCACCGGACGCCACGCGGCCGCCGCGAGCGGCGCCGCCGCGGGGAGCCAGGAACCGATCGTCGCCGCCGCGAGGTGTCCCAGCGCGAGGCCGAGGACCGCGCCGGCGGCCGCCAGCGACACGCTCTCGGCCATCAGCACCCAGACCAGGTCGCGCCTCCGGGCGCCGAGCGCGCGCAGGATCGCGAGGTCGTAGCGCCGCTCCTCGAGCGCCTGGGCGAGCGCCACGAACAGCAGCAGCACCGAGGCGCCGACGAGGATCGCCGCGAACGCGCGCACGAGGTCGAGTCCGACGCCGAACACGGTGAACAGCCGCGCCGTCTCGTATGCCGGCGACGCCGCAACCAGCGCGCTCGACTGGTTGATCTCCCGCGGCAGGCTCGCGGCCGCGATCGGACTCGCGTAGCGGACGAGAATCATCGTGAGCTCGCGGTCGTCGTCGGCGTGCCTCGCGTCGGCGCCGCCGTCCTTCGGCCCGGCGTTGCCCGGCGTCGCCGAACCGTTGCCCGGCTTCGCGCGGCCGTTCTGCGGCTGCCCGTGGGACGCGCCGTTCCCCTTCGCTCCCGCCGCCGTCGTTCCGCCGGCCTCGCGGTGATGCGCCTCGTGCACGTCCCACACGCTCTCCACCGGCGTCAGCACGAGGCGGTCGACGACGCGCCCCGTCGGCGCAAGCACGCCTGCGACCTCGTAGGGCGCGGCCTCGTGCTCGCCCCCGCCCTCCGCGAGGCCATGCGTGCCCGCGAACGCGGATCCCACGGCGAGCCCGGTGGCGCGGGCCACGTCGCTGCCGATCACCGCATGCATCGGCGCGTCGAACATCGCGCCGGCGGCGAGCGTCGCGCCGTAGTGATCGACCAGCGCGGGCTCCGTGCCCACGATGCGGAAGCCGCGGACGCTGTCGCCGAGCGCCAGCGGAATGGCGCTCGCGACCTTCGGGTTCGCCCGCAGCGCCGCGAGCGACGCGTAGGGGATGTTCCCCGGCGGCACGTCGGCGTGGTAGACGCCGGCGAGGACGAGCTGCAGCGGGCTGCCCTTGGCGCCGACGACGAGATCGATGCCATTCGCATCGTCCGACATCCGTCCCTCGAGCTCGTGCGCGACGATGAGCGTGAGCGTCGCGATCGCGATGCCGATCGCGGCGAGCGCCACGACGAGCGCCGTCGCGAACGGGCGCCGACGCGCGTAGGCGAAGGCCAGGCCCGATAGCGTCATGCGGCCGACCGTCGCGGATGCTCGTGCGCAGGGAGCACGAATGCGTGCGGCAACAGGGGCTTCACCCGCGCGTCGTGCGACGCGACGACGAGCGTCGCGCCGGACTCGATCGCCTGCGCGCGCAGGAGCTCCAGCGCAACGGCGGCGTGCTCGTCGTCGAGCGAGGCCGTCGGCTCGTCGGCCAGCAGCACCGCCGGGCGGTTGACGACCGCGCGCGCGATCGCGACGCGCTGCGCCTGCCCCTGCGAGAGCTCGCCGGGCAACCGGTGGGCGAGGTCCGCGACCTGCACCGCCTCGAGCAGTGCGCGGATGCGCGCGTCGTCGCGCTCGGTGCCGGCGAGCCGCTGCGCGAGCCGCAGGTTGTCGGCGACGCTGACGGCGCCGATCAGGTGCAGGCGCTGCGGCACGAGTCCGATGGTGCGCCCGCGCCAGCGGTCGCGCTCGGAGGTCCCGAGCGTCGCGAGATCGCGATTCGCCACGACGATGCGCCCCCTGGTCGGTTGCGTCAGCGCAGCGATCAGGTGCAGCACCGTCGACTTGCCGCTGCCCGACGGCCCGGCGAGCAGCCACGCCTCGCCGGTCCCGGCGCGCCACGACGCGACCGCGACGGCGAGCGCCTCCCCGTGGCGCTTCTCGACGCCGGTCAGCTCGATCATCGCGCCACTGTAACGCGAATCCTGCGTCGAACCGCCGGGGTCGCCTTGCGACCAGCGACGGCCGTCGGCATCGCCGCCGCATCGACGCCGGGCGGGAACGGCACCGTTGTCGCGGCAATTGTGGCAAGGTACGCGACTTGTCGGGCGTGCGGCGAGCCGCCGACCCGGAATGCAGGCGCCCCGCCGCCCAACCGACGACGGGGCCGGACGACGATGAACGGGAGTGTGGCGATGAAGACGGAGGAAGTGCCGGATCTGAAGCTGATCATGCTCGCGCTGGCGGAGGTGCTGGAGCGCATCACCGAGTTGCAGAATGCGAGGACCCTCGAGACGGTGATGGACCCCAAGGCGAAGGGCGTCTTCGCGCCCACGAGCATGACGGCGCTCGAGCTCCGCCGCCGGGCGCGGGACATCGACTGACCGCGTCGGCCGCGCGCCCTGCCCGGACGTCCCGGGCGGGCCGCACGCCGGATCCGGCAACGGCGATCAGGAGCCGCACCTCGATCCGGCAAGCGACGTCCACTTGCCGGACAGGGCAGCCGCCGGAGCCGCCGCGTCCGGCCCTCGGATGCGAACGCGATCGCGGCGGCGGGCCGCATTCGATCGCGCGTCGACGCGCGGCGACCACGCACTTTGCGCGACCGCCCCCGCCCGGCGTCGCCGGAACGCGCGCGCGCCAGC
>CALDKM010000435.1:0-7254 GCA_937898875.1 uncultured Pseudomonadota bacterium | reverse complement strand
GCGCCGCGGCGGGCGACCGCCGGCGGCACGACGCGCACGCCCGCCTGCGCGAACGCGGCGTCGTCGAAGCGCGCGAACTTGGTCGGCACCTTGTCGTAGAAGCGGAACGGCGCGCGCTCGGGCGGCGGCCCCATCGCGGCGTTGTCGGCGAGTCGGAAAGACAGCAGCACCGCCTTCTTGATCCACTGATGCGTCGTCCAGGCGCCGTCGCGCTTCTCGGCGACGCGAAGGCGCCCGGCGTCGAGCCCGGCGATGACGTGCGCGACCGCATCGCGAACCTCGGGCGGCGCCGAGGACGGCGAAAGGCTCGCGCGGTCTTCCCAGGCGCGGTCGATCGTGGCTTGCAGGGCGGTCATCGTGGTTCGGGGCGGTTGCCGTAAACCGTTCATTCTACCGCGGCGGCGCCCTGGCGGCGGTGAGCCTCGCGTAGACGGGCTTCAGCAGGGCGGGCAGCGTGTACATCGGAATCTGCGCCAATGCGAAGTACACGGTGACGTCGAAGCTCGCGCCCCCCTGGAGCGCGACCAGCACGAGGCCCATGTTGCAGTTGCCCGCGAGCAGGGCGACGGTGAGCGCGCGCGTCGTTCCCAGGCCGCGGAATGCCAGGCCGCCCGCCGCCTGCAGCAGCAGGTTGAACGCGTAGGCGGCGACGATGGCCAGCGCGACGTAACCGGGTCGCGCGATCGCGTACGCGGTCACCCCGTCCATGATCGCGAGCCCGAAGAGCAGCAGGTTGATGACGGCGAGGCCGTCGAGGAATTCGCGGCGAGCTTCGAGCGTGCGCGCGGGGACGAGGCGGCGGATCAGCCATGCGGCGGCGAAGGCGCCGCCGACGAGCGCGAGCAGCCGGCCCATGAACTCGACGAGCGGCATCTCGAGCGAGACGCCGACCAGCGCGTCGGCGGCGATCGGCAGCGTGAGCGGAACGAGCGCGGTGCCCGCGAGCACGACGACGACCGCGAGCGGCGCGTCGAGGCCGAGGATCAGCGCGATCGCGACGTTCGAGACGATCGGCGAGCTCGCCGCCATCAGCACCAGCGCCTGCGCGAGCGTATCGGGGAATCCGAGCGGGACGAGCAACCGCGTGATCGCCCAGACGATCAATGGCGAGACGCCGAGGATGAAGACGAGGAGCGCGGCGACCACGCCCGGACGGTGGCGCCATGCGCCCGCAGCGGCCCACTCGAGCCGGACGAGCGCCAGCGCGAGCGGGATCAGCAGCGTCGGAACGAGGAGCGGCCGCGCGAGCGTCGCGAGCGGCGGGACGGCGAGACCGAGCAGCACCCCGGCCGCCATGACCGCGGTCGCGTGCCGTCCGGCGAGGGCGATCAGTCGCACGGCGCGAGTCTACGCGATCGCGCGCCTCCGGACCCCGTCGTCACATCGCCTTGAAGAGGTGCGCGAACGTGCGCGACACGGTCAGCTTCTCGGTCCGGTCCCTGAGGGTGAGGATCGGCTGGTCGCGCCAGTCGCGCTCGACCTTGGCGATGGCGCGCAGGTTCACGATCGTGCCGCGGTGGACCTGCCAGAACTGCTCGTGGTCGACCTCGTCGTAGAGCTCCTTGATCGGCTTGCGGATCAGCGCGTCGCCTTCCGCCGTCGCGACCTTGGTGTACTTGTCCTCCGACTGGAAGTAGAGGACGTCGTCGATCGCGATCATCCGCATCGCGGCGCCGAGCGAGGCGCGGATCCACTTGAGCGTCGTGCCGGGGACCTCGCGCGCGGCCAGGCGCTCGAGCAGCGCGGCGAGGTCGACGGGCGGGGTGCCCAGCCGGGCCTTCAGGCGCGCGACGACCTTCGCGATCCGCTCGGGCGTCGGGGGCTTCAGCAGGTAGTCGACCGCCCCCTCCTCGAAGGCGGCGACCGCGTACTCGTCGTAGGCGGTCACGAACACGACGTGCGGGCCTCCGGCAATCGCCTTCGCGACGTCGATGCCGGTCAGGAGCGGCATCCGGATGTCCAGGAACGCGACGTCGGGCTGCTCCTCCTTCGCGAGCATCACCGCCTCCTCCCCGTTCTCGGCCTCGGCGACGATCGCGAGCTCGGGCCACGCTTCGGCGAGGCGGGCCTTGAGCTGCGCCTTCAGCATCGGCTCGTCTTCGGCGATCAGTGCGGTCGGCATGGGGTCAGGACGGAGCGTCGATCGGGATCTCGAGCGTGGCGCGGGTGCCGCGCGGCTCGACCGGCACGAGTGTGAACCGACCGCGCGGCCCGTACAAGGCGGCCAGTCGTTCGCGTACGTTGGCGAGCCCCACGCCGCCGCCCGCGCGCGCCCGGGACTCGACGATCCCGCGTCCGGTGTCGACGACGTCGACGACCAGACGATCGCCTTCGCGACGCGCGCCGATCGTGATCGTGCCGCCGTCCGCAGAAGGCTCGATACCGTGTTTCACGGCGTTCTCGACGAGCGAGATCAGCAGGTTGGGCGGGAACGGATGCGCGCGCAGCCCGTCGGCCACGTCGATCGAGAACGAGAGCCGGGAACCGATGCGGGTGCGCAGGATGCTGAGGTACGGCTCGCAGAGCTCGAGCTCCTTCCCCAGCGTCGTCGACGACGCGCGCAGCTGAGGCAGCGCGGTGCGCAGATACGCGATCAGGTGTCCCAGCAGCCGATGGGCGGCGGGCGGGTCGGTCTCGGTGAGGAACTGCACGGAGGCGAGCGTGTTGAACAGGAAGTGCGGCTCGACCTGCGCCTGCATGAGCTTGAGCTCGGCCTCGATCGCCTGTTTCGACAGCAGCAGCCGGTCGGCCTCGGCTCGCGCGAGCCTCGCCTGCGCGTGGGCGGCCGCGAGCCGGACGTGGAAGACCAGGCTGACGGCCATCCCGTTGAAGAACGCGAGGACGAGATTGAGGCCGAATTGCTTGCGTCGCTCGGCGACGTACTCCCACGAGTAGCCCTTCACCAGGATCACCAGGATCACGCCGACGACGGCGCCGACGGCGACGGCGGCCGCGAGCGTCCGTATCGGACGCTCGCTCTCCCAGGGCCTCGCGACGTTCACGCAGTAGCCGATCATGAAGCCGTAGATCTGGACCGCGACCAGCGGGTGCCAGAACGGTCGCGGATCGTCGATCCAGAGGACGCCGGCGAGCCCGGTGTTGATCGTCGCGATCAGCGCGATCGTGGTCCACGACGCCTTGAGCCCGCGGGCGAGCGATGCGCCGATCGTCGCGCGGGGGGCGGAAGAACGGGCGAGATCGGCCATGGGCGCGGATTCTAGAGCCGGCGGCCCGGGGTCGCCGTCGCTGGCGACGAAACGCCCTGGCGCCGGACGAAACCGCGAACCGGGGGACAGGACGGGGCAGGCGGACGTCGGGGCTACATGCGCCGCGCGAGCCGGACGATCCGGTCGACGCCCTCGGCGCACTCGGCCTCGTCGGCGACCAGCGCGATCCGTATCCTGCCCCGGCCCGGATTGATGCCGTGGGCGTCCCGTGCGATGTAGCTGCCCGGCAGCACCGTGACGTGCTCCTCGGCATGGAGACGCTTCGCGAATTCGGCGTCGTCGCCCGGGGTCCGGGCCCACAGATAGAACGCGGCGTCCGGACGCTCGCAGGGAAGCGCTGCGGCGAGCCTCGGCGTCAGCGCATCGAATTTCGCCGCGTAGCGGGCGCGGTTCTCGCGGACGTGCGCCTCGTCGCGCCACGCGGCGATGCTCGCCGCGGCGACCGCGGGAGACATCGCCGAGCCGTGGTAGGTGCGGTAGCGCAGGAACGCCGCGATGAGCTTCGCATCGCCCGCGACGTAGCCCGACCGCAGTCCCGGTGCGTTCGAGCGCTTCGACAGGCTGCCGAACACGACGAGCCCGAGATACCCGCCGCGTCCTAGCCGCGCCGCGGCGCCGAGCGCGCCCAGCGGCGGCGCGGACTCGTCGAAGTGGACCTCCGAGTAGCACTCGTCCGACGCGATCGCGAAACCGTGGCGGTCCGCGAGCGAGAACAGCGTCCGCCACTCGTCCAGCCCGAACACGCGGCCGGTCGGATTGTCGGGCGAGCAGACGTAGAGAAGCTGCGTCCGCGCCCAGACGTCGTCCGGAACGCTCTCCCAGTCGTGCCGCCAGCCGTGCGCCTCTTCGGCGTTCACGCACCGGATCCCGGCGCCGGCGAGGATCGCGGCGCCTTCGTAGATCTGATAGAACGGATTCGGCACGACGACCATGGGGCCGGGCCGGCTCGCGTCGATGACCGTCTGCGCGAATGCGAACAGCGCCTCGCGGCTGCCGAGCACCGGCAGCACCTGCGTCGCGGGATCGGGCAGTGGAATCGCGTGGCGCGCAGCCAGCCAGGACGCGATCGCCTCGCGCAGCGCTGCCGGGCCGATCGTCATGGGATAATGCGAGAGTCCCGCGCCGCCCGCGGCGAGCGCGTCGAGCACGAGCTTCGGCGTCGGATGACGCGGTTCGCCGATCGACAGGTTGATCGGCGCGACCCCGGCGGGGGGGGCGACGCCGGCGAACAGGGCGCGCAGCCGCTCGAACGGATACGGCTTGAGCAGATCGAGTCGGGGATTCACGCGGGAGCGGGACGCGGAGGCGAGAGTGAATTATAGCGATCGCGGCGGCGCGGTTCGCGGGTGTCGATGAGCGAGGCGCGCGCTCCGCTTCCGTTCGCGTGGCGGGCCGGCGTCCTCGCCGCCACGGCGGCTGCCTTCGCGCTCCTTGTCTGGGTCGCCGTGCATTGGATCCTGCGATGGTCGACGCCGGGACCCGCGCCGATCGCAGTCGCACCGTCCGTCGACCCGGTCGCGGTCATCCTCGCGTCCGGCCTGTGGAGCGGCGGAAACGACGCACCGGGAGCTCCGGGCACCGCTCCGCCGGGCGACGACGTGCGGCTGCTCGGCGTGCTCGCCGAGCGCGACGGCAAGGGTCTCGCCGTCTTCCGCACGCGCGACGGCGCGCGCGTCGTCGCGGCGGGCGGGGACCTCGCGCCGGGCACGAGACTCGTATCGGTCGGCGCATCGAGCGTCACGCTGCGCGACGCGGGGGGCGAGCGCACCGTCGAACTGCGGCGCGAGCCTGCTGCGAAGGCCGACGTCACGGGCTCCGCACGCGCTGGTGCGCCGAGATCGGCGGCCGCGCCGGCGGTCGTCAACCGGCCGACGGCGTCGTCGGCGGCCTGCGCCCCGCCGTCCGGCTTCTCGGGGCCGATCGTGAAGCTCCATGCCGAGTTGCTCGAAGGCCTGATCGCCCAGCCGGACAGCTGGAAGGGCATGCTTGCCGCCGACGGAGGGGCGCTCGCCGTGCGCGAGGAGGGCGGGTTCGCGGCGATGATCGGCCTCGCCCGCGGCGACCGGATCGCACAGGCGAACGGCATCGCGCTGCTGCAGCCGGACGACGTGACGGGCGCGGTGCTGCGCCCGCTCGTCGCCAGCCAGCCGGTGCGCATCGCAGGGACGCGGTCGGGCCAGACCCGCGAGGTGTTCATCGTCAACGCGGGCGCGTGTCCCTAGCGCGGCAGCCAGCCCGAGAGATCGGCGGGCGCCGAGAGCCAGCCGCGAGCGGGCCACTCGGCCGGCGGGTCGCCGTTGCCGAGGTAGCCCCACGAAGCCACCAGCGTCGGCATGCCTGCGGCGTTGCCCGCGTCGATGTCGCGACGGTCGTCGCCGACGTAGGCGCAGCGCGACGGCGGCAGGCGCAGTGCGGAGGCGGCGTGCAGGAGCGGGGCGGGGTGCGGCTTCGGGTGAGCCGTGGTGTCGCCGCTCACGATCGTGCCCGCGCGGTGGGCAAGCCCCAGCGCGACGACGACCGGCCCCGTGTAGCGCTCCGCCTTGTTGGTCACGATGCCCCAGGCGAGTCCGCGCGCCTCGAGATTCGACAGCATCGCGGCGACCCCTTCGAAGAGCCTCGTCGTCTCGGCGAGGCACGCCGAGTAATGCACCAGGAAGGCATCGCGCGCGGCCTCGTAACCTTCGTCGCCGGGCTTGATGCCCATGCCGGCGCCGAGGAGTCCGCGAGCGCCCGAGCTCGCGTGGGGGCGGAGCGTCCCGACCGGGAGAGGCGCCCGGCCGTGGTCGGCGCGCACCCGATTCAATGCGCCGGCGAGGTCGCCCGCGGTGTCCGCCAGCGTCCCGTCGAGGTCGAACAGCACCGCATCGACGTCGAGACGCTCGCGCATCGTCATGACGCGGCTGCCGGACGACGGAACGCGGCGAGGTAGTTGACCGACGTATCCGATTCGATCCGATAGGTGCGCGCGAGCGGGTTGTAGGTCATGCCCGCGACCTCCTCGAGGTCGAGCCCGGCGCGCCGCGCGTGGCGCGCGACTTCCGCGGGCTTCAGGAACCGCCCCCAGTCGTGCGTGCCCCGGGGAAGAAGGCGCAGCAGGTACTCGGCGCCGACGATCGCGAACAGGTACGACTTCGGATTGCGGTTGATCGTCGACACGACGACGTGACCGCCCGGCTTCGCGAGCGCGGCGCAGGCGGCGATCGTGGACGCGGGATCGGGGACGTGCTCGAGCATCTCCATGCAGGTCACGACGTCGAACGACGACGGCGCCTCGCGGGCCAGCGCCTCCGCGCCGGCGAGACGGTAGTCGACGCGCACGCCGCTCTCGAGCGTGTGCAGCTTCGCGACGCCGAGCGGCTTCTCCGAGAGGTCGATGCCGACGACCTCCGCGCCGCGCGCGGCCATCGACTCGGCGAGAATGCCTCCGCCGCATCCGACGTCGACGACGCGCCTGCCCGCGAGGCCGCCGCATACGCGGTCGATCCATCCGAGCCGCAGCGGATTGATGTCGTGCAGCGGCTTGAACTCGCTCGCCGGATCCCACCAGCGGTGCGCGAGCGCGGCGAACTTCGCGAGTTCGGCAGGATCGGCATTCTGTTCGGGGATGGGGGCGCGGACGGGCAGGGACATGGGGAACGGCCTGGTCGGGATCATGCGATCCGGTCGCGCCAGAGCGCCGCGCGTGCGGCGATGGCGGCCGAATCGAGGCGGACGAATGCGCCGCGGTCGACCAGCCGCTCGCCCTCGATCCACACGTCGGTCACGTGCTCACGGCCGGCGGCGTGGACCAGATGCGACACCGGATCGTAGCAGGGCGCGAGCGCGGCGGACGAGAAGTCGACGGCGACGGCGTCGGCCTCCTTGCCCGGTGCGAGCGAGCCGATGCGATCGTCGAGGCCGATCGCCCTGGCGCCGCCGAGCGTGGCCATCCGCAGGACCACTGCGGCGGGCAGTGCGGCGGTGTCGCCCTGCGTCACCTTGGCGAGCAGCGACGCCAGGCGCATCTCGGCTAACAGGTCGAGGCGGT
>CALDKM010000434.1:0-11007 GCA_937898875.1 uncultured Pseudomonadota bacterium | reverse complement strand
GAAACGCGATCGCGAAGTTCGCGCGGTTCCGCACGGTGGCCGTGAGGATCAGGAGCCCTTTGTGCGCGGCATCCGCCTGCAGGTCCGAAGACTCGATCGACAGCGCGGCCACGTCGCGCAGCGGGCGTATCGTGCACCCCGCATGGGCGCAGAGGGCGACGAGCGCGCCGCGCGCCGCCGGGAAATGGGCGGCGATGGAGTCGCGGAAGTGCCATACCGTCTGGCCGACGAGCGCGAGCGCCAGCACGACGGCGCCCGCGCCCGCCCAGGTGGCGCGCGCGCGCTGGCGCGGCTTGTCCCACGCGAAGCGATTCTCCCAGTCGGCATCCGCCGGCGTCTCGTCGGCCGACGCGGCCGCGGCGACCGGCTGCTGCCGGGGTGCGGGCTCGTCGGCCGGCTTGAGCGCGCGCGCAGGGCGCAGAGTGACGGTCGGCGGGCCCTGCTCCTGGTCGAAGTCCTGCGCGCCGGGCTGAGGCGCGAGCGACACCAGCGCGGCCATGCCGTCGAACACGCTGCGGCAATGCCCGCATCGCACCTGCCCGCCCTTGAGAGCGAGCTGCTGCGGCGTCACGCGGAAGATCGTCTTGCAGCCGGGACAGCGCGTGTATTGTTCTTCGGCCATCTGGCGTGCCGGGTCAGAAGTTCACTCGATGGCTCGCGGCGAATCCGCCCGCCATGCCGCGTTGCGTGGCCACTCCGTGCCGCGGGAACCGCGTCGGCCGCGCGCCCTGCCTGGCAGTCGATTCCATCCGCTCCCGCATCGCCGGACCTTCCGACCCGGCAAACCGTTGCGCGCCGACACGCCCTCAACGGCGCTCGCGGCGCGTGCCCGAAAGCAGGACCCAGCCGTCCAGGCGCCGCCAGACGGCGAGTGTAAACCAACGCGCGTACGCGGCGGCCACCTCGTCGGCCTGGCCGTCGAGGACGCCGGAGAGCGCGATGCGACCGCCCGGCTTCGTGCGCCCGGCAAGCGCGGGCGCGAGCAGGATCAGCGGATTCGCGAGGATGTTGGCGACGACGACGTCGCTCCGGCCGGCGCCCAGCCGGTCGGGCATCACGAAACGCGCCTCGACGCCGTTTGCCCGTGCGTTCGCCGCGCTCGCTTCGAGCGCCTGCACGTCGATGTCGGTGCCCGCCACGGTGCGCGCGCCGAGTTTCGCCGCCGCGATGGCCAGGATCCCCGATCCGCAGCCGTAGTCGAGCACGGTCTCGCCGCCGGCGATCTCGTCGCGCAGCCATTCCAGGCACAGGCGCGTGGTCGGGTGCGATCCGGTCCCGAACGCGAGTCCCGGGTCGAGCCGGAGCGCGATCGCACCGGGCTCGGGCAGATCGCACCACGAGGGCACGATCCAGAAGCCCTCGCCGATCGCGATCGGCCCGAACTGCGACTGCGTCGCGCGCACCCAGTCCTGGTCGGCGACCTCGCGCGCCTCGTGCGACGGCAACGACGCGCCGATGGCGTGCGCCGCTTCCGCGAGCGCGCGGCCGGCGTCCGTGCCTTCGGCGAACAGCGCCTCGATGCGCGAGACGCGCCAGTGCCCGGGACCCGGAACGCCGGGCTCGCCGTAGAGCGGGGACTCGTCGGGCGTCCCGGCCGCAGGGTCGGAGACGTCGACCGCCAGCGCGCCGGCGTCGAGCAGCGCGTCGGACCAGCGCTCGGCGCTCGCCGCGTCGGTGTCGAAACGAAGGATCAGGAACGCCATGCGGAACGGCGGAGACGCGGCTGGCGACGGACCGTCATGAAGGCCGGAGCAGGATGTCGAGCGCGGCGAACGCTGGCGACATCCCCCGCTTCGTGCGCCGGCCGCGCGCGTCAGCCCGCGGCCTTCTTCTTGGCGAGCCGCTCCTCCAGGTAGTGGATCGACGTGCCGCCGCGCACGAAGCTCTCGTCGATGAGCAGGTCCTGGTGCAGCGGGATGTTGGTCCGGATGCCCTCGACCACCATTTCGGAGAGCGCGATGCGCATGCGCGCGATCGCCTGGTCGCGCGTGTCTCCGTACGCGATCACCTTCCCGACCATAGAGTCGTAGTAGGGCGGCACGACGTAGTTCTGGTAGACGTGCGAGTCGACGCGGATGCCGGGGCCGCCGGGCGCGTGGTAGCTCGTGATCCGCCCCGGCGAAGGCACGAACGTGTACGGATCCTCGGCGTTGATCCGGCACTCGATCGCGTGCCCCTTGCGCGCGATCTCGCGCTGGCGGAACGCGAGCTTCTGCCCTGCGGCGATGCGGATCTGCTGCTGCACGATGTCGATGCCGGTCGTGGCCTCCGTCACCGGATGCTCGACCTGCACCCGCGTGTTCATCTCGATGAAATAGAACTCGTCTTCCTGGTAGAGGAACTCGAACGTGCCGGCGCCGCGGTAGCCGATCTTCCTGCACGCCTCGGCGCACCGGTCGCCGATGCGCGTGAGGAGGCGCGGCGGAATGCCTGGCGCCGGCGCCTCCTCGATGATCTTCTGGTGGCGCCGCTGCATCGAGCAGTCGCGCTCGCCCAGCCACACCGCGTTCTTGTGCTCGTCGGCGAGCACCTGGATCTCGATGTGGCGCGGGGTCGTCAGGAACTTCTCCATGTAGACGGTCGGGTTCCCGAACGCCGCCTGCGCCTCGCCGCGCGTGAGCGTCACCGCGGACAGGAGCGCCGCCTCGGTGTGCACCACGCGCATGCCGCGGCCCCCGCCGCCGCCCGCAGCCTTGATGATGACCGGATAGCCGACCGCGCGCGCGATCCTGACGATCTCCTTCGGGTCCTCGGGCAGCGCGCCCTCGGAGCCTGGCACGCAGGGAACGCCCGCCTTGGTCATCGCGGCCTTCGCGCTGACCTTATCGCCCATCAGCCTGATCGTGTCGGGGCGCGGGCCGATGAACACGAAGCCCGAGCGCTCGACCTTCTCGGCGAAGTCGGCATTCTCGGAGAGGAACCCGTAGCCCGGGTGGATCGCCTGCGCGTCGGTCACTTCCGCCGCGGAGATGATGGCCGGGATGTTGAGGTAGCTGTGCGACGAAGGCGGCGGCCCGATGCACACCGACTCGTCGGCCAGCCGCACGTACTTGGCGTCGCGGTCCGCCTCGGAATGCACGACGACGGTCTTGATGCCCATCTCGCGGCAGGCGCGCTGCACGCGCAGCGCGATCTCGCCGCGATTGGCGATCAGGATCTTGTCGAAGAGCTTGTCCTGCTTTGCGATGACCACGATGGGGGCGGGGCTCGGGATTTCGAAGGTCGGGGACGGCGGGGGGCGTTGCCGCGGCGGGGTCGCCGGATCGGAAGGGGCGCCTGCGGTCCCCGCCCGGGCGATCGCCGGCGCGGCTCAGGCGATGACGAACAGCGGCTGCCCGAATTCGACCGGCTGGCCGTTCTCGACCAGGATCGCCTTGACGACGCCGGCCCGGTCGGACTCGATCTCGTTCATCAGCTTCATCGCCTCGATGATGCAGAGCGCATCGCCTTCCTTCACCGTGTCGCCGATCTCGACGAAAGCCTTGGAGCCGGGCGAGCCCGCCCGGTAGAACGTCCCGACCATCGGGCTCTTGACCAGGTGGCCTTCGGGCGCGTGCGACGCGGGAGCGTCCGCGTTCGGCACCGAGCCTGCGGCCGCCGCCGCCGCATGCGTGGGTGGGACGACAACCGGGGCCGCCTGCGCGGCCGCGGGAACATAGTGCGTGGGCGAGTGCGCCAGCGCGCGCGTGATCCGGACGCGCTCCTCGCCTTCCTGGATCTCCAGTTCGGCGATGCCGGAGGTCTCGACCAGATCGATCAGCGTCTTGAGCTTGCGGAGGTCCATGGCGATCTCACCCGACGATTCCGGCCCCGCCGGCTCCGGCCGGGGCGTGGGGTGATCCCGGCGTCACCGGGACCACGAAGCGTGCCGTCGATGGCACGGCCGCGTCGATGCAACTGCGTGGGCCGGCGGCCATGCCGCGCCTGCCTTCCCATGACGGAAAGCGCACGAGTTTGCCGCAGTTGCGGGGGAGTTGTCCAGTCTTGACGGCAGGATCGATTCCGATTGTGCGTCGGGCACCGCGCATTCGCGTCGCGGTCCGGGCCACCCTGCGTTCCCGACCATCCCCTCGGCGAATGCCGGCCCGGGAAATTCCCCGCCGAACGAATGGCCTGACGTTAGCGTCGCATACGCCGACTATGGATGACGATCAAAGAAGTTGCTTGACGATCGAGGTGAGCTGCTCTTCCTTGAGCGGCCCGAGCTGGGTATGCGCGACCCGCCCCCCGCGATCGACGATCACGGTGAACGGGAGCGCCATCAGCGAGTTCCCGAGCGACTTCGAGAGCTCCATCGCACCATACCCGCCAATCAGCGCCGGATAGTTGAGCCCGATCTCGCCGGCAAATTGCCGGACTTTATCGGCCTGATCGACGGCGATGCCGACGAATTGCAGACCGTTCGCCTCCTGCTCCCGCTGCAGGCGGACGAACATCGGCATCTCCTCGCGGCAGGGAGCGCACCAGGTCGCCCAGAAATTGACGACCAGAACCTTGCCCGTCCATTGGGCGAGCGGCTGGTCCTTGCCGTCGGTGTCGGGTAACGCGACGCCCAGCAAGGCCGCGGCACTCTGGCCCGACACCGACGGGACGAACAGCATCGTCCGGGCGACCCATGCACCGGCTGCCAGGGCGACCACCGCGGCGGTGACCATGAGCCATCGGGACTGGTTGAGCGTCATCGCAGCGGATCCCGCCTGAGAGTAAGCGCACGCTTACTTCGTTCAATTGAAGTATGTCTTCTTCGGGGGCGATGCATCGACCGGGGCAGACGGCCCCGCGCCGACGGGCGGCAACGGGAGGGTGAGCCGCTGCTGTTGAGGCGGATAGCAGACGCCCGCATCCGCGCAGCCCTGCGAATCGACCACGAGGGACACGCTCCCTCCCGGTTGACCGGCGGCGAGCGGCAGCCGGACGACGACCGGCCCCCGGTAGGTCGCGACCCTCCCGAAGAACTCGTCCTCGATGACCTTGCCCGGAGGCAGCGCCGGCGTCCCGGCGCCCGCGGCCGCCGGCTCGACGCCGAACTTGAGCTTGTCTCGATACAGGTAATAGCCGTCGGCGACGTCGAAGCGGATCTCGAGCGTCTTCGCGTCGAGCGCGCGGGCCGACAGTCGGAACGCCTGATCCGCCGGCAGCAACTTCGGCCCCGCGGCCCACGCGGCTGCGGCGAGATCGAGCGCGGCCAGCAACATCCCGATCCCGGCGATCCGGTGCGCGAGCGTCGCCCGCCGGTCATCCGGGGCGCGTTTCCGCATCGATCCAGTCGAGGTACTCGGGCAGCGCATCGGTCAAGGAGACCGCAACGATCTCCGGAAGTTCGTAGGGGTGGCGTTCCCGGATCGCGCGGGCGAGGGCGGGCCACGCGTCCGCGCGGGTCTTGATCGCCAGCGGGATCTCCGTGGCCGTTTCGAGCCGTCCGCGCCAGTGATAGAGTGATTGCACGGGTGCGCCGATCTGCACGCAGGCGGCGAGTCGCGCCTCGACGAGTTCGCGGGCCATGCGTCCGGCGGAGTCGGCGTCGGGAAGACTCGTCAGCACCAGGATCGCCGCGGCCGCCAAGGAGGCTCCATGCGTTTCGTCGCCGCAGCGATTGTACTGGCTTTCCCCGTCCTCGATCTCCTCGCGACCGCGCGGTTCGCGCGCTGGAGCACCGTCCCGGTCTGGGCGTGGGTCGCGGGCGGACTGGTCGCCGGCATCGCGCTCCTTCGGAGCGAAGGGCTCGCGTTCCGGTCGCGCACCGTCGCCGCGATGCACGGCGACGTGTCGCTCCTGCGCGGACTGCTCGACAGCGGGCGCAAGGTCCTCGCGGCGTTCCTCTTCATCCTGCCGGGCGTCGTGAGCGACCTGTTCGGGCTCGGGCTGCTGATGCTGCCGATCAACGTCGGGCGCGGGCTGCGCGCCGAGCCCGCGCCCGCGTTGCGCGGAGGCCCGCTAGGCGGCGACTGGCGGCGGATCGAGTAGCCGGCTTCCACCGCGATCCGCGGGCCGCCCGCGGCGCGGTCGACGCTACTTCATGCGGTCGAGGATCGTCGGGTGCGCCTTCCCGGCGCGCAGGTTCGCCCACAGCATCATCGCGGCGCCCGCCGCGATCATCGGCAGCGACAGCCACTGCCCCATCGTGAATCCGAGCGCGAGCAGGCCGAGGAACGCGTCGGGCTCGCGCGCGAACTCGGCGACGAAGCGCATGACGCCGTAGCCCAGCAGGAATGCTCCCGAGACCGCGCCCATCGGACGCGCACGGCTCGCGTAGATCCAGAGGATCGCGAACAGCAGCACGCCCTCGAGCGCGAACTGGTAGAGCTGCGACGGATGCCGGGCGAGGGCGTCGACCTGCGGGAACACCATGCCCCACGACGTCCCGGTCGGTCGGCCCCACAGCTCGGCGTTGATGAAGTTGCCGAGCCGCCCCGCCGCGAGGCCCAGCGGCACGAGCGGCGCGACGAAGTCGGTGACGTCGAGCCAGCGCCGGCCGCGCCGCCGCGCGTAGAACCAGAGCGCGACCAGCACGCCGAGCATGCCGCCGTGGAAGCTCATCCCTCCCTGCCATACGGCGAACGCCTCGAGCGGATGCCCGAGGTAGTGGAGCGGCTTGTAGAACAGCACGTATCCCAGCCGCCCGCCGAGGATCACGCCGAACACGCCGTAGAACAGCATGTCGTCGACGTCGTGCTCGCGCCATCCGGTCAGCATGTTGCGGCGGGCGCGCACGCGTCCGAGCACGACGAACAGCACGAACGCGGCGACGTACATGAGCCCGTACCAGCGGATCGCCAGCGGGCCCAGCTGGATCGCGATCGGGTCGAATTGGGGGTGGACGAGCGTCATCGCGGGGATTCAGTCGAGGGCAGAGGCGGCGCGCGCCTCCGCGACGAACGCGCGCGTGAGCGGCGAGTCGTCGGCGGTGCGCCACGCGAGCCCGATCTCGACGCGCGGCCCGCGCTCCGCCAGCGGGCGGTATACCACACCGTCGCGCCGCATGTGCTCGAGCGAGGCGGGGACGAGCGACACGCCCATGCCGCCGGCCACCAGGCTCACGATCGTCTGCATCTGGATCGCCTCCTGGCCGATCCGGGGCGCGAAGCCCGCCTTTCGGCACAGCGCGACGATCGCGTCGTGCAGCTCCGGGGCGACCTCGCGCGGGAACAGGATGAACGCTTCGCCGGCGAGCGCGCGCAACGACACCCGGGGCGGCCAGCGCCGGCGCGCCGGAAGCGCCGCGATCAGCGGCTCGCGGTGGAGCGGCGCGTAGGCGAGCGCCGGGTCGCGCGGGCCAGGGATCAGGAAGCCGACGTCGAGCTCGCCGGACGCGAGCGCCGCGGGCTGCACGTCCGAGGTCGCCTCGCGCAGCGTGAGGCGGACGCCCGGCCGCCGGGCACGGAACGCCGGCACGATCCGCGGCAGCACGTTGTAGGCGGCCGTGCTGACGAATCCGATCGAGAGCGTGCCCGCCGCGCCGGCCGCGTACTGGCGCGCGCCGTCGCGGAACGCCTCGGCGTCGCGCAGGAGCCGCCTCGCCTCGGGGAGCAGCGCGGCGCCCGCACCGGTCAGGCGGACGCCGCGCGTGCCGCGGTCGAACAGCGTCGTGCCGAGCTCGGTCTCGAGCGCCCGGATCGCGCGCGACAGCGGCGGCTGCGCGATGTGGAGCGCGAGCGCGGCGCGCCCGAAGTTGAGCGCGTCGCCGACCGCGACGAAGTAGCGCAGGTGTCGCAGCTCCATCGGTATGCGTGCCTCCCCCCATAATCATACCCGTCGGGTATGAATCGGTCCGGAATATGTATTGGACGGTATGACCGCACCCGCGCACACTCGTGTGCTCCGCCCGCCAGCCGACCGATCCCGGTCCGATCGTGACCCCTGCCGTCCCCGCCTCCCGCAGCTCCGCCTACGGCGCCCTCGTGCTCACGGCCGCGCTCTGGGGGAGCAGCGCGGTCACGGCGCGGGGCCTGCTCGACACGATGTCGCCCGTCGCGCTGACCGCGTGGCGCTGGACGGTCGTCGTCGCGGCGCTCGTGCCGTTCGTCTGGCGCGACCGTGCCGCGATCGTGCGCGAGCTCGCCCGGGACACGCGGACGCTCGCGACGTTCGCGCTCGTCGGCTTCGCGCCGCAGTCGCTGCTGACCTACGTCGCCCTCGAAGGCACGACCGCGATCAACCTCGCCCTGTTCAACTCCGCCATCCCGGTGCTCATCGTCGCGATCGCGGCGCTGCTCCACCACCGGCGGCCGCGCGCGCTCGAGCTCGCGGGGCTCGCGATCTCGCTCGCGGGCGTCGTGGCCATCGTCGCGCGGGGCCGATGGAGCACGCTGGCCTCGCTCTCGGTCAACCCGCACGACCTGCTGGTGCTGGTCGCGATGGGCGTCTGGGCGTACTACACGGTCAGGCTCGCCGACCGCGCGCCGTCGCTGCCGTTCCACGCGTTCATGTTCGCCGCCGGCGTGCTCGGGCTGGCGATGGTCGCGCCGGCCGTCGCATGGGAGGCGATCGCGCGCGGCGTGGCGCTGCCCTCGCCCTCCGCGCTCGCCGGCGTCGCCTACCTCGGGCTGCTGCCGACGCTCGTCGCGATGCTGCTGTTCGCGCACGGCATCGCTCGCGTGGGACCGGTGCAGGCGGGCCTGTTCACGCACCTCGTCCCGGTCTTCGGCGCGATGTTCGCGACACTCCTGCTCGGCGAGCGACTGCAGCCGTTCCACGCCGTCGGCTTCGCGCTCGTCGCGGGCGGCGCGATCCTCGGCTGCCTGAAGCCGGAAGCCGCACTGGCGCGCGCGACGCTCGCGGCCACCCCGACCCGCTCGCCCGCTCGGGCGCACGACCCCGCCCCCTGAACGCGCGGGGGGCGTAGAATCGCCGCCCGCGCAACGCATTCACCTCCGACACGGACCCGACGCCATGGCGCTCAACAAACGCTCCCGCCTCATCACCCACGGCATCGCCCGGTCCCCCAACCGCGCGATGCTCCGCGCCGTCGGCTTCGGCGACGGCGACTTCGACAAGCCCATCGTCGGCGTGGCGAACGGCCACTCGACGATGAATCCCTGCAACGCCGGCATCCAGCCGCTGGTCGACCGCGCGATGGAGTCGCTCAAGGCGGCCGGCGCGATGCCGCAGGTGTTCGGCGTGCCGACCGTCACGGACGGCATCGGGATGGGCACCGAAGGGATGAAGTACTCGCTCGTCTCGCGCGAGGTGATCGCCGACGCGATCGAGACGAGCGTGAACGGGCAGTGCATGGACGGCGTGCTCGTCGTCGGCGGCTGCGACAAGAACATGCCGGCCGGCGCGATCGCGATGGCGCGCATGAACGTCCCCGGCATCTACGTCTACGCCGGCACGATCAAGCCGGGCCACTGGAAGGGCCAGACGCTCACGATCGTCTCGCCGTTCGAGGCGGTCGGCGCGTTCGCGGCCGGCAAGATGAGCCAGGAGGACTACGACGGCATCGAGCGCAACGCCTGCCCGTCGGTCGGCGCCTGCGGCGGCATGTACACGGCGAACACGATGAGCTCGTCGTTCGAGGCGCTCGGCATCAGCCTGCTGGGCAGCTCGCAGATGGCCTCGCCCGACCTCGAGAAGGCGGACTCCGCGGCGGAGAGCGCGAAGGTGCTCGTCGAGGCGATCCGCCGCGACATCAAGCCGCGCGACATCATCACGCGTCGCTCGATCGAGAACGCGATCGCGCTCGTGATGGCGACCGGCGGCTCGACCAACGCGGTGCTGCACTACCTCGCGATCGCGTCGGCGGCGGACGTCGAGTGGACGATCGACGACTTCGAGCGCGTGCGCAGGCGCGTGCCGGTCCTCTGCGACCTCAAGCCCTCGGGACGCTTCGTGGCGACCGACTTCCGCGACGCGGGCGGCGTGCCGCAGGTGCTGAAGATGCTGCTCGCGCACGGCCTCCTCTTCGGCGACTGTCTGACGATCACCGGGCGCACGATCGGCGAGGAGCTCGAGCGCGTCCCGTCCGAGCCGCGCCGCGACCAGGAGGTCATCCGGCCGTGGGACAACCCGATGTACGCGCAGGGCCACCTCGCGATCCTCAAGGGCAACCTGGCGCCCGACGGTTGCGTCGCCAAGATCACGGGCCTCAAGAATCCGTCGATCACCGGTCCCGCTCGCGTGTTCGACTCCGAGCCGCAGTGCATGGAGGCGATCATGGCGAAGAAGATCCGCGCCGGCGACGTCGTCGTGATCCGCTACGAGGGGCCCAGGGGCGGGCCCGGCATGCAGGAGATGCTCGCGCCGACGTCGGCGCTGATCGGCCAGGGATTGGGCGAGTCGGTCGGGCTCGTCACCGACGGACGCTTCTCCGGAGGCACGTGGGGGATGGTCGTCGGCCACGTCGCACCCGAGGCGCAGGCAGGGGGCACCATCGCGCTCGTCGAGGAAGGTGACCCGGTCACGATCGACGCGCACAGGCTGCTGATCCAGCTCAACGTCGACGACGCCGAGCTCGCCCGGCGCCGCGCGAACTGGAAGGCGCCGCCGCCGCGCTACACGAAGGGGCTGCTCGCCAAATACACGAAGCTCGTGTCGCCGGCGAACCGCGGCGCGATCACCGACGGCGACTGATTCGCCCTGCGCCGCGCTCCGGCCGGCGCGAGGGTCTCAACCCCGCGCCCGCCGGGGCCTCGCGGTCGATCCGCGCACGACGAGCCGCGCCTCGAGCCGGATCAGTTCGCCGACCGGCGCCTGTCCGCCGATCGACGCCAGCACGAGCCGCGCCGCCTCCTCGCCGATGCGCTCGTGCGCGATCGCGACGGTCGTGAGCGGCGGGTCGAAGCGGTCGCAGAACGCCATGTCGTTGAACCCGGTGACCGACACGTCGCGCGGGCACGCGAGCCCGCGGCGCCCGAGCTCGTCGTAGACGCCCAGCGCCAGCAGGTCGTTCGCCGCGACGATCGCGGTGAGGCCGGAGTGGCGGTCGAGCAGCCGGCGCGCTGCGGCGGCGCCCGACGGGATGTCGTAGCGCGCCGCGGCCACGATCGGCGCGCCGCGCATGCCCGCCGC
>CALDKM010000433.1:0-3267 GCA_937898875.1 uncultured Pseudomonadota bacterium | reverse complement strand
GCCTCGGCGACTACCGGTTCCCGCGCTCCCCCGACGAGCCGATGGTGCTGCACCTGGTGCACGTGCCGACGGTGAACGTCGCCGGGCTCGACCTGCGCTCGCGGTGGCGTGCCGCTCGCTCGAAGCTCTACGACACACCGTTCGACACGTTCGAGCGCAGCGCGCGAGACGAGCTGACGCGCATGCTCGGGCCGGGCGGCTTCGACGCGGGACGCGACATCGCCGCGATCACCGTGAACCGCTGGGGACACGGCTACTCGTACTCGGGGTCGACGCTCCACGACAAGGAGGGCGACGACGAGAGGATTCCGGCGGCTGCCCGCAAGCGCGTGGGGCGCGTCGCCTTTGCGAACGCCGACGCCGCGTGGGATCCGTATGCGCACGCGGCGATCGACGAGGCGCGGCGCGCCGTCGACGAGCTCGCCGGGAAGCCGAAGAAGGCGGGCAAGGCGTCCGGCTGACGCCGGACCCGCGGCAGCAGGGGCCCCGCGGCGCAGGCGTCAGGGCGCCCGCCCGCCACCGGAGACGGACACGAGCGGTCCGGGCACCCGGGACCGGACCAGGGCGGCCGGCTCGGGGCGCTCGCCCCCCGTTTCGGGGTTCGGGCAACATTCCTGCGCCGGCATCCGGCGGATCCGAACGACCGGGCGTCCCGAGGACGTAACATCCATCCTGGCGCACGACCTCGCGGACCCCCCCCTTGCCGCAGCCGTCGCCACGCCCGATGCAAACCCCATGATGGCAACCCCGTCCCCCGCCGGCACGGAACTCCCCGGCAACACCTCGCCCCAAACCGAGGGCACGACCGAAGACTCCATGACTCTCGCGACCGGCGACGGCCAGCCCGTCACTCCCGCAGACGTCGCGCCCGCGGCCGACGCCTCTTCGAGCGACGACGTAGCGGCGTTCCGCAACGTCGTCCTGAACAAGCTCGTCTACATGGTCGGCAAGGATCCGGGCCACGCGCAGGACCACGACTGGTTCGTCGCGACGGCGCTCGCGGCGCGCGACCACGTCGTCGACCGATGGATGGACGCCACGCGCCGCACCTACCGGGACGGCCGGAAGCGGGTCTACTACTTCTCCCTCGAGTTCATGATCGGGAGGCTCCTGTTCGACGCCCTGGGGAACCTCGGCATCACCTCGATGGCGCGCGAGGCGCTGCGCGATCTCGGGGTGGATCTCGACCGGCTGCGCAAGCTCGAGCCCGACGCCGCGCTCGGCAACGGCGGCCTCGGCCGGCTCGCCGCCTGCTACATGGAGAGCATGGCTACGCTGGGAATTCCCGCCCACGGCTACGGGATACGGTACGACCACGGGATCTTCCGCCAGGCGCTGAAGGACGGCTGGCAGATGGAGCTCCCCGAGGACTGGCTGTCCGCCGGCAATCCGTGGGAGTTCGAGCGGCCGGAGGTCACCTACACGATCGGGTTCGGCGGCGCGATCGACACCGTCGCCGGCGCGGACGGGTCGACGCACGCGGTGTGGGAACCGGCCGAGAGCGTCAACGCGGTGGCGTTCGACACGCCCATCACCGGATGGCGCGGCCGGCACGTCAACACGCTGCGGCTGTGGTCGGCCCGGGCGACGGATCCGCTGCGGCTCGAGGACTTCAACCGCGGCGACCACGTCGGGGCGCTGGCCGACCGCGTGCGCCTGGAAGCGATCTCCCGCGTGCTCTACCCGAGCGACGAGACGGAGGCGGGGCACGAGCTGAGGCTGCGGCAGGAATACTTCTTCGCGTCGGCGTCGCTGCAGGACCTGCTGCGCCGGCACAAGGCGCAGCACGGCGAGCTCGCCTCGCTCGCCGACCACGTGTCCATCCAGCTGAACGACACGCACCCCGCCATCGCGGTGCCCGAGCTGATGCGATTGCTGATCGACGTGCACGGGATGCCGTGGGAGCTCGCCTGGAACATCACGACGTCGGTGTTCAACTACACGAACCACACGCTGCTGCCCGAGGCGCTGGAGACGTGGCCGGTGTCGCTCCTGGAGCGGCTGTTGCCGCGCCACATGCAGATCGTCTACCTCGTCAACGGCCTGCACCTCGATGCGCAGCGCGCGGACGGCCGCGACGACAGGTTCCTGTCCTCGATCTCGCTGATCGAGGAGAATCACAGCCGCCGCGTCCGGATGGGGCACCTCGCGTTCCTGGGCTCGCGCCGCGTCAACGGCGTGTCGGCGCTGCACACCGACCTCATGCGGCGGACCGTGTTCCACGACCTCGGCACGATCTTTCCCGACCGCATCGTCAACAAGACCAACGGCATCACGTTCCGCCGATGGCTGTTCCAGGCGAACCCGGGACTGACCGAGCTCCTCGTCGACGCCGTCGGGCCGCAGGTCATGGACGATGCGGGCCGGCTGGTGGCGCTCGAGCCCTTCGCCGACGACCCTGCGTTCCGCGAGCGCTACTGGGCGGTGCGGCGCACCAACAAGGTGGCGCTGGCGCGGCTCGTTGCCGAACGCCTGGGCATCGGCGTCGACCCGGACGCCATGTTCGACGTGCACATCAAGCGCATCCACGAGTACAAGCGGCAGCTGCTGAACATCCTCGAGACGATCGCGTACTACAACGCGGTGCGCGCGCAGCCGACGCGCCCGTGGGTCCCGAGAGTCAAGATCTTCGCCGGCAAGGCCGCGGCGGGCTATCAGCAGGCGAAGCTCGTCATCAAGCTCGCCAACGACGTCGCGCGCATCGTCAACCGCGACCCGGTCGTGCGCGGACGCCTCAAGGTCGTGTTCCTGCCGAACTACAACGTGACCCTTGCCGAAGCCATCATCCCGGCGGCGGACCTGTCCGAGCAGATCTCGACGGCGGGGATGGAGGCGTCCGGCACCGGGAACATGAAGCTCGCGCTGAACGGCGCGCTCACGATCGGAACGCTCGACGGCGCCAACATCGAGATCGCGGAGCGCGTGGGCGCCGAAAACGTGCTGATCTTCGGCCTGACCGCCGACGAGGTCGCGCAACGTCGCGCCGCCGGGATCGACGCCACGGCGACGATCGCCGCATCGTCGGCGCTCGCCGAGGTGCTCAATGCGGTGGAGACCGGCGTGTTCTCGCCCGAGGACCGGGGCCGCTACCACGGGCTGGTCGACAACCTCCGCCATCACGACTATTTCATGGTCGCCGCGGATTTCGACGCCTACTGGTCCACGCAACGCGCCGCCGGCGCGCTCTGGCTCGATCGGAACGCATGGTGCCGCAAGGCGATCCTCAACACGGCGCGGATGGGCTGGTTCTCCGCGGACCGGGCGATC
>CALDKM010000432.1:0-3601 GCA_937898875.1 uncultured Pseudomonadota bacterium | reverse complement strand
GGCGTCGCGGCACGTGCCCGCCGGGCACGTGCCTCACGGCGTCGCGAACGAGTAGCGTCGTTGCGGAGGCGGTGCGGTCAGGCGACCGCCGCTTCGCGCCGGTCCGCCCGGCGGAATACCGCCTTGAGCAGCTCGCGCGCGATCACGATCGTCGAGGCGACTGCAACGGTGAGGGCCCAGTCGCCGGCCCCGAGCGCCGTCGTGCCGAAGGCCCGCTGCAGCACGGGCAGGTAGATCACCGCGACCTGAAGCGCGACCGCGAACGCGATCGACGCCCACAGCCAGTGGTTCGAGAACAGTCCCGCGCGTATGCTCGCCTCGTCGGACCGGATGCACAGCACGTCGAAGAGCTGGAAGAGCACGAGCGCGTTGAACGCGAGCGTGCGCGCGTAGCGCGTGTCGCCGTCGCCCTCGATCAGTCCGCCCGGCAGCCCGGCGTCGAGCAGTGCGAGCGTGCCGGTCGCCATCACGACCGAGGCCACGCCGATGCCTATCCACATGCGCCTCGAGATCACGCCGCCGCTCGCCACGCGCGGCGGCCGGCGCATCAGCGAGCGGTCGAGCGGGTCGACGCCGACCGCGAGCGCCGGGAACGAGTCGGTCACGAGGTTGATCCACAGCACCATCGTCGCGGTGAGCGGCAGGAGCAGCGTCTCGCCGTCGCCCGCCGCGATGCCCATCGCGCCCGCCAGTACGACGCCGAGGAACAGCACGAGCACCTCGCCGAGGTTCGTCGAAAGCAGGTAGCGCAGGAACTTGCGGATGTTCGCGTAGATCGAGCGCCCTTCCTCGATCGCGGCGACGATCGAAGCGAAGTTGTCGTCGGCGAGAACCATGTCCGCCGCGTCCTTCGACACGTCGGTGCCCGTGATGCCCATCGCGATCCCGATGTCGGCGGCCCGGAGCGCGGGCGCGTCGTTGACGCCGTCGCCGGTCATCGCGACGATCGCGCCGCCCGCCTTGAGGGCACGAACGAGCTTGAGCTTGTGCTCGGGCGACGTGCGCGCGAACACGTGGCGGCGTGCGGCGATCTCGCGGAGCGCCGCGTCGTCCAGCAAGTCGAGGCCGGCGCCGGTCACCGCGTCGGTGTCGTTCGCGTCCGCGATGCCGAGCTCGCGCGCGATCGCGATCGCGGAGCGCGGATGATCGCCGGTGATCATCAGCACGCGCACGCCCGCCGCGTGCGCTGTCGCGACCGCCTCGCGCGCCTCCTCGCGGGGCGGGTCGATCATGCCGACGACGCCGAGCCAGACGAACGCCTGCTCGTGGCCGGGGTGCAGCGCCTCGACGTCCCCCGGGTCCATCACGCGGCCGGCGAGCCCGAGCGTGCGCAACGCCTCGCCCGCGAGCGCGTCGATGCCGGCCTGGATTCCCGCGCGGCGCGCCGGGGACAGCTCGACGTCGGCGACGCCGACCCGCTCGTGCGAGCAGCGTGCGAGCAGCAGGTCCGGCGCGCCCTTGCAGAAGAGCACGGCGCGACCCGGCGCGTCGCGGTCCTCGTGCGCGGTGCTCATCAGCTTGCGTTCCGACGAGAACGGGATCTCGCCCAGCCGCGGAAAGCGGTGCGCGATCCCCGACTCGAGGCCCGCCTTCTCGGCCAGAACCTTGAGCGCACCCTCGGTCGGGTCGCCGACGATGCTCCAGCGGCCCTCGCGGCGCGCGAGCGTCGCATTGTTCGCGAGCGTGCCGGCCGCGATCGTGGCCTCGAGTTCCTCGGCCAGCGGGCCCCGGGGCGCCGCGACGCCTTCCTGGTGGAGCTCGCCTTCGGGCGCATAGCCCGCGCCGGTGACGCCGACGCGCCCGCTCGCGGTGAGGACGGCCCGCACGGTCATCTCGTTCTTCGTGAGCGTGCCGGTCTTGTCCGTGCAGATGACGCTCGTCGCGCCCAGTGTCTCGACCGCCGCGAGCTTGCGCACGATCACGTTGCGCTTCGCCATGCGCTGCATCCCGAGCGAGAGCACGATCGTCGTGACGGCGGAGAGGCCTTCGGGCACGGCCGACACCGCGAGCGCGACGGTGTAGAGCAGGATCGTGGTGAGGGCGGCGGTCGAGAAGTCGCGGTACATCGCGACGAGCGTCAGCGCGACGACGGCGGCGATCGCGATCACGACGATCCCGAGCGCGCGCCCGGTCCGGTCGAGTTCGCGCTGCAGCGGCGTCGCTTCCTGCGGCGCGGTCGCGATCATCGCCGCGATGCGTCCGATCTCCGAGCGCATCCCGGTCGCCGTGACGATCGCGAGCCCGTGGCCGTAGGTCACGCTCGTGCCGGCGTAGAGCATGTTCGCGCGGTCGGCGAGCCCGGTGTCCTCGGGCAGCGGCGCCGGATACTTGTCGACGGGCGCGCTCTCGCCGGTGAGGGCCGCCTCGGCCGCCTTCAGCGACACCGATTCGATCACGCGCGCGTCGGCGGAGACGGAATCGCCTTCCTCGATCACGAGGACGTCGCCCGGCACCAGCGCGGTCGCGTCGAGCACGATACGCTCGCCGTCGCGCACGACGAGCGCGGTCTCCGCGGTGAGCTCCTTCAGGCCGGCGACGGCCGCCTCTGCGCGCGATTCCTGAACGAAGCCCAGGATCGCGTTGGCGACGACGATCGCGAGGATGGTCAGCGCCTCGTAAGGCACGCTGCCTTCGCCCTCGATCGCGTGCACCGCGAACGAGATCGCGCCCGCGGCGACCAGCAGCAGGACCAGCGGACTCTCGAACTGCGCGAGGAACCGCCGCCAGCGCGGAATCGGCCGGTGCGGGTCGAGCGCGTTCGCGCCGACGATCGCGAGGCGCCGATCCGCTTCGGCTGCGGCGAGGCCGGTCGCGGGGTCGGTCCCGAGCGCCTGCGCGACGTCGTCGACGCCCCGCGCGTGCGGTGCGAACGGAGAAGCCCTCGATTCGAGAGCGGTCGGCTGCGGTCCGGTCGGCATGGCGCAACGTTAGCAGTTTCGGGGCGGCGCGACGTCGACGGGCATCACCTCCGGCACCGCGAACACGCCGCGCATTGCCGGGAGCGCGGGACGTGGCTTGCGCGGTGGCGCGGGAGCCGCCGGATCACCGGCGCCGCGCCGGCACGCATACGCGCCGCGATCCGCCGTCCGGCAGCGCGACGTCGACGACCGCCGCGTCGACGCCGTAGACCTCCCTGATCGTCGAAGGCGTGATCGCCTCGTGCGGCGGGGCATCGACGACGAGCCGGCCGGCGGTGAGCAACGCGACGCGGTCCGCGCACAGGAACGCCTGGTCCGGATCGTGCGTCGCCATCATCACGCCGATGCCCGACGCCGCGAGCGCGCGGACCTCGTCGAGCACGCGCACCTGGTTGCCGAAGTCGAGGCTCGCCGTCGGCTCGTCCATGACGACGAGCGGCGCCTGCTGCGCGAGTGCCCGCGCGATCAGCGCGAGCTGCCGTTCGCCGCCCGAGATCCGCGTGTAGACGTGGTCGGCCAGCGCCGCGAGGCCGAGCCTGGCGAGGCACGCGTCGGCAATCTCGGCGTCGTGCCTCGACGGCGCGGCGAACGGCGACAGGTGCGCGGTTCGTCCCATCAGCACGACGTCGCGCACGGTGAACGGGAAGTAGCCCGCGTGCGCCTGCGGCACGTACGAGACGCGC
>CALDKM010000431.1:0-17969 GCA_937898875.1 uncultured Pseudomonadota bacterium | reverse complement strand
AGCGCGACGCCGAGCACCGCGGGCCACGTCCAGCGGTAGCCCTCGAACATCGTCGAGAGCAGCATCGCGATCACCGGCGTCGACACGCCGACGTACGAAGCGGGACCCGCGCCGACCTTCGCGAGCAGCGTGAGGTACGCGCCGAACGCGACGACGCTGCCGAACACCGCGAGGTACGCGAGCGACAGCACGTACGGCAGGCGCGGATCGAATGTCCACGCGGCGCCCTGCCCGAGCGCGACGACCGCGGCGACCGCTGCGCCGTAGAGCATCCCCCACGCAGTCGTCGGCAGCACCGGCAGTCCGGCGGCGTGATTGCGCACCGCGACCAGATTGCCGCCGGTGGCGATCGCGGTCGCCACCAGCGCGTACAGGATGCCGAGCGCAGCCGACCCGCCCCGGCGCGCGGCGTCGAGCTCCGGAAGGAACAGCAGCGCCACGCCGCCGACGCCGAGCGTCGCCGCCGCGAGCATCCGCGCAGTGACCGGGGTCCCGAACGCGAGTCGCATGCCGATCGGGCTCATGAACACGATGGTCGAGAACACCACCGCGACCAGTCCCGACGACACGTGGGCTTCCGCGTAATAGACGGCGACGTAGTTGATCCCGAACATCATCGCGCCCCACGCGGCGAGCCGCGCATGCTCGGCCGCCGGGAACCGCATCCGCCGGCCCGTCGCCGCGCACCACGCGCCGAGCAGCGCGCCCGCGAGCGCGAACCGGTAGACGACCGACACGGTCGGCGACACCTGGCCCAGCTGCCAGGTGATCGAGATCCACGTCGAGCCCCAGATTGCCGTGCAGATCGCGAACAGCCACGCGACGCTCATCGATCCGCCTCGGGGATGACGGCGCTCCTTGCGCCCGTTCGCGCGAAGATGCGGAGCGCGGCGAGCTCGTCGTCGAGCGCGCGGCGGAACGCGGAGTCGCGCGGCTTCGATCCCGCGTAGCCCGCGTCGAACGCGAGCTTCCCTGCGTCGGGCGCGGCGTTGATCCAGCCCACCGCGCGGTCGCGCCACAGGATGGGCAGCGCGTAGTAGCCGTAGACGCGCTTCGCCGCCGGCGTGTAGGCCTCGAACCGGTACGGCCAGCCCCAGAGATGCTCGAAGCGGCGGCGGTCCCAGACGACCGGATCGAACGGCGCGAGCGCGCGCACGCGATCGTCGACCTCCGCTTCGCGCGGGTCCTCGTCCGCAGGCCACAGGTAGCGGACGCGATCGACGGTCGCCGACGCCACCGCGTCGTCGGCCACGAAGCGCGCGAGCGCGCGCTCCCTGGCCCCGTCGTCGAGACCCCGGCCGCCGACCATCCGGGCGAGCTGGCGCAGCGTGCCCTCCGGGAGCGGCGCGTAGAGTCGCAGCAGCATGCCCAGCAGCACTTCCGCGCGGCGACGCGGCGGCTCCGCACGCGCCCGCTCGGGCATCGGCGCGTAGACGCGTATGCCGGACTCGCGCCGCACGACGCGCGCGAGCCCGCGGTACTGGAGCATGTCGAGCGCGCGCGTCGACGCCGACGACGACCCGCCCCAGCCGCTCCTCATCGTGCCGGCGCCGAGCTCCTGCGCCAGGTCGCGTGGATGCACGGCGCCTCGGGCGCGCAGCTGCCGCAGCACCCGCTTCGCGAGCCCCGGATGCTCGCGCTCGACGCGCCAGGCGACGTCGTGCCCGCGCGGATGCAGACGCCGTGCGTGCCCGGCAGGCATCACGCCGTAGACGTGCAGGTACGCTTCGTCGAGCGGATGCGCCGCGTAGGCGCGGTCGAGATCCCCGGCCCGGTAGCCGGCGACGCGATGGCGCAGGATCAGGTCCTGCGCGCACGCCGGCGCGCGGATCGGATCGTACTGGACGAATCCCAGCCGCGCGACGGCGTCGGGGGGCGAGGCCGACGATGCAAGCGTCCGCGCGACCGCGTAGCGCCGCAGCGCCGGCAGGTCGACGAGGGTTCCCCGGCGCGTCACGCCGCCCTCAGCGCGTCCACGATCTTCATGCGCGCCGCGCGCGTCGCGGGCAGGAACCCGCCGACGAAGCCCATCGCGAGCGAGAAGGCGAGCGACGAGGCGACGATGCCGGGCGTGAGCGCGAACGAGAACGCGAGCTCGGCGAAGGTCTGGAAGTTCATCGTCGAGATCGAGATCGCCTGCATCGCCGACGCACCCGCGAGCCCGACGACGCCGCCCAGGAGCCCCAGCAGCAGCGACTCGACGAGGAACGCCGCGAGGACCGCGCGTCGCGGGAAGCCGAGCGCGCGCAGCGTGCCGATCTCGCCGGTGCGCGAGGCCACGCTCGCGTACATCGTGATCATCGCGCCGATGATCGCGCCGATCGAGAAGATGACCGAGATCGACGTGCCGAGGTAGGTGATGAACTTCGACAGCGCCTCGGACTGGTCGGCGTAGAAGCGCGTCTCCCGCTTGGCCTCGAGCGTCAGGCGCGGATCCGCCTCGATCGCCCGGCGCACCTCGTCGAAGCGGGAGCCGTCCGCAAGCCGGAAGATCACCGACGAGAAGCCCAGGCGGCGGAACGCCTGCAGCATCTGCTCGGCATCGCCCCAGATCTCGGAATCGAAGCCGGTGCGTCCGGCGTCGAAGATGCCGACGACCGTCCAGTCGCGCGTGGCGAATCGCACGGTCTCGTCGAGCCCCGCACCGCGGAACCCTTCCGCGACCGAGCGGCCCGCGACGACCTCGGCCGTCCCGGGGCGCGGCAGGCGGCCCTCGACGATGCGCGCCTGCGGGCGCAGCGCGTAGCCCTCGGGCGTGACGCCCCGGATCACCACGTTGGAAGACTTCCCCGAGTCGCGCTTGGGCAGCGTGATCAGAACGACCGGCTCCTTGGACACGGCGGGCCGGCCGTCGGCGCCGGTCGCGATGCCGGGCAACGACTCGACGATCGCAGCCTGCCGGCGGTCGATGCCGCTCTGGATCTCGGTCTGCGAGCCGCGGCGGATCACGACGACGTTGTCGTCGCTGCCGGTCGCCACGAGCGTGCGCTCGAGCCCGGCGGCGAGCATCAGCACCGTGGCGAACACGTAGACCACGAGCGCCATGCCGCCGGCGGTAAGCGCGGTCGTGAGCCGGCGCGCCGCCAGGTTGCGGAGGACGTAGGAGAACGGGATGCGCACGGCCGCCGTTCGTTCACGCCACGGCGCGCAGGCCGTCGACGATGCGGATGCGGGCGGCGCGCCACGCAGGGATCGCCGCCGCCACGAGTCCGACGACCAGCGCCGCGGCGAGCTGCAGAGCGACCGTCTCGTCCGAGACGATGAACACGGGGAAGAGCGTCCCCATCGCATCGGCGAACGCGGCGGCCAGCGGGAACGTGAGCGCGATCCCGGCCGCGCCTGCGAGGAGCGCGAGGCCGAGCGACTCGGCGACGACCAGGCCCGCGACGAACGGACCACCGAACCCGAGCGCCTTCATCGTCGCGTACTCGGCGTAGCGCTCGCGCGCGGTCATCGCCATCGTGTTCGCCATCACCGCCATGATGATGACGATCACGACGAAAGACACCGCCTGGATCGCCACGAGGATCGCCTCAGTCATCGCGACGAAAGAGAGCTGGAACGCCTTCTCGGTCTCGGTCAGCGTCTCGGCGAGCGAGTTGGCGAACGTCGCGTCGATGGTCTCGGAGACCTGCGCCGCCTGCGCGGGGTCCTTCAGTCCGACGACGAACAGGCCGGTCTGGTCCCCTCGGCGCGGATAGAGCTTCTTCACGCTCTCGTTCAGCAGATCCCAGTGGAAGAACATCGTCGTCTGGTCGACGGTCTTGTCCGCGCCCTCGTAGATGCCTCGCAGGTTGAACGTCCAGGTGCCCGGATAGATCGTGCCCTTGAGCGGAATCGTGTCGCCGACCTTCCAGCCGTACTGGTCTGCGAGCTTGCGCCCGACGACCGCGCCCTGCCGGTCGAAGAGGAACGCCTTGCGCTCCGCGTCGGAGAGCACGAACTCCGGGTACATCGCGAGATAGGTGCGAGCGTCGACGGCGAACTGCGGGAAGAAGTTGCGCTCGCTGATGTAGATGCCCCCGAACCAGTTCATCCACGACACCGACGCGACGCCCGGCACCTGCCGGATCTTCTGCGCGTAGGTGAGGGGCAGCGGGAACACGAGCGACACCGAGCTCCGCGTCACGAGCCGCGCCGACGAGCTCGCGTTCGCGCCGGCGTACCAGGCGTCGACGACGGTGCGCAGGAGCCCGAACGACGCGATCGCGACGACGATGCCCAGCGCGGTCAGGAGCGTGCGCAGCTTGTGCCGGAGCAGGTTGCGCAGCACGAGGAGCGGGACGAACACGGCGGCGGGCCCGCGGTCAGTCCGCGAGCACTCCCTTCTCGAGGTGGACGACCCGGTGCGCGCGCTCGGCGGCCCTCGGGTCGTGCGTCACCATGACGATCGTCTTGCCGAGCTCGTCGTTGAGTCGCTCGAGCAGGCCGAGGATCTCGCCTGCCGTCACGCGGTCGAGGTCGCCGGTCGGCTCGTCGGCGACGATCAGCGTCGGGTCGGTGATCAGCGCCCGCGCGATCGCGACGCGCTGCTGCTGGCCGCCCGACAGCTCGTTCGGGAAGTGGTCGACGCGATCGGAGAGTCCGACGAGCGCGAGCGCCATGTCGACGCGCTCGCGGCGCTCGCGCCGCGACAGCGACGTGAGCAGGAGCGGCAGCTCGACATTGCCGAACGCGCTCAGCACCGGCATCAGGTTGTAGAACTGGAAGATGAAGCCGACGTGCGCCGCGCGCCAGTCCGCCAGCTCGCCCTCGGACAGCTTCGCGATGTCGACGCCCGCGACCAGGATCCGACCCGACGAAGGCTTGTCGATGCCCGCGATGAGATTGAGCAGCGTCGACTTGCCCGAGCCCGACGGGCCCATCAGCGCGACGAAGTCGCCTGCGCGCACGTCGAGGTCGAGGTCGACGAGGACCGGGATCGCCTGCCCGCCGCGGACGTAGTGCTTCGACAGCCCCCGAATCGACACCAGCGGGACGGCACCGGTGTCTGACACGGCGTCCGGCACCGTCGTCACCTGCCCGCGGCCCTGACCCGCGTTCCGGTGGCGAGCCCGGCCGCGGGCCTGAGCACGGCCTTCTCGCCGGAACTGATCTCGCCGTCGACCGCGAGCAGGTCGCCGAGCTTCGCGCCCGTCTTCACGGGAACGGCCGTCGCGACGCCGTCGCGCACGACGAACACGACGCTCGCGCCGTCGCGCTGGACGACGGCGTCCGCGGAGACGGCGGTCAGCGGCTTCTGCTCGCCCGGCGTCATCTCCTGCGACAGGAACGACACCTTCGCGCTCATCTCGGGCAGCACGCGCGGATCGACCCGGTCGAAGCGGACCTTGGTCATTACCGTCGCCTTCGCCCGGTCCACCGTCGGCACCATGCGGCTGATGTGGCCGAGGAAGCGGGAGTCCGGCAGCGCGTCGAGCAGGATCTCGGCAGGCTGCCCGACCTTCACCTTCGACAGGCTCGACTCCGAGACGTCCGCCTCGACCTCGAGCGTGTCCATGTCGGCCATCGTGACGACGGCGCCCTTCGAGTCGGCCGCGCTCGAGAACGGCGTGACCATGTCGCCGACGTTCGCGCTCTTCGACAGGATCACGCCGTCGAACGGCGCGCGGATCATCGTGTAGTCGACCGCGACCGCGGCGTTGCGCGCGTTCGCCTCGGCAGCGGCGAGCGCGGCGCGCGCACTCGCCACGCCGGCGACCGCGCGGTCCGCGCGCGCCGTCGAGCTGTCGAGCGCGGACTGGGAGACGAAGCCCTTCGCGACCAGGTCGAGGTTGCGCCGGTGCTGCGCGAGCGCGTCCCGCTCCTCGGCCTGCGCCTGCTCGAGCGCCGCGCGCGCGGCGCCGGCGTTCGCGTCGGCGGCCTGCGACTGCGCGACGACGTCCCGGTTGTCGAGGCGCGCGATCACCTCGCCCGCCTTGACGTGCGACCCTTCGGCGACGCCCAGCCAGTCGAGCCGACCGGTCGCCTTCGAGGCGATCGCCGCCTTCCGCTGCGCGACGACGTAGCCGGTGGCGTTGAGGACGGCGTACTGCTGAGACGGGAACGACGTGACGACCGCGACGGTCTGGACGTCGACGACGCGCGGCGAAGCCGCGATCCACACCCCGGCGGCGGTCGCCGCGGCCGCGATCGCGCCCAGCACGATCCGGCGCGTCGGGCGGCGGCGCCGGATCGGCGCCGGGTTGCGGTCGATCCTGAGTCTAGACAGATCCGCGGGTTCCGACATCACCGGCCCGATCCGAACGTGAGGGACCGGGATTCTACCGTGCGGTGCCGTGCGCCCCGGCCGGTGCGACGTGCCGCCGCCTCGCGCAGCCGACGGGGCACGGATCGACCGCGGTTCGGGACGGTCCGCGGCGGCTTGACGCGCATCAAGCCTATGGTCGAAGGGGCTTGCGCCGGGGGGACAGTACCTTCATAATGCGAATCATTCTTATTTGTTACCGCCCCTCGCGCACCTTTCGACCGCGAAGACATCTCCCCCCTTTCCCGTCCAGGCGCCCCATGCTCGCCACCGCACTCGTCTCGTTCCGCGAAGGCGTCGAAGCCTTCCTGATCGTCGCCCTCACGCTCGCGTACCTGCGCAAGTCCGGACGGGTCGCACTCACGCCCGCGGTGTACGCGGGTACGATTGCCGGCGTCGCGCTCTCGTTCGTCGCCGGCTGGCTGTTCTCGCAGGCGGACAACAAGCCGCTGTGGGAGGGCCTGCTCGCCGCGATCGCCGCCGCGATGGTCCTCTCGATGGTCGTCTACATGCAGCGCACCGCGCGGACGATGCGCTCCGATATCGCGGCGAAGGTCGACTCGGCCGCGGCGCGGGCCGGCATCGGCGCGTTTGCCGGCGTGTTCGCGTTCGTGCTGCTGATGATCGTGCGCGAAGGCATGGAGACCGCGCTGGTGATCACGACGCTGGCCCGCGAGACCGGGCACGGCGACCTGCTGGCCGGCGTCCTCTCGGGCGTCGCGCTCGCGGGTGTGCTCGCCTGGGCGTGGGCGCGCTACGGCCAGCGCGTCGATCTCAGGCGCTTCTTCCAGGTCACGTCCCTCTTCCTCGTGCTGTTCTCGATCCAGCTCCTGATCTACGCGGTCCACGAATTCAGCGAGGCGGGCGTGATCCCCGGCGTCGACAACGAGGCGCTGCACCTCGCGACCGAGCCGTACGGTCCCGAGGGATTCTGGGGCGAGATGCTCACCTACGTGATGGTGCTCGTGCCCGCGGCATGGCTCGCGTGGGCGTGGCTCTCGGACCGGCGCGACCGGCACGCCGCGCGCGCGGCGGCCTGATGCGGCCGCCTCACCCGCCTTCGGGCGGCGGAAGCGGAACGTCCGTGCCTGCGCCGCGGCGCGACGCGCGCCACGCGATGCCCGCGAGGATCGCGAGGCCCGCGCCGATCAGCGCGATGCCCGCCCACTCGTTGGCGGTCAGGCGCTCGCCGAAGACCGCCATCGACGACACGAGCGCGATCGGCGGGACGGCGAACATGTTGAGCGATGCCGTGCCCGCGGGCAGCTGCTTCAGCACCGCGATCCAGAGCAGGAAGCCCAGCGCCGTCGATATCGCTCCGACGTAGATCAGGAGCGCGACCTGCGCCGCGCTCCATCGCGTGGGCGCGAAGTCGAACGCGAACGGCAGCAGCGTGAGCGGCAGAACGCCCACGATCATCTGCCAGGCCGTGAAGTTCAGCGGATCGGTCGGGTGCGTGCGCTGGAAGTGCTTCATCGCGACGCTCCCGGCCGCCCACCCCAGTCCCGAGAGCGTTGCCCACAGCTTCGGCGCGAGGTCGCCGCGCCAGTCCCACGGCGCGACGACCAGCACGAGCCCCGCGAACGCGCAGGCCACGGCGAGCCACTGCGTGCCGCGCACGCGCTCGCCGAGCACGATCCGCGCGATCACGAGCGTCCAGAAGGGCATCGTGAACACGAGCACGGACGTGCGTCCCGCGCCTCCGCCCGCGACCGCCATCGTCGTCGCGCCGAAGTTGACCGTCGTCTGGAAGAAGCCGGTGACGAGGATCGCGGTCCACGTCGCCTGCGGCGCGAGCGGCGCGCGCATCGCCGCCATCGCGACGACGAGCACCGCGATCGCGACCCAGGTGCGCTCGACGTTGAAGACGACCGGATCCGCGCTCCCGAGCGCGAGCTTCATCATGACCCAGTTCGCCCCCCACACCGACGTGAGCAACGCGAGCGCGATGTAGGCGCCGCGGCGCGACCCGATGCCGAGCAGGTTGCTCATCGTGCGATCGGGCGCCGCCTCACGGCGCGTCGAGGAACGCCTCGACCGCGCGCGCCACCGCGTCGGGCCGGTCGTGGTGCAGCATGTGCCCGGCCTCCGGGATCACGACGAGGCGGGCGCCGGGGATCGAGGCCATGCGCCGGCGCACGCCCTCGAGGCCGTCGACGCCCATCTCGCCTTCCGGGTGCGTGTCGAGCCATCGTGGAATCGTCGACTCCGCACCCGCCACCCAGAGGACCTGCGCCGTGATCCGCTTCCAGATCGCCGTCGATTCGCCGACCCGGTAGACCGAAGGGAACGGCAGCTTGTGGCGCGGATCCGAGCGCAGCTCGACGCGCCCGTCGGGAAGCGCGCGCGCCCAGTGTGCGGCGAGGAACTCCGCGCGGTCCCGTGCGAGGCGCGGATTGTTCCGCTGCAGGCGGTCGGCGACGTCCGCCAGGCTCGCATAGGACGCGAACGCGGGCGGATCGGAGAGCGCGTCGAGCCACTTCGCGAACTTGCGCGGCGCATCGTCGTCCGACTCCGCCGGGATGCCGAATCCGTCCAGCGAGATCGCGCGCCGCACGCGGTCCGGACGAATCCCGGCATAGAGCATCGTGACGTTGCCGCCGAGACTGTGCCCGCAGACGTCGACGCGCTCGCCCGGCGCGAAGGCGTCGATCAGCGCCTCGAGGTCGGCGAGGTAGTCGGCGAACCAGTAGCCCTGCGCCTGCCAGTCCGAGCCGCCGAATCCGCGGAGATCGTGCGCGATCACGTAGCGGTCGCGCACGAACGCGTCGACGAGGAACTGGAACGACGCGGCGACGTCCATCCAGCCGTGGACGCAGAACAGCTTCGGCGCGCCCGGGTCGCCCCACGTGAGCACCCGGTGCGCGAGGCCGCGCAGCGGCACGAGCCGCGAGGTCGCCGGCTTCAACCCGCGAGATCCCGCGTCGTCCCGCCCGGGCTCACCTGCGCTTGCACAGCGCGAGCCCGTCCGTCCATCCGGTGCGGTAGTTCGGGTCCGCCGAGTAGCGAGTCCCGTCGCGGCGCTGCGGCCCCGACGCGCTGGCGCAGCCGTCCGCGTAGCCCTGCCGGTAGGGCAGCGGGAATCCCGAGAGATTGACGTTCGGCGGCGGGGGCTCGACGTTCCTCGGCACCGGCGGCGCCTCGGCAGCCCTCCCGTCCGTCGTCGGTGCGGCGGGCCCGACCGACGCGCAGCCGGCGGCCACCGCGGCGGCGAGCACGACGAGGAGGGTGGAGAGGCGCGGCATGGAGGTTGCGCGCAGCGACGAAAACGCGATGCGCGATCCGTCGGCGCGATAGAATTCTAGCATCGTCGCTCCCCGCTTCCATGTCCGCCCCCACGTTCGTCCACCTGAGGCTGCACGGCGAATTCTCCGTCGTCGACGGGACCGTCCGCATCGACGATGCCGTGCGTGCGGCGGCGGGCGACCGGATGCCGGCGCTCGCGCTCACCGACCTCGCCAACCTGTTCGGCCTGGTGAAGTTCTACTCGGCCGCGCGCGACGCGGGGCTGAAGCCGATTGCCGGCTGCGACGTCTGGATCACGCACGCTTCCGAGCGCGACGCGCCGTTCCGTGCGCTCCTGCTCGCGGCCGACCGGGGCGGGTACCTCAAACTCTGCGACTGGCTCACGCGCGGCTACCTCGGCCACCAGCACCGCGGCCGTGCCGAGATCGATCCCGCGTGGCTCGACGAAGGCACCGAGGGACTGATCGTGCTCGCCGGCGCGAGAGAGAGCGACGTCGGGCAGGCGCTGCTGCAGGGCAATTCGGTGGTCGCGAGGGCGGCAGCGGAGGCGTGGAAGCGGCGATTCCCGGGCCGCTGCTACCTCGAGGTGCAGCGTGCCGGCCACGCGGACGAAGAGGCGCTGGTCGACGCGACCGTCGCGCTCGCCGCGGAGGTCGGGCTGCCGGTCGTCGCGACGCACCCGGTCCAGTTCCTGCGCCCGGACGACTTCCGCGCGCACGAGGCGCGCGTGTGCATCGCGGAGGGGCACGTGCTCGCCGATCCGCGCCGGCCGAAGCGCTTCACGCCGCAGCAGTACTTCCTGTCGCAGCGGGAGATGGCGGAGAAGTTCGCCGACCTGCCCGAGGCGCTCGCCAACAGCGTCGCGATCGCGCAGCGCTGCAACCTGACGATCCCGCTCGGCAAGCCGCACCTGCCGGAGTTCCCGACGCCGGCAGGCGTCACGATCGAGGAACACCTGGAGCGCGAGGCGCTCGCCGGCCTCGAGCGCCGGCTCGAGCAGCTCTACCCGGACGGCGCCGCGCGCGACCGGGCGCGCCCCGCCTACGTCGACCGGCTCGTGTTCGAGACGAAGACCATCGTGCAGATGGGCTTCCCCGGCTACTTCCTGATCGTCGCCGACTTCATCAACTGGGCGAAGAACCACGGGGTGCCGGTCGGTCCCGGGCGCGGCTCGGGGGCGGGCTCGCTCGTCGCCTACAGCCTCGGCATCACCGACCTCGACCCGCTGCGCTACCAGCTGCTGTTCGAGCGCTTCCTCAACCCCGAGCGCGTGTCGATGCCCGACTTCGACATCGACTTCTGCCAGGACGGCCGCGACCGCGTGATCGAGTACGTGCGCCACAAGTACGGGGCGCAGAACGTCTCGCAGATCGCGACGTTCGGCACGATGGCGGCGAAGGCGGCGGTGCGCGACGTCGGGCGCGTGCTCGACCTGCCCTACTCGTTCTGCGACGGCATCGCGAAGCTGATCCCGTTCCAGCCGGGCAAGCTCGTCACGCTGAAGCAGGCTCGGACGATGGAGCCCCTCCTCGCCGAGCGCGAGAGCAACGAGGAGGAGGTGCGCGAGCTCCTGGCGCTCGCCGAGTCGCTCGAGGGGCTCACGCGCAACGTCGGCATGCACGCAGGCGGCGTGCTGATCGCGCCGGGCAGGCTCACCGACTTCTGCCCGCTCTACGCGCCCTCCGGCTCGGACGCCGCGGTGTCCCAGTTCGACAAGGACGACGTCGAGGCGATCGGGCTCGTCAAGTTCGACTTCCTGGGCCTGACGACGCTCACGATCCTCGCCCGGGCGCTCGAGTACGTGCGCCGCCTCGACCCGGCCTCGACGCTCACGCTCGACTCGATCCCCCTCGACGACCCGGCCACCTACCGGATGTTCCAGCTGGGGCAGACCTCGGCGGTGTTCCAGTTCGAATCGCGCGGCATGCGCGACCTGCTGAAGCAGGCGCGTCCCGACCGGCTCGACGATCTGATCGCGTTGAATGCGCTGTATCGCCCGGGGCCGATGGACCTGATCCCGGACTACTGCGATCGCAAGCACGGCCGCCAGCGCGTCGACTATCTGGACCCGCGGCTCGAGCCGATCCTGGGGCCGACCTACGGCGTGATGGTCTACCAGGAACAGGTGATGCAGATCGCGCAGGTGATCGGCGGCTACACGCTGGGCGGCGCCGACCTGCTGCGCCGCGCGATGGGCAAGAAGAAGCCCGAGGAGATGGCGAAGCACCGCGACATCTTCGTCGCCGGCGCGGAGAAAGGCGGCGTCGCGAAGTCGCGCGCCGTGCAGCTTTTCGACCTGATGGAGAAGTTCGCCGGGTACGGCTTCAACAAGTCGCACTCGGCCGCCTACGCGCTCGTCGCCTACCAGACCGCGTGGCTCAAGGTCCACCATCCCGCCGCGTTCATGGCGGCGAACCTTTCGCTGGTGATGGACGACACCGACAAGGTGCGGGCGTTGCGCGACGACACGCTCGCGCTCGGCCTCGAGGTGCTGCCGCCCGACGTCAACGCGTCGGACTGGCGCTTCGTGCCGGTCGACGGCAGGCGCATCCGCTACGGGCTGGGAGGGATCAAGGGCACCGGCGAGCAGGCGGTCGCGGCGATCGTCGCGGCGCGCGAGTCCGGCGGCCCGTTCCGCGATCTCGCGGACTTCTGCGCGCGCGCCGACAAGCGGATCGTCAACCGCCGCGTCATCGAGGCGCTGGTCAAGGGCGGCGCGTTCGATTCGGTCGACCGCCGGCGCGCGACGATGTTCGCATCGATCGGCAACGCGCTCGCCGAGGCCGAGCGCGCGCAGGCGCAGGCGGCGCAGGTGTCGCTCTTCGGCGATGCGGCGTCGGCGCCTGCGCACGTGCTCGTCGAGACCCGCGACTGGACCGAGGCCGAGCGGCTGCAGCACGAGAAGGCGGCACTCGGCTTCTACCTGTCCGGCCACCCGTACGCCGCGTATGCCGCGGAGCTCGCGCCGCTCGTGCGCACGTCGCTCTCGGACATCCAGCCGCGCGCCGAGCGCTACCTGATCGCCGGCATCGTGACCGCGCAGCGCGTGCAGAACGGGCGCCGCGGCAAGGTCGCGTTCGTCACGCTCGACGACGGCAAGGGCTCGGCCGAGGTCGTCGTGTTCGGCGAGGTGTACGACGCCTCGCGCGCGATGCTGCGCGAGGACGCTCTCGTCGTCATCGAAGTCAAGGTGACGGTGCGCATGGGCGACGACGGCGAAGTGCAGGGCCTGCGCGTCCTCGCCGAGCAGGTGTACGACCTCACTGCGGTCCGCAAGCGCTGGGGCAAGCGCCTCAAGGTCTCCTGCAACGGCAACGCGTCCGCGGAGCACCTGGCCGAGATCCTGGCGCCGTTCCGCTCCGACGGCCTGCCCGTCGTCGTCCACTACGTGAACGCGGTCGTCGAGGGCGACGTCGAATTGTCCGACGCCTGGCGCGTGGCGCCCGACGACGCGCTGATCGCGCGACTCGCGGACTGGCTCGCGCCCGAGAACGTCCAGGTCGTCTACTAGGCGGGAAGGCGCATGCGGTCGATCCGTGCGCGCTACGCGGCGCTCGCCGCGCATGCCGGCGCCCTTCGTTTCATGGCGCTGTCGCTGCCGATGCGCATGCCGCTCGGCACCGTCGGCCTCGGCACGCTGCTCCACCTGCGGGAGCTGACCGGGTCGATCGCGTTCGCCGGCAGCGTCGTCGGCGCGCAGTTCGTCGCGATGGCGGTGACCGCGCCCGTCATCGGCCGCATCATCGACCGCCGCGGCCCCCGCGGCGTGCTCGTCGTGACGGGCATCGTGTGTCCGCTCGCGCTCGCCGTGATGCTCGCCGCCGGGCCGCTCGGCCTTTCGCGCGCCGCGATCCTCGCGGTGTCGCTGGCCATCGGCGCATCGGCGCCGCCCCTCACCGTGCTGATCCGAACGCTGTGGCGGATGCGGCTCGCCGACCCCGCGCTGCGCCAGACCGCGTTCGCGACCGACGCGGTCGTGCTCGAGCTCGCCTACACGATCGGCCCTGCGCTCGTCGCGCTCGCCGTCGCCGTCGGTCCGCCCGGCGCGCCGCTCGCCCTGGCGCTCGCCTTCACGGCAGCCGCGGTGCCGACGATGTTCGCGTCGGGCGCGCTCGCCTGGTGGAGGCACGCCGAGCCCGGCGCGCGCAGTCTGCTAGGGCCTCTGCGCGATCCGCGGCTGCTGGTGCTGTTCGGCGCGACGTTCACGCTGACGATGGCGTTCGGCGCGATCGAGGTCGGCTACCCGGACTTCGGGCGGGCGTCGGGCACGGACGCGTGGGGACCGGCGCTCATCGCGATCTGCTCGGTGGGGAGCGCGATCGGTGGGCTCCTCTACGGCGGCCTGCACGTCCGGGCAGCGCTCGTGCGCCAGCTTCCGGTCGCGATGGCCGTCATGGCGATCCCGCTCGCGGCGCACCTGCCGGTCTCGAACCCGTGGGTGCTCGCGCCGATCGCGTTCCTGGCCGGCGCGATGATCGCGCCGGCGATGACCATCGTGTCGCTGCTGGTCTCGGAGTTCGCGCCGCCGCGCCACGCGACCGAGGCGTTCACTTGGTCGACGACCGCGATCGTCACGGGCCTCGGCGCCGGCATGTCGATCTCGGGCGTGCTGGTCGAGGTCCACGGTCCGGGCGGCGCGTTCGCCTGGGGCGCGGCGAGCGCGTTCGCCGCCGCGTGCTTCGCGCTCGCGCTACGCGCCCGCCGCTGACGCGAACCGGTCACGCAGCTCGGTCTTCAGCACCTTGCCCGCGCTGTTCTTCGGCAGCTCGTCGACGATCGCGTACGCGCGCGGCCGCTTGAACCGCGCGATCTCGGCGAGGCACAGCGCGTCGAGCGACGCCTCGAAGCGCGCGCGCGCGAGGGCGTCGGGCAGCTCGCGCCGCGACACGACGCAGGCGACGACCTCCTCGCCCCACTCGGGATGGCGCCGTCCGATCACCGCGACCTCGAGCACGTCGGGGTGGCGCAGCAGCGCCTCCTCGACCTCGCGCGGGTAGATGTTCGACCCGCCGCTGATGATCAGGTCCTTGCTGCGGTCCTTGAGCGTGAGGAAGCCGTCGGCATCGAGCGCGCCGATGTCGCCGGTGTGGAGCCACCCGCCCGCGAGCGTCGCCGCGGTCGCCTCGGGATTGCGCCAGTAGCCGCGCATCACGGTCGGGCCCCGCACGAGCACCTCGCCCGCGCCGCCGGCTTCCGCGTCGATCGCGACCTCCATGCCGGTCTGCGCGACACCCACCGAGCCGAGTCGCGCGTCGTCGCCGCGCGCGATCGCGTCCGCGACCAGCTCGCGCCCCATCGCGGTGATCGTCATCGGCGTCTCGCCCTGTCCGTAGATCTGCGCGAGCCGCGGTCCCAGCGCCGCGAACGCGGCCTTCGCGTCCTCGACGTACATCGGCCCTCCGCCGTAGACGATCGCCTTGAGCCGGCCGAGGTCGGTCCGGCCGATCGACGGATCCTCGACGAGGCGCTTGACCATCGTCGGCGCGGCGAAGAAGAGCGATCGGTCGTACGCTCCGACGAGGTCGACGATCTCCGCGGCGTCGAATCCGCCCGACGCGGGCACGACGTTGACGGCGGCGCGCGCGACGTGCGGCACCGCGTAGAGGCCGGACCCGTGCGACAGCGGCGCCGGATGCAGGATCGCGTCGCCGGGCGCGATCGATTCGACGTCCGACAGGAAGCACCGCGTCATCGCGACGAGGTTCGCGTGCGTGATCTCGACGCCCTTCGGACGCCCGGTCGTGCCGCTCGTGTAGAACAGCCACGCGGGCGCGTCGGACTCGACCGGAGCGGGCCCGGCCGTCGCGCCGTCCGCGAGCGCGTCGTGCTCGCGCCCTCCGAGCACGACGCCGCGCTCGAGCGCCGGGAGGCGAAGCCCGCCCAGCGTCGCGTGCCAGTCCTCGTCGACGAACGCCCAGCGCGCGCCGCAGTCGCCGAGCACCCAGGCGAGTTCCCTGGGATGGAGCTTCGCGTTCACCGGCACGGCGACGACGCCCGCCCACCAGCACGCGAACAGCGCGTCGAGGTACGCGGGATCGTTGCGTGCGACGATCGCGACGCGGTCTCCGGGCGCGAGGCCCGCTGCGCGCATGCCCGCGGCCTGTCGCGCCACTCTCGCGGCGAAGGCTGCGTAGTCGTGCAGCCTCGCGCTCCCGCGTGCCACCGCCGGCAACCGCGGCCACGCGCGTGCGGCGCGCGCGAGCAACGAGGCCACGTTGAGCGCCGGCGAGGACGGGCGAGGCATCCGGAAAGCCTAGTGCGGCGGATGCGCGGCCGGCGCAGCCCCCTGGCGACCGGGCGCGGATGCGCGTCGGCCGAGCACCGGATCGCCGGGATTGATCGCGGCGAGCCGGTCCAGCGCGGCCTGCGCGCCGGCAGCGTCGCCGGCGTCTCGCCTGTAGCTCGCCAGGGCAAGGAGCACGTCCCTGTCGGCGCGCTTCCGGGCCGATGCTTCCAGCACCGCGATCGCCTCGCGCCGGCGCCCGGCGTCGGCGAGCGAGACCGCGTACAGATACGCCGTGTTGCTCGTCGCCGAGGGCAGCCCCTGCGCCCGCGCCAGCACCTGCAGCGCCTCCGGCTTGCGCCTCTGGCGAACGAGCGAGAGCGCCAGCGCCTCCTGCAGCGCGGCTACGTTCGGTGCCCGCTTCGCCGCGTCGCGGAGCAACGCTTCGCCGTCCTGGTCGCGGCCCGTCTGCCGAAGGAGATCGGCGAGGTTCGCGACACCGGGCACGAACGCCGGCTCGAGCTTCAGGCTGTGCCGCAACGCGCGCTCGGCCGCGGCCGTGTCCCCTGTCGCCGCCGCAATCTGCGCGAGGCCCAGCCACGATTGGGGACGGTCGGCGTTCTCCGCAGCGGCCGCCTCGAGCTCGATGCGCGCCGACTCCCAGGCCGCGCGCCGATCGGGGGGAAGCCGCGACACCGCCGGCGCCAGCGCACGGGCGGCTTCGATGCGAACCGCGCGCAGCGGATCGGAGAGCCGCGCCGGCACCTCGCGCAGCCCGGTGGCCGTGTCGAGCGCCATCGACGAGTGCACTCCGGCGATGCGGACCATGCCGTCGCCGTCGGCGAGCGCCGCCACGGCAAGCTCGAGCGCGCGGGCGCTGGGATACCCGCCCAGTTCGTCGATCGCGGTGGCGCGGACGATGGCCGGCTGCGCGCGGTCCGCGGCAATGCGCTGCAGCGCCTCGGCCGCTCCCGGGCGCGCGCCGCGCGCGGCAGCAAAGGCCTGTCCGTAGTGAAACTCCGCGCGCCGTTGCGGGCCGTACCACTTCGCGACCGCGGCGGCCGCCCATTTCGCGTCGCGATCCTTGTGGCATCCGTTGCAGGCGTTCGGCGATTCCGTCTCGGCGGAAAGGTCCGGTCGGGGAATGCGGAACGAGTGGTCGAGGCGAGGATCGACGACCATGTAGTTGCGCCTGGGCGCGTGGCACTCGACGCAGGCTATCGGCTTCGCGTGCCTGTGATGCGCGGGCGTGTCGTAGGCCTTGCGCTCGAGGCCGGAGACATCGATGTGCGGGCGCGCGGCGGCGCCGGTCGGGTTGTGGCAGCTCGTGCACAGCGCATTGCCGGGCGACTTCGTCTTTCCGGTGTGGGCGTCGTGGCAATCGGAGCAGACGAGGCCCTTCTGGTGCATCCGGCTCTGCAGCCAGGATCCCAGGATGAACACCTCGTCGCGCTGCTGGCCGTCGTTGAAGTAGTGCGCGCCGTCGAGGCCGACCGGCAGCGCGTGATCGAGCAGCGGCTGCCCGACCGGATACTCCGGGGTCAGCGTCGAGCGGAGCGCATGGCAGTACGAGCACGCATCGACCTGCACGCGACCGGACCCGGCACCGACGTCCGCGGCGAAACCCCTGCGTGGCACGTCACCGCCCTTGCCGCCCTTCGCCCAGGCAACGTGTCCCGACGCGGGTCCGTGGCAGCTCTGGCATCCGACGCCGACGGCGGCGAACGTCGTCCGGTAGGCGTCGGACGAGGCGTCGTAATTCTTGCGGACCTGGAGCGCGTGGCACGAGGCGCACATCGTGTTCCAGTTCTGCGACGCGCGCGTCCAGTGCAGGACGTCCCGGTGATCGATGCGCTCGTTCGGGTACGTGTGGAACCAGCGCTTCGCCTTCGTGTCCCACGCGACCGACAGCGCCTGCATCCTCCCGCCGGGCAGTTCGACCAGGTACTGCTGCAGCGGCTCGACGCCGAACGTGTACCTGACCTCGTAGTCGGCGAGCCTGCCGTCCGGGCCGTCGGTGTTGACGAAGTAGCGGCCGTCGCGCCTGAAGAATCGCGTCGTGACGCCGTCCTTGCGGAACGTCGCGCCGTCGAAGTTCCCGCGCACGGTGTCGCGGGAGGCCGGCTGCATCGCCAGCGCGTGCTGCGATCCGGCGTGCGCGCGCTGCTGCGCCGCGTGGCACTCGCCGCACGAAGTCTCGGCCACGAACGACGGCGCCTGCTGCGCACGGACGTCTCCGGCCGCGAGCAGGAG
>CALDKM010000430.1:0-12984 GCA_937898875.1 uncultured Pseudomonadota bacterium | reverse complement strand
CCGACCGGCTGCTTCAGCACGACGAGGCGCCGGTCGTTCCCCATCGTCGGAATCACGTCGCCGTAGACGCGGCGCGCCTCCTCGGCGAACCACTCGACGTACGCGGCGCCGAGCGTCACCTCGCCCTTCGACTCGGCGAGCGGCTTGCCCTGCTCGGAGGTCAGGATCAGCGCGAGGTCGTCGACGTTCAGGGTGATGAGCTCGAACCAGCGTCGCAGCACGACGCTGCGCTCCTTCGCGGTCTTCGCCGCCCAGCCGGGGAATGCTCGCGCAGCGGCGCCGATCGCGCGGCGCGTCTCGTCGCCGCCCATTATCGGTGCCGTGCCGATCGCGCGGCCGGTGGCCGGATTCACGACGTCCATGGTGCGTCCGCCGTCGGCGTCGCACCAGTGGCCGTCGACGTAGCACTGCTGGCGCAGCAGCGACGGGTCCTTCAGCACGGGGAGCTTGCGTTCTACGGTGTCGGGAGGCATGGCGGAGGTCCTGATGGAGAGGCAGTCATTCTGGTGCGCGGACGCGAAGAGACGACGCGTCGCGAGCGTCAATCCCAGCGCACGATCCCCGTCCACGCGGTCACGAGGATGACCGCGCCGAACGCGATGCGGTACCACGCGAACGGTACGAAGTCGTGCCGACTCACGTAGCGGATCAGCCAGCGGATGCAGACGAACGCCGACACGAACGCGGCGACGAAACCGACGCCGAACGCGGGCAGGTCGGCGACGGAGAGCGCGTCGCGGCTCTTCCACAGCGACCAGGCGCCGGCCGCGACGAGCGTCGGCACCGCGAGGAAGAACGAGAACTCGGTCGCCGCCTTGCGCGAGAGGCCGAACAGCATGCCGCCGATGATCGTCGCGCCGGAGCGCGACGTGCCCGGGATCAGCGCGAATGCCTGGGCGATGCCGACCTTCAGCGCGTCGAGCGGCATCATCGCGTCGACGTCGTCGACGCGCACGCTGGACGGTCGCAGGCGCACGCGCCGCTCCGCCCACAGGATCACGAACGCGCCGACGACGAACGCGATCGCGACGGGCACCGGCGCGAACAGCACGGCCTTGACGTGCGAGCCGAGCAGGAGCCCCAGCACGGCGGCAGGCACGAACGCGATCGCGAGATTGAGCGCGAAGCGGCGCGCCGCGGGGTCGGATCCGAGGCCGGCGATCGCATGGCCGAAGCGCGCGCGGTATTCCCATACGACCGACAGCATCGCGCCCGACTGGATCGCGATCTCGAACACCTTCGCCGTCTCGCCCGTGGTGCCGAGCAGCGAGCCGGCGACGATCAGGTGGCCGGTCGAAGAGACCGGCAGGAACTCGGTCAGCCCCTCGACGATGCCGAGCAGCAGTGCGTTGACGAGGGTGAGGGGTTCCAAGGCCGGGATCGGAGAGCGGCGCGCGGCCGTATCGCTACGCCGCGATTGTCGCACGCGGGGACGGACGCGCCGTCACGCATGCGCGCGGGGCTCCCCGTTCCGCGCGGTCAGCGTCCGCCGCGCTGCAGGATCTCGAGCGCGCGGCTCACGACGTCGTCGCTGTTGTCGGGTACCGAACCCTTCGGGGTCATCTGGTTGACGACGTCGGGCAGCGCCGAGGCCATCTCGTCGGCGGCCTGCCCGCGCGACATGCCGAGCTGCTCCGCGATCCGGTCGAGCTGGCCCGAGCCCAGCACCTTCGAGAGGACGTCGCCGTCGATCGGCAGGTTCTCGCCGGGCTGGACCCACGAGTCCGCCTGCTTGCCGTAGCCCGCCTGCTGGAACTGCGACAGCAGGCCGCCGAGCCCGCCGCTCTTCTGAAGCAGTTGCAACAGGACCGCGATCAGGGCGCCGCCGCCCGCGGCGCCCGCACCCTGGCCCATGCCGGCACCCGATCCGCCGCCCAGGCCGCCCGCGAGTCCGCCCAGGATCGACTCGAGGCCGCTCATGCCCTGACCGCCGCCCGATCCGGCCCCGGCCTTGCCGCCCGCGAGCCCGCCCAGGATCGACTCGAGACCACCCATCTCCTGCCCGGCCTTCTGTCCGCCCGTGCGTCCCGTGTCCGGCAGGCCGCGGCCGTCGTCCTGTCCCGGCTGCAGCGCACCGCTCAGCACCTGTCCCAGCAATCCGTCGAGCAGTCCCATCGTGTCTCTCCTTGATCGGTCGCGTTCAGACCTGACGCTCGCGAGTGTATTCCTCCGGCACCGGGTAGCCGGCCGCCCCCAGCGTCTGCTTGATCGCCAGGTTCGTGTCGAAATACACCTGCCAGTAGTGGTCGTTGTGCACGAACGGGCGCACTGCGAGCTGCGTACCGCGCTCGTTGAAGCCGAGGATCTCGACCTGCGGCGCAGGATCCTTCTGTACGTTCGCGATTGCCGGCAGCGCTTCCTTCAGGCGCCGGATCGCGTCGCGCGGGTCGACCGTGTGGTCGAGCTGCGCGGTGAGGTCGACGCGCCGGTACGGATTCGTCGTGAAGTTCCGGATCGTGCCGCCCATCACTTTCGCGTTGCCGACGTAGGTCTGCACGTTGTCGGGCGTGTCGATCGCGGTCGTGAACAGCCCGATCGCGCGCACCGTGCCGGTCACCTCCCCCGCCTCGACGAAATCGCCGACCTTGAATGGCCGCAGCACCAGGATGAAGGCGCCCGCGGCGAAGTTGGAGAGGAGCCCGCCCCACGCCGCGCCGATCGCGATGCCCAGCGCGGCGATCAGCGCGGCGAACGACGTCGTCTCGACCCCGAAGTAGCCCAGGATGCCGATCACCAGCAGCACGTTCAGCGCGACGGAGATCGTGTTGCCGATGTAGCGGATCACCGTCGGCTCGATCTTCTGTCGCTCGAGCGCGGACGTGACGAGAGAGCTCACGATGCCGATCAGCCAGCGGCCGACGATGTATATCGCGATCGCGCCGAGCGCTTTGAGCGCGAACGCGAACACGATCGGCTTCGAGGTTTCGTAGAACGACTGGATATCGATCATGTCCGGGTCCCGGGGGGCAAGGGGGAAGTGGGGCTGCGGATGCCCGCGCCAGTAGGATCATTCTGCGCGTGACCCGGCGTCGGGCGCAATGCGACGCCGGGTCGGCCGGAGGTCGCGACGGCGATCCGCGGCAGGCGCGGCGCCTCGTTCGCGAGGCTATCGCGCCGTCCGCAGCGCTGCGATGGCGTCCTCGAGCCGCGCGATTCGCGCTTCGAGCGCGGCGACGCGATCCTCGTCGCCGCAGGTCATGCCCGGCGAAGACACGTGAGCGTCGTCGACCGCCATGGGCGCGGGCGCGCCGCAAAGGAGATGCGCCCAACGGTTCTCGCGCGCGCCGGGCGCGCGGGGCAACTCCGCGACCAGCGCGCCTGCCGGACGTGCCGCGAGCTCGGCCAGGTAGGCCTCCAGCGACGAGATGTCGGCGAAGCGGTGCAGTCGCTCGGTGTTGATCCGGAGCTCGCCCGGCGTCTGCGGTCCGCGCAGCATCAGCGTCGCGACGATGGCGGCCGACTCGGTCGGGATGGCAAGCACGCGGGGCACGTTGTGCGCATAGCGCATCACGCGACCGCCCGACGACTCGACGACCAGCGAGAGCGACCGGAGCTCGTCGAGCGCCTGCTTCGCTTCGGTCTCCGACACCTCCATCAGCGGCGAGCGGCTGGTCTTCTGGTTGCAGCCGGCGACGAGCGCGTTGAGCGACAGCGGATACGTGTCGGGCACCGTTCGCTCCTTCTCGACGAGCACGCCCAGGACGCGGGCTTCGAGCGGGGTGAGGCGGCGCGGGGTGTTCGGCATCGGGAGGGCGCGAAAATGAATACCCGCATCAGTGTAACGCGCCGGGCCAGAGGGGCGGAGTGGTATCTTTAACACCATCGAGTCCACGAAGAGAGGCCACGATGGCCCGCGAGAGCGACGTGACCAACATGGCGGTGTTCTGCGATTTCGAGAACGTCGCGCTCGGCGTGCGCGACGCGAACTACGAGAAGTTCGACATCCAGAAGGTGCTCGAACGGCTGCTCCTCAAGGGCTCGATCGTGGTCAAGAAGGCGTACTGCGACTGGGAGCGCTACAAGGCGTTCAAGGCGCCGATGCACGAGGCGAGCTTCGAGCTGATCGAGATCCCGCACGTGCGCCAGTCGGGCAAGAACTCGGCCGACATCCGGATGGTCGTCGACGCGCTCGACCTCTGCTACACGAAGGCGCACGTCGACACGTTCGTGATCATCAGCGGCGACTCCGACTTCTCGCCGCTCGTGTCGAAGCTGCGCGAGAATGCGAAGACGGTGATCGGCGTCGGCGTCAAGAACTCGACTTCCGACCTCCTGATCGCGAACTGCGACGAGTTCATCTACTACGACGACCTCGTGCGCGAGCAGAAGAAGCGCGCGGCGAAGAGGACGACGGCGAAGCCGAAGGCCGAGGCCAGGCCCGCGGGCACGGCGAAGAAGCCGGCGAAGGGGCAGGCATCCGGTCCCGAGGCCGCGGCCGAGGGTCCTGCCGTCGCGAAAGGCGACGACGAGCGCCGTGCCGAGGCGATCGAGCTGATAGTGGGCACGGTCGAGGCGCTTGCATCCGAGCGCGGCGGCGACGACAAGGTGTGGGGCTCGATGGTCAAGCAGGCGCTCAAGCGCGTGCGCCCGGGTTTTGCCGAGTCGTACTACGGCTTCCGTTCGTTCAACGCGATGCTCGAGGCGGCCCGAGACGCCGGCGCGCTGGCCCTCGAAAGGGACGACAAGTCGGGCGGCTACATCGTCCGACTCGCCGGCGTCGAGGACTGAAGCCGGCGCCTGCCGCCCGGGATCGCATTGCCGGACCCCGCCCCTGGCTCGCCGTAGCAATGAGCAGGGTCACACCCAGTAAGCAGGGTCAGACCCCAACTTGGCACGTTGGCGCACAAGCAGGGTCAGACCCTGGTTCTGCATAAGTAGGGTCAGACCCCATAAGTAGGGTCAGACCCTGATTGCGCATAAGCAGGGTCAGACCCTGATTGCGCATAAGTAGGGTCAGACCCTGATTCCGGGCGCGACTGGCCCTCGAAAGGGACGACAAGTCGGGCGGCTGCATCGTCCGACTCGCCGGCGTCGAGGACTGCCGCCGGCGCCTGCCGCCCGAGAGCGCAATGCCGGCCCCCGATCCTGGCTCGCCGTCGCAGTAAGTAGGGTCGGACCCTGGTTCTGCATAAGTAGGGTCAGACCCTGATTCTGGGCGCGACGTCCCCGTGGCGGCGGCAATCCCGATTACCGTGTTGAATTGCAGGGTCTTTGGCCGCACATTTGCACCGATCGCCGAGCGGACGCCCCGGAAGGGCGAGGTCGAGCGGGCAGCACCGGGATCGGATTGAGAGCCTCCCGGGACGTGGAACGCTCTCGAGGTGCGTCATGCGCAACGTGCGTCCGGCCGCAGTGGCCGGGATGTTCTATCCGGGAGCGCCGGCGGAGCTGGCGGCGACCGTGCGCGCCTGCCTCGCCGAAGCGGTGCCCCCGTCCGGATCCCCGACCGCACGCCCCAAGGCGCTGATCGTCCCGCACGCCGGCTACGTCTACTCGGGCCAGATCGCGGCCGGCGCCTATGCCCGCCTCGCGAAGGCGCGCGACACGATCCGTCGCGTCGTGATCCTCGGCCCCGCGCATCGCGTCGCGGTTCGCGGACTCGCGCTGCCAACCGTGCGCGCGTTCGCGACGCCGCTGGGCGAGGTGGAGGTCGATCGCGAAGCGGTCGCGGCGGTTGCCGACATGCCGCAGGTCGTCGAAAGCGACGTGGCGCACGCGCTCGAACACTCGCTGGAAGTGCAGCTGCCGTTTCTCCAGGCGGTGCTCGGCGACTTTCGCATCGTGCCGTTCGCAGTCGGCAGCGCGTCGGCCGGCGAAGTTGCCGACGTACTCGACCGCCTGTGGGGCGGCCCCGAGACGCTGATCCTCGTGAGCTCCGACCTGTCGCACTTCCACGACTACGCGGAAGCCCGCGAGATCGACCGCGCGAGCACCGAGCGCATCCTCGCGCTCGACGGCTCGCTCGACCACGAGGAAGCCTGCGGCGCGACGCCGATCAACGGACTGATCCTGTGCGCGCGCCGCCGCGGACTGAAGCCCGAGCTCGTCGACCTGCGCAACTCGGGCGACACGGCGGGCGACCGCACGCGCGTCGTCGGCTACGCGTCGTTCGCGTTCGCCGGGGAGCCCCGATCGTGAGCGACAGGGAACTGGGCCGGGCGCTGATCGCCATCGCGCGCGGCGCGATCGACGCGGCGTTCGGGCGCGCGGAAGCGCGCGTGCCGCCGCATGCCGCACTCGACCGGCCCGGCGCGACGTTCGTCACGCTGAAACAGGAACACGAGCTGCGCGGCTGCATCGGCAGCCTCGAGGCGCACCGGCTGCTTGCGATCGACGTGCGCAGGAACGCGCTCGCCGCCGCCTTCAGCGACCCGCGTTTCGCGCCGCTGGCGATGCGCGAGCTCGAGGTGACGGCCGTCGAGGTGTCTCTGCTTTCGCCGGCGTCGCTCTTCGAGGTGGCCGGCGAGGACGACCTGCTCGCGCGGCTCGTGCCGGGCGTCGACGGCATCGTGCTGGAGCTCGGGCGCCGTCGCGCGACGTTCCTGCCCCAGGTGTGGGAGTCGCTGCCCGACCCGCGCGACTTCGTGGATGCGCTCAAGCGCAAGGCCGGCCTGCCGGCGAACTTCTGGAGCCCGGACATCCGCGTCTCCCGCTACACGGTGGCCAGGTGGCACGAGGCCGAATTCGAGACGGAACTCGCGACGGACGAGGCGAAGCGATGAGCGCCGGGACGAGCACGAACACGAACCATCCGGGGCGCTGGTGGCACCGGCTCGGCGACGGCCGCATCCAGTGCGACCTGTGCCCGCGCGACTGCCGGCTGTACGAGGGCCAGCGCGGCGCGTGCTTCGTGCGCCAGCGCGAGGGCGACGCGATGGTGCTGACGACCTACGGCCGCTCGTCGGGCTTCTGCATCGACCCGGTCGAGAAGAAGCCGTTGAACCACTTCTACCCGGGCTCGTCGATCCTCTCGTTCGGGACCGCCGGCTGCAACCTCGCGTGCAAGTTCTGCCAGAACTGGGACATCAGCAAGTCGCGCGAGATGGACACGCTGATGGACGCCGCGTCGCCGCTGGCGATCGCGCAGGCCGCGAAGCGGACCGGCGCACGCAGCGTCGCGTTCACCTACAACGACCCGGTGATCTTCGCCGAATACGCGATGGACACGGCCGACGCGTGCCACGAGCTCGGGATCGCGACCGTCGCTGTGACCGCGGGATACATCGGCACCGGGGCGCGGCGCGAGTTCTTCGCGAAGATGGACGCGGCGAACGTCGACCTGAAGGGCTTCACCGACGAGTTCTACGTGAAGCTCTGCGGCGCGCACCTCGCCCCGGTGCTCGACACGCTCGTCTACCTGAAGCACGAGACGAGCTGCTGGTTCGAGCTCACGACGCTGCTCATCCCGGGCAAGAACGACTCGCCCGCCGAGATCGAGGCGATGACCCGGTGGATCGTGCGCGAGCTGGGCCCCGACGTGCCGCTGCACCTCACGGCGTTCCACCCGGACTACAAGATGACCGACCTCGCGGCGACGCCGGCGGCGACGCTCGAGCGCTCGCGCGAGATCGCGCTGGCCGAGGGCATCCGGCACGTCTACACCGGCAACGTGCACGACCGCACCGGCGGCACGACGTTCTGCCCCGGCTGCGCGAAGCCGCTGATCGTCCGCGACTGGCACGAGATCCTCGACTACGGGCTCGGCGACGAGGGGGCCTGCCGCCACTGCGGGACGACCATCCCGGGCCGGTTCGAGCGGTTCGACGGCGCGTTCGGCGCCCGGCGGATCCCGATCAGGATGACCGCGGCGGCTTAGCCGCTCGCCCGCCCTCGGCGGAAGCGCTCGACCGCATCGCCGGCCACCCTCGGTATCGGACTGTCGGCTGCGCGAGACGGCGGAGCAACCTTGCTGGCGGTCTCCGGCGCAGCCCGGCGGGTTCCGTACCCGGGACTCTCAGGGTCATTGTCCCAATCCGTTGATGTCAGACGCTTATCCCGGTTCGCTGGTGGCGGGTTGTGTTCGGGCGAATCTATTCATCGACGCCCGATCGGGCAAAGCGTTGTCGCAGTCCGACACGTCAACCCGGCCGACGGGGTTCGTGTCACGGCAGTGCAGCGGCCGGGATAGTTGTTTGCAACGGCTTGACATAATGGGAAAATACGTCGAGCATTCTATTCTGAATTAATTCACTGTACTGCACGACGCTGAGTATCGCCATGTGATGCCCGACGAAGCCGCCCTCCTGGCCGAACTGCATCGCGCGCCGCTTTCGACCGCGGAAGCGCTGATCCGGGCGACCGGCGTCGGCTCGCAGGCGAGTTTCTCGCGGCTCGTGACACGTGCGGGCGACCGCATCGTGGCGATCGGCCGGGCGCGCGCGCGGCGCTATGCCGCCGCGCGCGAGATACCCGGACTGGGGCGTGCGATCCCGCTCTACCGGATCGACGCCTCGGGCGCGATGGAGCGGGTGGCGGCTCTGCGCCCCTATGCGCCGGCCGGGACGTTCGTCGACGATCCCGCGGGGCTCCCGCGCTGGATGCGCGGGGCGCGCGGCAACGGCACGTTCGACGCATGGCCGGTGTTCCTGCGCGATGTCCTCCCGCAGGGATTCCTGGGCGCGGCGTTCGCGGGACGCTGCGCGGAGACGCTCGGGCTGCCCGCCTACCCGGATCGATGGACGCACGACGAGGCGCTCGTCGCGCTGGGCCATGAAGGCGTCGACGTCGCCGGGGATCTCGTCGTCGGCGAGGCGGCCGCGGAGCGAGTCTACGAAGCGTGGGCGCGCGGCATGCCGGCGATCGACGCCGCCGCTCGCACGAGCGCGTACCCCGACCTCGCTCGGCAGGCGATCGACGGCATCGTGCCGGGAGCGGTGCTCGGCGGCGACCAGCCGAAGTTCGGCGCGATCGTGAGCCGCGACGGCGCGCCCGGCCACGTCGTCGTCAAGTTCTCGCCGTCCGAGTTCTCGGATGCGGCACGGCGCTGGTGCGACCTCCTCGTCTGCGAGCACCTCGCCGCGGAGCACCTGCGCCGCCACGGGATCGCCTCGGCGGAGTCCGAGATCGTCGAGGGCGGCTCGCGCGTGTTCCTGCAGACGACGCGGTTCGATCGCGTCGGAGAGCGCGGGCGGCGCGCGGTCGTCACGCTCGCGGCGATGGGCGCGGAGTACCTGGGCGCGCCGCCGCGCGAAGGCGAGTGGTCGGGCGCGATCGAGCGCCTCGACGCCGACCGCTGGCTCGAGCGCGGCGTCGCGGCGCGCGTGCGCATCGTCGACATGTTCGGCCGCTTCGTCGCGAACGCCGGCATGGACGGGTCGAACCTCGCGTTCCTGCCTCGCGACGACGGCCGCCTCGACCTCGCGCCGGTCTACGACATGCTGCCGATGGCCTACGCGCCGGTCGCGGGCGAGGTGGCGGAGCGCGAGTTCGCGGTGCCGCTCCCGGAGCCGGGGCACGCCGGCGCGTGGAGCGCGGCCGGCGAGATCGCTTCCGGCTACTGGCGCGCCGTCGCGAGCGACGATCGCGTGTCGCGGCCGTTCCGGGCGATCGCGGAGGCGAATGCGGCGGCGATCGGCGAGGCGCTGGCGCGCCTGGCCCCGACCTGAGGGTCAGACCCTCAATGCCCAGCGCGCTCGTAGAGCGTGACGACGCAGGCGCCGCCCAGCCCCACGTTGTGCTGCAGCCCGAGCCGCGCGCCGTCGACCTGGCGCGCGCCCGCGTCGCCGCGCAGCTGCCAGACGAGCTCCGCGCACTGCGCGAGACCGGTCGCGCCGAGCGGGTGGCCCTTCGAGAGCAGCCCGCCCGACGGGTTGGTGACGACGCGCCCGCCGTACGTGTTGTCGCCGTCGACGACGAACCGCTCGGCGCCGCCCTCGGGGCACAGGCCGAGCGCCTCGTAGCTGATCAGCTCGTTGTGCGCGAAGCAGTCGTGCAGCTCGACGACGTCGACGTCGTCCGGACCGACTCCCGCGGACTCGTACACCTGCCGCGCGGCTTCCTTCGCCATCCCGTAGCCGACGACCTCGCGCATGTCGCGCGCCTCGAACGTCGCCGGACGGTCGGTCGTCATCGCCTGCGCGCGGATCGCTACGCGAGCGTCGATGCCGCGACGCTGCGCGAACGCCGGCGTGCAGACGATCGCCGCCGCCGCGCCGCAGGTCGGCGGGCAGGCCATCAGCCGCGTCATCACGCCCGGCCAGATCGCGGGCGAGGCGAGCACGTCCTCCTCGGTCACGACGTTGCGGAACAGCGCCAGCGGATTGTTCGCGGCGTGCCGGCTCGCCTTCGCGCGGATCTTCGCGAACGTCGCGAGCTTCGTACCGTACTGGCGCATGTGCGCGAGCCCCGCGCCGCCGAAATACCTCAAGGCGAACGGCACGCCCTCGGCCTGCACGAGCTCGTCGGTCGCCGCGTCGAAGCGCTCGAACGGGCTCGGCCGGTCGGGGAACACGAGGCCGAGCGCGCCCGGCCGCATCTGCTCGAAGCCCACGGCGAGCGCGCAGTCGGTCGCGCCGCTCATCACCGCCTGCCGCGCGAGGAAGAGCGCGGTCGAACCGGTCGAGCAGTTGTTGTTGACGTTGACGACCGGCATGCCGGTCATGCCGACCTCGTAGGCGGCGCGCTGCCCGCTGCACGAGTCGCCGTAGACGAATCCGGCGTAGACCTGTCCGACGTCGGCGTACGAGACACCCGCGTCGTCGAGCGCCGCGCGGATCGCCTTCGCGCCCATCGCGTCGTAGCTATCGCTCGCGCCCGGCTTCGCGAAGGGAATCATGCCGACGCCGGCAATGCGCACATCCCGATTCATCGTTTCATCCGCAGGGACTGGGTCGGACCCGCGGGGCTACTTGCGCCCGTAGGTCGCCGTGAAGCTCGCCTTGCCGATCCGGTTCGCGTTGATCATGAAGCCGACCATCGCGGCGGGGCTGTCGGCCGCGAGCTCGAGCTTGTCGGTCTTGAGCGCGTAGACGGTGAAGAGGTAGCGGTGCGGCTTGTCGCCCTGCGGCGGGCAGGGGCCGCCCCAGCCGGGCTTGCCGAAGTCGGTGCGCGACTCGACGGTGCCCGGCGGCAGCTTCGACCCCGAACCGTCGCCCGCGCCCGCGGGCAGCGACGTCGTGCCCGACGGCAGGTTGAACACGACCCAGTGCCACCAGCCGCTGCCGGTCGGCGCATCGGGGTCGTACACGGTCACCGCGAAGCTCTTCGCGCCCGCGGGGGCGTTCTTCCACTCGAGGGCCGGCGACACATTCGCGCCGGCGCAGCCGAAGCCGTTGAACACGTGCTTGTCCGCGATGCGCGCGCCGGCTGTCACGTCGGCGCTCGACAGCGTGAATGGTCCCGCGGCAAACGCGGCGGCGCTCGCCAGCGTGCATACCGCCGCGGCAAACCCTCTCGTCATCGTCATCGTCGTCTCCCGTACCGTCTCGCATCACCCCAGGGGTCGGGGCCTTCAGCCCGCGTGCCCGGCCCCGGATCACGCCTCGTCCGGGCAAGCCCGGACGAGGCCTCAGTCGACTTTCGCGCCGCTCTCGCGGATCACCTTGCCCCAAAGCTCGATCTCGCTCTTTACGAACGCTCCGAACTGCTCGGGCGTGTCGCCGACGGGCTCCGCACCTTCGCTCGCCAGCCGCTCGGCGACCGCCGGGTCCCTGAGCGCCTTGACCGCATCGCGATGGATCTTCGCGACGACGTCCTTCGGCGTCGCGGCGGGCGCGAAGAGCCCGTACCACTGGACGGCGGCGAAGCCCGGATAGCCCGACTCCGCGATCGTCGGCACGTCGGGCAGGATCGCGAGGCGCTTCGGCGAGGCGACCGCCAGCGGCCGCAGCTTGCCCGACTTGATGTGCGGCATCAGCGGCAGCGCGCCGGTGATCATGACCCCGATCTGGCCGCCGAGCAGGTCGGCGACCGCGGGACCGGTCCCCTTGTACGGGACGTGCTGCATGCTGACGCCCGTGCGCATCCTGAAATACTCGGTCGCGAGATGCGCGGCGCTGCCGTTGCCGCCGGATCCGTAGTCCAGCTTGCCCGGATTCGCCTTCGCGTAGGCGATCAGCTCGCCGAGCGTCTTCGCCTGCACCGCGGGCCCGACGACCAGCACGTTGGGCACCATCGCGACGAGCGTGATCGGCGTGAAGTCCTTCACCGGATCGTAGGGCAGCTGCTTGTAGAGCGCCGGATTGGCGGCGAACGTCCCGATGTGGCCCATGACGATCGTGTATCCGTCCGGCGCGGACTTTGCGACGAGGTCGACGCCGACGTTGCCGCCTGCGCCGGGCTTGTTCTCGATCACGACCGGCTGGCCCCAGGCTTCGGCGAGCTTCTGGCCGATCGCGCGCGCCAGGATGTCGGTGCTTCCGCCGGGCGTGAACGGGACGACGATGCGCATCGGCTTCGACGGGAACGTGTCGGCGGACTCGGCCGCGAGGAGCGGCGGCGCGACCGCGCCCAGCGCGAGCGCGGCGGCGAGCGCGAGCGCCCGCCGGCGAAACGATACGAGCTCGAAGATGCCGGGCATCGCGCCCGCCCTCACGCCTTGCTGTAGATCTCGGCGCCCTTCTTCACGAACTCGACCGCCTTCGCCTCCATGCCCTTCGCGAGCGCCTCGCCTTCGGCGAGGCCCTGCTTCGCCGCGTAGTCGCGGACGTCCTGCGTGATCTTCATCGAGCAGAAGTGCGGACCGCACATCGAGCAGAAGTGCGCTAGCTTGGCACCGTGCTGCGGAAGCGTCTCGTCGTGGAACTCGCGCGCCTTGTCCGGGTCGAGGCCGAGATTGAACTGGTCCTCCCATCGGAACTCGAAGCGCGCCTTCGACAGCGCGTTGTCGCGGATCTGCGCGCCCGGATGGCCCTTCGCGAGGTCGGCCGCGTGCGCCGCGATCTTGTAGGTGATGATGCCGTCCTTGACGTCGTTCTTGTTCGGCAGGCCCAGGTGCTCCTTCGGCGTCACGTAGCAGAGCATCGCCGTGCCGTACCAGCCGATCAT
>CALDKM010000429.1:0-9154 GCA_937898875.1 uncultured Pseudomonadota bacterium | reverse complement strand
CGGCGGGCGCTGACGCGCGCCGCACGGAAGGAATGCGATGAGCAATGGCGATCTGCTGCTGGTCGACGACGACCCCGACCTGCTGAAGCTCATCAGCCTCCGCCTCACGTCGGCCGGCTATCGCGTGCGGACCGCGGAGAGCGGCGAGGCCGCCCTCGCGACGATGGCGGTCACGCGGCCGGCGCTCGTGATCACCGACCTTCGCATGCCGGGGATGGACGGGCTGCAGCTGTTCGAGACGGTCCACCGCCAGCACCCGACCATGCCGGTGATCATCCTGACCGCGCACGGCACGATCCCGGACGCGGTGAGCGCGACGCAGCGGGGCGTGTTCGGCTTTCTCACGAAGCCGTTCGACAGCCAGGATCTGCTCCAGAAGGTGGCGGCCGCGGTCGCGCTGTCCGGCGACAGTCCGAGCGGGGCGTCGGACGACGAATGGCGTTCGGGGATCATCACGCGCAGTCCGGTGATGGAGGACCTGCTCCGGCAGGCGCGCCTCGTGGCCGATTCCGACGCGTCCGTGCTCATCACCGGAGAGTCGGGCACCGGCAAGGAGCTGCTCGCCCAGGCGATCCATCGGGCGAGCCGGCGACGCGCGCGGCCGTACGTCGCCGTCAACTGCGGCGCGATTCCGGGCGAACTGCTCGAGTCCGAGCTGTTCGGCCACGCGCGCGGCGCGTTCACCGGGGCGGTCCAGCCGCACAAGGGCCTGTTCCAGGCCGCCGACGGCGGCACGCTGCTGCTCGACGAGATCGGCGACATGCCGCTCCCGCTGCAGGTGAAGCTCCTGCGTGTGCTGCAGGAGGGCGAGGTCCGTCCGGTCGGATCCACGCAGGCGATCCCCGTGAACGTCCGCGTGATCTCCGCGACGCACCGCGACCTCGACGCGCAGCGTGCCGCAGGCCTGTTCCGGGAGGATCTCTATTACCGTCTCGACGTCGTATCCCTCCGGCTGCCGCCGCTCGCCGAGCGGCGGGAGGACATCCCGCTCCTGGCCTCGCACTTCCTCCGGCGCCTCGCCGAGCGCTACGAGAAGCCCGTGCCGTCGCTCGCGCCCGACGCGATGCAGCTCCTCGTCGCGGCGCCCTGGCCGGGCAACGTGCGCCAGCTCCTCAATCTGCTGGAGCAGGCGGTCGCGCTGACCACGACAGGCGTGATTCCCGCCTCGCTCGTGCAAAGCGCCTTGCGCGAGGACGCTGCCGCGCTCGTCCCGTTCGAGGAGGCGCGGAAGACCTTCGAGCGCGATTACCTTGTGCGGCTCCTCAAGATCACCGGCGGCAACGTGACGCAGGCTGCGCAGCTGGCGAAGCGCAACCGCACCGAGTTCTACAAGCTCCTGCAGCGCCACATGCTGGAGCCGGCGATGTTCAAGGAATCGAAGCAATGAGTCGCCGCGGTGCAACGCCGCCGAATCGCCTGTCGTGCGAAAGCGACAGGCGAACTCCTTGAATTTCAGGTAGTTAGTGATTCCGCGGCGATGCTTGTCGTGCCGATGCGACATGCGGCATGCCGACGGGTATTCGATGCCTGCCGACGAATCGGCGCGAGCAATACATTTTGGCAGATGTTAGCGGATAGTTGTCCGAAGTTGACGACAATATGGCGTACTGGCACGAACGCTGCTTGGATACGTTCGAGTCCCACCGTCACCGAAAGTGCACCCGACCATGGATGCTTTCTCGCCCGATTTCACGCCCTACTGGACGACTGTCCGCGAGGCGGCCGAGCGACCGTGGGCCGAGGGCGAGGAACGCGGGAGCGCCGGAGACGAGCAGGCGCTCGCGGACCTGGACGAACGAATCGTCGCGGCGCGCAGCGTCGTGTAACGAGCACGATCGCGGCCTCCCGGCCGCCCCTTTCGGAAGCAGGGCTCACGCTTCCGCTATCGGAATCCCCCTTGCCCGCCCACCTCCTCCCGGCGGGCTTCTTTTTGTCCCGTCGCCAAATGTGAGCACTCGCTCACTGCGCGGAGAGGCAGGCGCGGCGCCGTCCGCGCCTCGGGAGGCTCAGACGGCGACGGGCGCCCTGATCGCCGGGTGATGCTGGTAGCCGGCGATCTCGACGTCGTCGTACTCGTAGTCGAACATCGTCGGCGGACGCCGGCGGAACGCGAGGCGGGGGAGCGGGAAGGGCGCGCGCGAAAGCTGCTCGTTCACCTGCTGAAGGTGATTCAGGTACAGGTGGCAGTCGCCGCCCGTCCAGACGAACTCGCCGACGTCGAGGTCGCACTGCTGGGCGACCATGTGGGTCAGCAGCGCGTAGCTCGCGATGTTGAACGGCACGCCGAGGAAGATGTCGGCGCTGCGCTGGTAGAGCTGGCAGGAGAGCCGGCCGTCCGCGACATAGAACTGGAAGAACGCGTGGCAGGGCGGAAGCTTCATGCGCGGGATCTCGCCGACGTTCCACGCGGAGACGATCAGGCGCCGGGAGTCCGGGTTGCGCTTCAGGTCCGCGATGAGGTTCGCGATCTGGTCTATCCGGGTGCCGTCGGGGGCGGGCCAGGATCGCCACTGCACGCCGTAGACCGGCCCCAGTTCGCCGTCGACGCCGGCCCACTCGTCCCAGATCGTCACGCCGTGCTCGCGCAGCCAGCGCACGTTCGACTCGCCCCGCAGGAACCACAGGAGCTCGACGATCACCGACTTCACGTGGACGCGCTTCGTCGTCACCAGCGGGAATCCGCGCGCGAGGTCGAAGCGCATCTGGTGCCCGAATACCGAGAGCGTGCCGGTGCCGGTGCGGTCGGCCTTGCGGTGGCCGTGGTCGCGCACGTGGCGCATCAGGTCGAGGTAGGGTTTCATCGCCGGGCGTCGCTGCGGGAGCGTCCTGTCCGGCGATTGTAGCGGACCGCTGCGATCGACCGCTCCGGACGCGCGGCGGACCGCACCGCCCGGGGCGCGGCGCCGGCGGACGGGTGGCGCCGCGTGCCGCGACACGACGGGAGGCGGTGCTTGACAATCGCGCCGCGCCGGATCAGCATCACGACTAAATAACTAGTCGCGTAGTCGCGATCGACGACGGGCGGCGGCCGCCCGCCGCGACCGCGACCCCGCACGATGCGCTCCTCCTACTCCCGAGCCCTTCCGCGCGCCTGGCAGCCCGCCGCGCGCGTCTTCACGGCGCTGGGGGAGCCGCACAGGCAGCGGATCCTGCTCATGTTCGAGCGCGACGAGCGCCTCTCGATCGGCCAGATCGTCGCGGCATCGACGCTCTCGCGCACCGCGGTCGCGCACCACCTGCGGGTGCTGCGCGACGCCGGCGTTCTGCGCTGGCGCAAGGTCGGCCGCGAGGTGTGGTACTGGCCGGATCCTCGTGCGGTTCGTGCGGCGCTCGACGCCGTCGACGTCTACCTCGAGACCCATTTCCGCTCCGAGAGGGAACCACCGATGCGTGCGACGTCCGTCCGATCCTCCGCCGCCCGCCGGTAGCCCCCGATGGACACCGGACGCACGGCCCCCGGCCCGGCCCGCGAGGCGAGCCAGTTCGACCTGATGCGCGAGCGCCGCTTCGCGCCCTTCTTCTGGACGCAGTTCCTCGGCGCCGCGAACGACAACGTGTTCAAGAACGCGCTGGTCATCTTCGTCGCGTTCCAGGCGGCCGGCATGACGTCGATGGACCCCAATACGCTCGTGAATCTCGCGGGTGCGGTGTTCATCGCACCGTTCATGCTCCTGTCGGCGACGGGCGGACAGCTCGCCGACAAGCTCGAGAAGTCTCGCCTCATCCGCGCGATCAAGCTCTTCGAGATCGCGATCATGGCGGTGGGGCTCGCCGGGTTCTGGATGCGCGACCTGGCGACGCTGTTCGTCGCGCTCGCGCTGATGGGCGTGCACTCGACGCTGTTCGGCCCGGTCAAGTACGCGATCCTGCCGCAGCACCTGAAGCCCGAGGAACTCGTCGGCGGCAACGGGCTGGTCGAGATGGGCACGTTCGTGGCGATCCTCGCCGGGACGATCGCCGGCGGACTCGTCGTCGCCGCGGGGCCGCACGGTCCGCTGTGGGCCGGTTCGCTCGCGATAGCGATCGCCGTCGCCGGCTGGCTCTCGAGCCGCGCGATCCCCGAGACGCCGGCGGTGGACCCGGCGCTCCGCTTCGCCTGGAACCCGTTCACCGAAACCTGGCGCAACCTCGTCTTCGCGAGCCGCAACCGCGTCGTGTGGCTCTCGATGATGGGCATCTCGTGGTTCTGGTTCTACGGCGCCGTGTTCCTCGCGCAGTTTGCGGGCTTCGCGCGCGACCACCTGGGCGGCAACGAGACGGTGGTCACCGCGCTGCTCGCGCTCTTCTCGGTCGGCATCGGCGCGGGGTCGCTCCTGTGCGAGCGCATGTCGAGGCGGCGCGTGGAACTCGGCCTCGTGCCGTTCGGGTCGATCGGACTCACGCTGTTCGCCGTGGATCTATGGTTCGCGAGCCGCGGGCTCACGGCGACGTCGATCGCCGGGCTCGACGCGTTCGTGGCGAAGCCCGCGCACTGGCGCGTCGCGGCGGACCTCGTGCTGATCGGCGTGTTCGGCGGCTTCTACATCGTGCCGCTCTACGCGCTGATCCAGGAGCGGAGCGAGCCGTCGCACCGCTCGCGGATCATCGCCGCGAACAACATCCTGAATGCCGTGTTCATGGTCGTGGCGGCGATCGCGGCGATCCTGCTGCTCAACGCCGGCCTCTCGATGCCCGACCTGTTCCTCGTCACCGGCCTGATGAACGCCGCCGTCGCGCTGTTCATCTACCTGCTCGTGCCCGAGTTCCTGATGCGGTTCCTCGCGTGGCTGCTGATCAACGCCGTGTACCACATGCGCACCGAAGGCCTCGAGCACGTGCCCGACGACGGACCCTGCGTGGTCGTCTGCAACCACGTGAGCTACGTCGACGCGGTGGCGATCGCCGCGTGCGTGCGCCGGCCGGTGAGGTTCGTCATGGACCACCGGATCTTCGCGACGCCGGTGCTGTCGTTCCTGTTCAGGACGATGGGGGCGATCCCCATCGCACCCGCGCGCGAAGACCCGGCGCTGAAGGAGCGCGCGTTCGCGCAGGCGGCCGACGTGCTTGCGCGCGGCGAGGTGCTCGGCATCTTTCCCGAAGGCAGGCTCACGCCCGACGGGGAACTGGGCGAGTTCCGGCCCGGGCTCTCCGAGATCCTCGAACGCACGCCCGCGCCGGTCGTCCCGATGGCGCTGCGCGGGCTTTGGGGAAGCTTCTTCTCGCGCTCGGCCAACGGCAAGGCGATGCGGCGGCTGCGCGGCTTCTTCTCGCGCATCACGCTGGTGGCAGGCGCGCGGATCGCGCCGGGAGAGGCGACGCCGCAACGGCTCCGGGACGAGGTGCTGGCATTGCGGGATGAGCATCGATGACGCGTGCGCGGTGCGCCCGGGCAGAGGAGCAGCGACGATGGGCAAGCTGATCGGGGCGCTGTTCGGGTTCCTGCTCGGAAAGGGAATCGACGACGGGGTGTTCGTCACCTTCGCGCTGGCGGTGGCCGGCTTCGTCGCCGGGGTCGTCGTCGATCGGCAGCGCGCGGCGCAGAGCGGGGCGCCGGGGTCGGACCTCGCGGCGCGACTCGCCGCGCTCGAGCGGCGGCTCGACGCGCTCGAGGGCCGGGCATCCGTCGCGCGCGTCGTCGCGTCCGGGCAGGAGGTCGCCGCGCCCCCGGACGCCTCCCTGCCCGGTTCGACGGGCGGCGCGGCGGTCGCGGCTCCGGGCCCCGGCTCCGGATCGGTCGACGTGCCGCCACCAGCTTCGCTCGCCTCGCAAGCCGACAGCGCGCTCCCGCCGCGCCCCGCCTACGGCGTGCGTTCGGCGGCGGAGTCCTCGTCCGCCGGTGAGGCGGCCGTCGCGCACCCGCAGGAGGTCGTCGCCGGCGCGGCGCCGCGCCGCGGCGTGTGGGCGTGGTTCACCGAAGGGAACACGCTGACGCGCGTCGGCGTCGTGATCCTGTTCTTCGGCGTCGCGTTCCTGCTCTCGTGGTTCGCGGACCACCTGGCGCTGTCGATCGAGGCCTCGCTCGCGCTGGTGGCGCTCGTCGGCGTCGCGCTGGTTGCCCTAGGAGCCAAGCTCGCGCCGAGCCGGCCGGGATACGCGCTGTCGCTCGAAGGCGCCGGCGCGGGCGTTCTCTACCTGACCACGTTCGCGGCGTCGCGGCTGTTCGACGTGCTGCCTCCGGTGCCTGCGCTCGTCGCGCTCGCCGCCGTGGCCGCGCTCACGGTGGCGCTCGCGTGGCGCGCCGACTCGCAGGCGATGGCCGGTCTCGCGATGGCCGGCGGCTTCCTCGCGCCGTTCCTCGTCGCGCGGGAGCCGGGGGCGCCGGCACTGCTGTTCGCGTGGTTCGCGGTGATCAACGCGGCGATCTTCGCGCTGGCCTGGCACAGGGCATGGCGGGCGCTCAATGCGCTCGGCGCGGTGTTCACGTTCGGGCTCGGGATCTTCTGGGGATGGCGCTGGTACTCGCCGCAGCACTTCGCCGTGGTCCAGCCCTTCCTCGCGCTCTACTTCGCGTTCTACCTCGGCGTGGCGATCCTCTACGCGAGGCGTGCGCCGCTCGAATCGCGCAAGCCGGTGGACGCGCTGATCGTGTTCGGCGTGCCGGTGGCCGCGTTCGCGCTGGAGGCGGGGCTCCTGACCGACCGGCGCTACGGCGCGGCGATCGCGGCGGCCGTCGTCGCGGCGATCTACGCGGTGCTCCACCTCGCGCTGCGCCGCCGACCGGAGCCCGGGCTGCGGCTCCTCGCGCAGTCGTTCCTCGCGCTCGCCGTCGTGTTCGCGACGCTCGCTGTCCCGTTCGCGGTCGACGCGCGCTGGACCTCGGCCTGGTGGGCGCTGGAGGCCGCGGCGGTGTACTGGATCGGCTGCCGGCAGGACCAGCCGCTCGCCCGCGCGTTCGCCCTGGCGCTGCAGGCGTGCGCCGCCGCGGCGTTCGTGGTCGGCGGGTTGCCCCGGGGGGCGATGCCGGTCTTCGCGAACGCGACGTTCTTCGGCGCGGCGATGATCGGAGTCGCGGCGCTCGCCTCCGCGTGGTCGGCGGACCGTCATCGCGAGATCCTCGGCGCCCGGGAGCGCGCGTTCGTCGCGGTGGTGTTCGCGTGGGGTGTCGCATGGTGGATGCTGGCCGGCGTCGCGGACGTCGTGCGCGCGCGTCCCGGGTGGCTCGGCCCCGGTCCGGGCAACGCCGCTCTCGCGTGGGTCTCGGCGAGCGTCGCGGCTGCGCTCGCACTGCGACCGGCGATTCGCTGGAGCCGCCTCGCGTGGTTCGGCGCCGCCATCGCGCCCGCGCTCGTGCTCGCGGGGCTTGCGCAGTTTCACGATGCGCGTACGACGCTCGCCTGGCCGGGCGGCATCGTCTGGCCGCTCGCGTGGGCGCTGCATTGGGCCACGCTGCATGCCCTCGAGGCCGTCGCGGGCGACGGAGGCTCCGACGGGGACCGCGTACCGGCGCCGTCCTGGCTGCGCGACGCACACGCGGCCTCGGCCGTCGCGCTGGTCGTGTGGGCGTCGTGGGAGGCCAGCGAATGGGCAGGCCGCGCGACGCCGCGCGGCAGCGTCTGGATCGCGTGCGCCGCGGCGCTGCCGGCGATGGCCGCGCTCGCGGTCACGCTCTGGCCGCGCGTCATGGCGCGGTGGCCGTTCGCGCGCTTCCCCGACGCCTACGCGAAGCACGCGGGCTGGGTCGTGGCCTCGGCCCTCGCGGCGTGGTTCGTGGGAACCAACGTCGTATCGCCGGGCAACGCCGCGCCGCTGCCGTGGCTGCCGTTGGCGAATCCCCTGGACGCGACGCTCGGGGCGGCGCTGGTCGCGCTCGCCTGGTGGGCGCGCGCGCACTCGGGCATGCCGCAGGCGGCGCGCGAGCATTGGCTCGGCGGCGCGCTGTTCGTCGCGGGCAACGGCTTCATCCTGCGCGTATCGCACCACTGGGGCGGCGTGCCGTGGCGGCTCTCGTCGCTGATGTCGGACAAGACGGTGCAGGCGGCACTCACGCTCGCGTGGACCGCGACCGCGCTCGTGCTGATGGTGTGGGCATCGCGCCGTGCGTCGCGAGCGCGCTGGCTGACCGGCGCCGCGCTGCTCGCAGCGGTCGTCGTCAAGCTGTTCGTCGTCGACCTCGCCGCGCTCTCGGGCCTGCAGCGCGTCGTCGCGTTCCTCGGCGTGGGTGCGATGCTGCTCGCGATCGGTTACTTCGCGCCGCCGCCTGCGCGCGAGGGCGGCGATTCGCCGTCCGGACCGGCCGCGTGACCGGGCCATGCCGCCGCGACGAATGCGGGCAGGGCAAGACCGGCCGGCACCGCGATCGCGAAGTCGGCCATCGGCGTGAGCGGCGTCCCGCGCGGGTTCACCTCGACGACGAGCGCGCCGGCGGCCCTCGCCGTCCGCGGCAGTTCGGCGGCCGGGTAGACCTCCGCCGACGTGCCCGCGACGATCATCAGGTCGCAATGCCGCGCCGCGTCGTCGGCGCGCTCCAGCGCCTCGGCGGGCAGCGCTTCCTCGAACCAGACCACGTCGGGTCGAAGGAACGCGCCGCAGTGCGGGCAGCGCGGCGGCGTGGTGGAGCCTTCCACAGGTTCGTCCCAGCGGTCGACGACGCGCCCCTCGCGGGAGCAGCGCACGCGCGCGAGATTGCCGTGGAGTTCGACGAGCGAGCGGCTCCCGGCGCGGGCGTGAAGGCCGTCCACGTTCTGCGTCGCGAGCAGGAACGACGGCACGCGGCGCTCGATGTCGACGAGCGCGCGGTGGCCCGGATTGGGCGCCGCGTCGCGGAGCGCCTCGCGTCGCGCCGCGTACCAGTCCCACACGAGCTTCGGCTGCCGTGCGAACGCGGAAGGCGTCGCGAGCTCGAGCGGATCGCAGCGGGCCCACAGGCCGGTGAGCGCGTCGCGGAACGTCGGGACGCCGGATTCCGCGGACACGCCGGCGCCGGTGAGCGCGAAGACGCGGCCCGCCGTCGCGAGCGCGCTGGCGAGCCCGGGCGGAATCGGAACGCGCGGGTGCCGGGATTCGTTTCGATCGTCGCTCACGATACGATTGCGGCGTCGCGCAGGGTACGCGCGACGGCCCCGGCGACGATAGCACGCGCACGATCACGATGACCCCTGCGGAGATCCTCGACGTGGCGCGCGCGCTCCACCGCGCGGGGAGCCCCGAGGCCGAAGCACGCTACCGCGAGGCGCTC
>CALDKM010000428.1:0-2270 GCA_937898875.1 uncultured Pseudomonadota bacterium | reverse complement strand
TGCCGGCCTGGTGGTGGCGGCGCGCTTCGTCGACCGCATCGGCAAGGGCATCCGCGGCGCGCCGCGCGACGCGCTGATCGCCGACATCGCGCCGCCCGAAGTCCGCGGCGCGAGCTTCGGCCTGCGTCAGGCGCTCGACACGGTGGGGGCGGTGCTCGGTCCCATCGCGGCTATCGCCGCGCTCGCGTGGTTCGCGGGCGACTTCCGGATGGCGTTCTGGCTCGCCGTGATTCCCGCGTTCCTCGCGGTCGCGCTGATCGTGCTGGGCGTCGACGAGCCGGACCGCAGGCAGCAGGGCGCGAAGGCGAAGCGGCTCTCGCTCGCCGATGCGCGCCGGCTTCCGCTCGCGTTCTGGCTCGTCACCGGCATCGCTGCGCTGATGGCCCTCGCGCGCTGCTCGGAAGCGTTCCTGGTGCTGCGCGCGGCCGATGTCGGGCTTGCGATCGGGCAGGCGCCGTGGGTGATGGTCGCGATGACGCTCGTCTACACGGTCGCCGCATATCCGGCCGGCGCGGCGCTCGACCGCGGCCGCGGCGCCACGATGCTCTACGCCGGCCTCGCGGCGCTCGTCGCGGCGCACGCGGCGCTTGCGTATGCGACCGGCGCGGCGTCGGTGTTCGCCGGCGCGGCGCTCTGGGGTCTGCACATGGGACTGACGCAGGGCATCTTCGCCGCGATGGTGGCCGAGCACGCTCCCGTCGACCTGCGCGGCAGTGCGTTCGGCGTGTTCAATCTGGCGAGCGGCATCGCGATGCTGCTGGCGAGCGGGATCGCCGGCGCGCTGTGGGACGCCGCGGGCGCGCGCGCGGCGTTCGCGCTGGGTGCCGCCCTCGCGTTGCTCACGATGGTCGCGCTCGCCGCTGCGGGGCGCGCTTTGAAGGCGGGGCCTTCCGGCGCGGCGTGATTCACCAGACGCGCGTGACGCGGTAGCCGTCGCGGCGGAGCATCGCGAGCAGTCCGTCGTCGCCCGGCAGGTGCGAGGCTCCGACGGCGACGAACACGCGACCGCTGCGCAGCGGCATGAACAGCCGGTGGTGAAGCAGCGTGGTCCGGTCGTGGATGATGTGCTTGACCAGGCGCGTGTAGTGGACCCGCATCGCGGGAAAGCGGTCCGCGGCCTTCGCGGGCAGGCGCGCGATCGCGCGGAGGTCGCCTCGCAGCCATGCGGCGATCGCGGGCTCGGTCGCCGCCAGCGGCGAGTCCCGGCGCGCGAGCACGTGGGTCAGCAGCGCCACCTGCGAGTCGACGGGGACGGTGTCGAAGGAAGCGGCCTGCTCCTCGGCCGCCTCGAGCGACCACACGTGCATGCGCCGGGCGCGGGCGGCCGCGAACAGGTTCTCGTCGAGGCTTCGCGCGTCGGGCTGCCGGTCCGCGCGCGTGACCCTCAGCATCGCGGCCCAGGGTTTCAGGCGCTCGATCGTGTCGTCGCGCAGGCCCTGCACCATCAGCTCCACGCGGAGCCTGGCGTAGGCGGCCGGCCCGATCAGCGGTTCGAGCCTGGCGCCGCCGGAGAGCGTCTCGAGCCCGTCGAGCTCGCCCGCGAATGCCTGGCCCGGAACGATCTCCATCGCGAGCGTGCGTGTCCTGGCCAGCGCGTCGGCCACCCGCGGCGCGATCTGCGCGACGCGCTCGTCGGCGACGTGGATCGTGCCGAGCACGTAGCTGTCCGGGGTCCCCGCACGCGAAACGCGCCAGAGTCGGCCGTCGTCGACCGTCGCGGACGCCTGCCCGGTCGCCGAGATCGCCGCGCCCAGCAGCGCTGCGGCCACGAGTGACGTTCGCCGCCGCGTCGCCGTCCTCGTTCGCTGCATCGTGTCGCGGTGCATGTGCGCGCCTCGCGGCTTCTGGAGTAACCTTTGCACGATTCTCGGCCGCTGCGCCCGCCGGCGCAAACGATCTCTTGTCATCGTTGCCATAACCGTCAGTCATGGAAAGGCGCCGACCGCCGCGGTTGTCGCTCGACTTGCTGCGCGGATTCCGCGCGGCGGCGCGGCACCTGAGCTTCACGCGCGCGGCACGCGAGCTCCATGTGACGCAGCCGGCGATCAGCCGCGAGATCAAGGCGCTCGAGACGCAGCTCGGACAGCCGTTGTTCCTCCGGGCCAATCGAACCCTCACGCTCACGCAGGCGGGCGAACAGCTCTACCGGGCGTCCGACGACGCACTCGCGCTCATCGATGCGGCGGCCGAGCGCATTGCCGGGGGTGAGGCGGCGGCGGAATCAGGGCACGATCAGCGGCAGCTCGTCCATCGCGCCGATCTGCTCGCGC
>CALDKM010000427.1:0-12466 GCA_937898875.1 uncultured Pseudomonadota bacterium | reverse complement strand
CGCGCAGCCGCTACTACGTCCAGTGCCCGCTCGAGGACAAGGTCGAGAGCTGGAGCGACGACCGGTTCTGGACCGAGCTTCGCTCACGCCTCGACGAGCGGGCGAACGCGAAGCTCGCCACGGGGCCCTCGATCGAGAAGAGCATCGCGCCGCTGCGCAGCTTCGTCGCCGAGCCGCTGCGCTTCGGCCGGCTGCTGCTCGCGGGCGACGCCGCGCACATCGTCCCGCCGACCGGCGCGAAGGGACTCAATCTCGCCGCGAGCGACGTGCGCTATCTGTCGCGCGCGCTCGCCGACTGGTTCCGCCGCGGCGACGCGAAGGGCCTCGACACCTATTCGGCCAGGTGCCTGAAGCGCATCTGGCTCGCCGAGCGGTTCTCGTGGTGGATGACGATGCTGCTGCACCGTTTCCCCGGCACGGACTCGTTCGGCATGCGAATCCAGGAAGCCGACCTGACGCTGCTCTTCGGCTCGCGGGTCTCGCAGCAGTCGCTCGCCGAGAACTACGTCGGGCTGCCGTTCGACGATTGACGGGTCGGGAGGGGCCGTCGCCGGTTCCTGCGGCGGCTCCGAACGGGCCCGGGTCCGGCCCCGACCTAGAAGTTGTACGGGCGCATCGTGGGCGCCTTCGGCAGCGCGACCGCCGATCGGCAGTTGCCGCCCAGAACGCGCCCGTCGGTCTCGATGAACGCGACGTCGCCGTCCAGGTAGAGCGCGGTCGACCCTTGCGCGTACTTCTCCTGCGCCGCGCTCTCGACGCGCGGCAGCGTCCAGCGGTTGCCGCCCTGCGACGCCGTCGCGCTCGTCGCTCCGGCGGAACGCTCGACGCGCAGGACGCGGCCGTCCTCGCACGCGTACTCGATCGTCGCGGGAAGGATCGTGGTCTCGAGCCCGGGACTCAGGCGATCCTGAGCGCATCCGGCGAGCGCCAGGACCCCGCACGTCACGAGGAACGCGCGACGGATGGGGCGGGAGTTGCGGGACGCGGCAGGGCGGATCATGGAGGCGGGCCGATCGGAGGCGGAGTATCCCGGCGCGCGGGACTGTATCATCCCGCGTTGCCCTGCGCACGCCACTGCCGCCCGACTCGACCGATGACCCCCGAACAGATCGATGCACGCCTGCAGTTCGCCGTGGCGGCCGCCCATCGCGCGGGCGAGACCGCGCTCGCCCACGCGCGCGATCCCTCCGGCCTGGGAGTCGTATCGAAGGGGGTGCAGGACGTCGTGACCGCCGCCGACAAGGCGGTAGAGCAGGCGCTGCGCCGCGAGATCGCGAAGGCCTTCCCCGGCGACGCCGTGCTGGGCGAGGAGGAAGGGATGTCGCCCGGATGGGACGGTCGCGCGCCGCTGTGGATCCTCGACCCGATCGACGGCACGGCGAACTTCGCGCGCAGGCTGCCGCTGTGGTGCGTGTCGATCGGCGTCTACGCGGACGGCGACGCCGTCTGCGGCGTGATCCACAATCCGATGGCGAACGAGACGCATGCGGCCGCGCACGGCGGCGGCGCGACGATGAACGGGAAGCCCATCCACGTCTCGCAGGCGACCGCGCCGGAGCACTCGCGCATCGGCCTCGGGTTCTCGTACCGGCGCGAGCGCAAGCTTCACGTCGCGGCGGTCGACCGGCTGCTCGCCCGGCAGTGCGAATACAGCCGGCTCGGAAGCGGCGCGCTCGGCATGGCGCATGTCGCGGACGGCCGGTTCGAAGGGTACTTCGAGCCGCACATCAACTCGTGGGACGTCGCCGCGGGGCTGGTCATCGTGCGCGAGGCCGGCGGATTCACGAACGACTTCTTCGCGAGGGACGGCCTCACGCGCGGCAACCCGATCCTCGCCGGGGCGCCGGGGCTGCGCGATTTCCTCGAGAACACGCTCGGCGACCTGATGGAACCGGGGATCTGAGCGGGCGATGAGCGCCGCCGGACCGTCCCGAGGCCGTGGCAACCGACGGGCCGCCCCGAGGTCGCCACGCGCGTCGGGGGGAGGCCTACGACGATTGCCCCGGGAGGATCGCGACCGCCCCCTCTCTGGGAGAGGGGAAGGGCGAAGCCGCATCGCGACGAGCCCGGGGGAGGTTTGCCGATGAGCGGCGAGGCGTACTCGTTCTGGCTCGTGCCCGAGGCGCCGCTCGAGCGCGAGCTCGACACGCTGGTGCGAGCGCTCGCGCCCGTGTTCGGGATGCCGGCGTTCGCGCCGCATGCGACGGTGCAGGGCGACCTCGACCTCGCGGCCGACGACGCCGAGATGCTCGCGCGCGAGCTCGTCGCGGGCGAGTCGCCGCTCGCGTGGCGCGCCTGGGGCATCCAGTGGACCGAGCACCCGTTCCGTACCTTCTTCGTCGCGTTCGACCGCGCCGACCGCTTCAACGCACTGCGCGAGCGCTCGGCGAAGCTCACCGGCTCGCGCGAGGGCCTGTCGCCGTTCCCGCACCTGTCGCTCGCGTACGGCACGCTGCCGGTGCGCGAGAAGATCGCGCGCTCGCGTCCGCTCGCCGGTGCGATCGAGGGGCGAACGATCAAGTTCGACCGGCTCGTCGTGGCGCTGTCGGGCAAGGAGATTCCGGTCGACGAGTGGCGCGTCGTGGCGACGATTCCCATGGGGTCGGATCCTGCAAGCGCGTAGCGTTGAGGGGTACGACCCCCGGTGTTGACGGCTGCGCGACGCCGGCATTCGACGGGTGAAGAACCGGGGTCGGACCCCGACGAGGCCGGGATCCGGCTCCCCCCTACCGACCGATCATCGCCAGCACGTCCGCCTTCAGGAAGCGCTCGACGAGCAGCATGAACGCGATCGACGGCACGAGCAGCAGCAGCGCCGTGATCGAGGCGATCTGGTAGTTGCCGCCCATGCTCGCATTGAACATGAGCAGCGGCATGGTCGTGACGTCGGGGACGCCGACGAAGTAGGTGCCGGTGAACTCGTCCAGCGATTCGAGGAACACGAAGATCGCGCTGGCGATCAGTCCCGGAAGCGCGAGCGGCAGCGTCACCGTCGTCCAGCAGCGCCAGGCCGACGCGCCCATGTTCCGCGCGGCCTCCTCGAGCGAGGCGTCGACCGCCGCGAACGCCGCCGACGCGATCCAGACCGCCAGCACGAGGCCGTGCGCGGCGTGCACCAGGACGACGCCGGTCACCGTGCCGTTGAGCCTGAGCTCGTAGAACACCCGGGCGATGTTGACGTAGACGGGCAGGTTGGGCACCGCCTGCGGGAGCAGGAAGACGAGCAGGATCAGCGTGCGCGCGGGAAGCCTGAGCCGCGCGAGCGCGAAGCCGGCGGGAATCGCGACGGCGAGCGTCACGAGCACCGTGAGGCAGGCGATGCCGACGCTCGTCCACAGCGACGCGAGCGCGCTGCCGCGCGGCGCGAAGACGCGCGCCCAGTACGTGAGCCCGATCTCCTGCGGGAACTTGTGCGGAAAGTACCAGCGCTCGGCGAACGCCCACATCACGAGGTTCGCGAGCGGGCCGAAGATCGCGAACGCGAGCAGCAGGATCACGACGATCCGCGCAATCGTCTCCGCCGCGCGCGGGAGCGCCCACGGCGACCGACGGGCCGCCCCGAGGTCGCCGGCCCCCTCGGGGGGAGGCGGCTGCAGGCCGCTCCGGGGGGACGTCATCCGCGCTCCGCCTTGCGCGCGGCCTCGCGCAGGTAGAACCACGCGCCGACCGACGCGAGTGCGAGCGACATCAGGCAAAGCGCGTTGGCGACCGCGTAGTCGCCGTGCGAGTTGATCCGGTAGGCGATGTCGACGGTGAGCATCGTCGGCGAGTTCGGGTTGATCATCATCGGCACAGACAGCACCGAGAGCATCGTGACGAACGAGAGCACGAGTCCGACCATGAGCGTGCGCCGCGCCTGCGGCAGGACGATCCCGAACAGCACGCGCAGTCGTCCCGCACCGAGGTTGCGGGCGGCCTCGATGTGCTGGCGGTCGATCGCGGCCATCGCGCCGGCGAGCAGCAGCGTCACGAAGGGAGCCTGCTTCCAGACGAACGCGACGACGATGCCGCGCCAGTCGAGCATGCTCTGCGCCTGCAGCGGGTCGATCAGCCCGCCGCCGATCAGCACGTGATTCAGCATGCCGTTCTTCGCGAGGAACGTGCGCATCACCTGCGCCGTGACGATGAAGGGGATGAACAGCGGCCAGCGGTAGAGCCAGCGCAGGATCGCCTGCGTGCGCGGATGCTCGCCCAGCGTCAGGTAGCCGGCGATGGCGATGGCGACGATCGCGATCGCCGCCGTCGACAGCACGACGATCGCCCCGGAAAACAGGAGATCCGTCGAGTAGAGCTCCAGCGCCTTCTCGAAGTGCGCGGTCGTGAAGCCGCCGTCCTTGCCCCGGAAGGCGAGAACGGCCGACATCGCGAGCGGCGCCGCGAAGAAGACCACGACGATGGCGAGCGCGGGCGCCGCGAGGGCGAGCCCGGCCCAGGATCGGTTGTTCATCGAACCCGCACTCTCTCCGCGCCGCGGCCTCCTTGCGCGGCTGCGCGAGGTCGCACCGTCGCGCGTCGGCCGCCGCCGTGACTCGCCTTGCCGTCGATCCCCGCTCGCGAATGCGCGAGCGGGGCCCCGCGCCGGGCGACTCGCACGGCTACTTCATCACGACCCGCTCGTAGCCTTCGAGGATGTCGGTGAAGTACTCGGACAGCGGGAACGGCCGGCCGTAGGCCGCCAGCGTGTCGGGCGGGATGTCGACGAAGAGCTTGTTCCAGCTCTTCTCGTCCATCTTCGGCTTCACGTACTGCGCGTCGATGCCCGGATACCAGTTGAACTGCTTGACGATCCCCTCGGCCTGGATCTCCGGGCTCGCGGCGAAGTCGATGAACTTGCGCGCGAGCTGGGCGTTGGCGGCCTTCGCCGGCACGACGTAGTACATCGGCTGGCCGGGCATGCCCGGGCGCGGGAGCTCGAGCTTGACGTTGGGCGGCATCTTGCCGTCCGCGACCCACGTGTAGAACATGTCGACCCACACGGGACCCATCGCGATCTCGCCGCGGTTCAGCATGTCCAGCGTGCCGGCGTTGCCCGGCGTCAGCACGACGTACTGGTTGAACTCCTTGAGGCTCGCGAGGGACTTGTCGATCACGGCCTTCTTCGACGGGTCGTACGGTCCCCGCTCGAGCTGCTCGGCCATGCCGCTGTTGGCGGCGACCCAGCCCATCACGAAGCCGACCCCGGACATGCCGCCCTTGACGCCGTTGTAGCCGAACTGCTTCGGGTTCTTCTTCACCCACTCGGCGAGCTCGCCGAAGCTCCTGGGCGGCTCCTTGACGACGGCCGGGTTGTAGGCGAACGCGATCTGGCTGTGGAACATCGGGATCACGTAGCCGTCGACGTTCTGGCCGAGCGCGTTCTTCGCACTGTCGCGCGAGACGAGCTTGCCCGCCGCGACGTCGTTGCGATACGGCGCGAGCAGGCTCTCCTTCACCATCGTCGCGGCGCCGCGCTGGTGGACGACCGCGACGTCGGTATCCCAGGACGCCGAACCGGCCTTCTGCTGCGCGGAGAGCTTCTCGTAGATCTTCTGCGAGCCGGCGTCGCCGGGGCCGGTGCCGACCGCACGCACCCTGACGCCCGGATTCTGCTTCTCGAAGCGGGGCCCCAGGAAGTTGTTCACGTAGTCGACCATGTTCTGGTCGCCGGCGGTGACGACGTTGAGCGTCGTCTGCGCGGCCGCCGGGGCGGCGACGCCGAGCGCGCCGCCGATCGCGACGAGCGCGGCGCAGAGGGTGGTTCGGGTGATGCGCATGACTGCCTCCTTGGAGTGAACGTACTACGCGGCCGGGGGTGCGGGCGTCAGGCCGCGGCAGGGAACACGAGCAGTGCTTCGGGCGGAACGAGGACGCGAACCGGAGCGCCTTCCTCGCGGCGCTCCGCATCCTCGACCCAGAAATCGTCGGCCGCGGCATGGATGCGGTAGCGGTACTGCGTGCCCAGGTACACGCGCTGCGCGATCGCACCGTCGATCGCGAGCGTCGCGCGTTCCGCGTCGGCGCCCGGCGGGGCGAGGCGGGCCTGGTCGGCGCGGAAGTGCGCCCGGGCGCGCGCGCCGACATGGCCCGCGGACGCCGGCCAGGACCACGCGTCGCCCGCCTTCACGACGTCGATCGCGTTGTCGGCGCCCATGAATCCGGCGACGAACGGGCTGACGGGCCGGTGGAACACTTCGTCCGGCGTTCCGAGCTGCGCGATTCGACCGGCGTCGATGACGGCGATGCGGTCGGCGAGCGTGAGGGCTTCCTCGCGATCGTGCGTCACGTAGATCGCGGTGATGCCGACGCGCTGCTGCAGCGCGCGGAGCTCGTGCCGCAGTTCGAGGCGCACCCGGTAATCGAGGTTCGACATCGGCTCGTCGAGCAGCAGCACGCTCGGATCGACGGCCAGCGCGCGGCCGAGCGCGACGCGCTGCTTCTGCCCGCCGGAGAGCGCTGCGATGGCGCGTTCGCCGTAGCCTTCGAGCTGAAGCAGCTTCAGCATCTCGCCCACGCGCTTGTCGATCTCGGCCCGCGGCCTGCCGCGCATGCGAAGGCCGTAGGCGATGTTCGCGGCGACGTTCATGTGGGGCCACAGCGCGTAGGACTGGAACATCATCGCGGTGCCGCGGGCCTCGGGGGGAAGGCGGGTGATGTCACGCCCGTCGACGACGATGCGTCCTTCCGTGGGCACTACGAACCCGGCTATCGACCGCAGCAGCGTCGTCTTGCCGCAGCCGGAACTGCCGAGCAGGGCGACGAGCTCGCCGCGGGCGACGCTCAGTGAAACCCGGTCGAGTACGCGCGTCGCACCGTACGAGACGCTGACGGCGTCGGCGTGCAGGTAGGGCGCGGCGGCGGGCGTCTCGACCATGAGAAAAGGGCCCAGCCTGGGCCCCGGATGTGAACTGCGCATGATTGGCAGGTGACAATGGCATGTCAAGTTGCGCTGCAACGCACCCGGGTTCGCAGGGGTGTAGACTGTTTTGCAGGCGCCGGATTCGGCGCTGCAACACGCCAAGGAGACACAGGATGGGTCTGATCGATTTCGTGAAGGATGCGGGCGAGAAGCTGTTCGGTCGCGGTCATGCGCAGGCGGCGATGACCGAAGCCAAGTCGGATCCGGCCAGCGAGGCGAAGGCCAAGGCGGCGAACGATGCCGCGGGCGACGCGATCGTCGGGTACATCAAGTCGCAGAATCTCGCCGCGACCGGGTTGACGGTCACGTTCGACGGGGCGTCGTCGTCGGTGGCGGTCTACGGCGTCGCGCCGGACCAGGCCACGCGCGAGAAGATCGTGCTGTGCGCGGGCAACGTCGCGGGCGTCGCGTCGGTCAAGGACATGATGAGCGTCGACAAGAGCGGGACCGAGGCGCAGTACTACACGGTCAAGTCGGGCGACACGCTGTCGAAGATCAGCAAGCAGTTCTACGGCGACGCGAACAAGTACATGAAGATCTTCGAGGCGAACAAGCCGATGCTGTCGCACCCGGACAAGATCTACCCGGGGCAGAACCTGCGGATCCCGCCGGCCTGAGCCCGATCTCCCGGGCCCGCGGTCGCCGGGCCCGGGTGCAACGCCGATGGTCTTCAGCGACCGCATCGACGCGGGCAGGCGTCTCGCCGACGCGTTGGGCGCGTGGCGCGGCCGCCACCCGCTGGTCTGCGCGATTCCCCGCGGCGCGGTCCCGATGGGCAAGGTCGTCGCCGATGCGCTCGGCGGCGACTTCGACGTCGTGCTCACGCGCAAGATCCCGGCGCCGGGTTTCCCGGAGTTCGCGATCGGCGCCGTGGACGAGAGCGGCTGGAGCTACGTCTCGGACGACGCCGCACGGGTCGGCGCGACGCGCGAGTACCTCGACCGGGCGATCGCAGCGGAGCGCGAGACGATTCGCCGGCGGCGCGAGCAATACACGCCGATCCGGCCGCCGATCGATCCCGCGGGACGCGTGGTCGTCGTCGTGGACGACGGTCTCGCGACGGGCGCGACCATGATCGCCGCGCTGCACTCGCTGCGCGCGCGCAACCCCGCGCGCCTCGTCTGTGCGGTGCCCGTCGCGTCGTACGAGGCACTGGAGCGTGTGCGGCCCTACGCCGACGACCTCGTGTGCCTCGACGTGCCGATCGACTTCCGCGCGGTCGGGCAGTTCTACGCGAACTTCAGGCAGGTCGAGGACGACGAGGTCGTCGCCCTCCTGCGCGAGTCGGGCGCGAAGGAAAAGTAGGGTCAGACCCTGATTTCCCCGGGGAACGTAGGGTCAGTGGAAAGTAGGGTCAGACCCTAATTCTGGGGAATGTAGGGTCAGGAAAGTAGGGTCGGACGCTATTTCTGGGGAAAGTAGAAAGTAGGGTCAGACCCTAATTCGGGACGCAGGGTCAGACGCAGAGTTTTGCAGTTTTTGGGAAAGTAGGGTCAGACCCTAATTCGGGAATGGGAAAGTAGGGTCAGACCCTAATTCGGGAATGGGAAAGTAGGGTCAGACCCTAATTTTTGGCGAACTGGCGCAAGAACCAGGCGCGCGCGGCGACGGCGACGGCTTCCAGCGTGCCGGGTTCCTCGAACAGATGCGTCGCGCCCGGCACGATCGCCAGCTCGCAGTGGCCGCGCATGTGCGCTTTTGCGGCGCGATTGAGCTCGATCACCTCGCGGTCCTCCCCGCCGACGAGCAGCAGCGTCGGCGCCGTCACGCGCGCGAGCGCATCCGGGGCGGCGAGGTCGGGCCGCCCTCCGCGCGAGACGACGGCGCGAACGCCGGCTCCGGAGACCGCCGCGGCATCGAGGGCCGCTGCCGCTCCCGTGCTCGCGCCGAAGTAGCCGACCGGCAGCGCGGCCAGCGCGGGCTCGGTCGCGAGCCACTCGGTCGCGCCGACGAGGCGTGTCGTCAGCAAGGGGATATCGAAGCGCGTTTCGCGGATCCGGTCCTCGGACGGGGTCAGCAGGTCGAACAGCAGCGTCGCGACGCCGGCATCGACCAGCAGGTCCGAAACGAAGCGATTGCGCGGGCTGTGGCGCGAACTGCCGCTGCCGTGGGCGAACAACACGTTTCCGCGAGGCGCAGCCGGCAGTGTCAGCGTGCCTCGCAGCGCGACGCCCGCTGCCGGGATCGAGATTTCGCGCGACACCGGCGGCGGCCCGGTCATGCGGGTCCGCTTCGGGCGTGCGCGCGCCGGCGGACGCACTTGTCATAGAGGTCCGGCAACCGGTTGCCGGGATCGTAGCGCTTTCTGAGGCCGAGATAGGCGTCGCGGTCGAAGATGCGCCAGAACTCGTCTTCGGCGTAGTACGAGTCGGAATAGAGCGACTTGAGCCCCCGGAGGCGCGCGACCTCGCGCTCGATCGCCCGGTTCACGTGACCCGGCGCGCGCGGCTCGCGGAACTCGACGACGTCCCAGAAGCCGAAGTTCACGTAGAGCCTCCCCGGCTCGATCGGGTAGAGCGTCGCGCGGGGCGCGCTCGCCGGCGCGCGGATCGGACACAGCCAGATCGGCAGGATGCCGACCTCCCGATGCAGGAACGCGAGGAACGCCGCGGCGTGCTCGACGGGGACGTCGACGTCCTGGATCACCGATTCGAGATGCCGTCCCCGCAACCGTGCGAGCGCGCGCGTGAGCCCGACTCGGCTGTTCCAGCGCATGATCCTCTGGTAGGTGATCGAATTGAGGCGCCTGCGCCCGAGCAGGCGCCGCAGGGGCGGCCATTGCGCGCCGACGTTCTTCGAGCACCAGAACCAGTCGGTGTCCCAGCGCCAGAGGTAATCGCGCGCGGTCAGGTAGTCGCGGTCGCGCTCGCGGATCGACCGGTAGTAGACGTTCTCGTACGTGTAGTCGGAGGTCCACGGCGCCGCGTCGACGAAGCGGCCCTCGGTCAGGACGATCTCGCCAGGCGCGAACACGACGCCGTCGAGGAAGTCGACGTTCGCGTCGTCGCAGCGCGCGGCGAGGTCCTCGAAGGCGCGCCCGGCATCGGTGTGGCGGAAGCGCGTCGCTTCGACGTGCCGCCGGACCGGCAGCGTGCGCGAGGTGACGCGAAGCGCGTACCCCAGCGTGCCGTACGAGTTCGCGAAGCCGTGGAACAGGTGGGCATGCTCGTTGTCGGCCGTGCAGCGGACGATCCGTCCGCCGCCGGTCAGCACGTCGAGCGCGACGACCGCATCGTGCACCAGCCCCTGCCGGAACGACGTCGCCTCGATGCCGACGCCGGCCACCGCGCCGCCGAGCGTGATCGACTTCAACTGAGGAACGACGGCGGGCATCGTGCCGTGGGCGAGCGTCGCGTCGGCGAGCGCCTCGAACGTCGTCATGCCCTCGGCCTCGACGAGTCCCGCCGCCGGATCGACGCGCAGGACCTCGTCGAAGCCCGAGAGGTCGATGCGCGGGCGAGGCGTCGCGTCGCGATCGCGGAACAGGTTCGACGTGCGCTTCGCGAGCCCGAATGCCGGCGCGCCGGCGGCATCCTGCGCCGCGAGCGCGGCGGCAAGGCGCGCCCGCTTCTCCTCGTAGCTCACGTCGTCCGCGCGTGGAGGAACGCGCGGCTCATCGGATAGTCGGCCGCGACGTTGCCCTTGCTGACCGTGACCTGGAACAGGTGCGTGCGCCCGTTGCGCGACCGGAACATCTCGGCGCAGCCGACGAGGTAGGTGCGCCAGATCCGGCGGAAGCGCTCGTCGAAGCGCTTCGAATCGAGCGCGTGGATCGCCGGCCAGTGGCGCTCGAAGCGCTCGGCCCAGCAGTCGAGCGTGAGCGCGTAGTGCCGCCGCAGGTTCTCCACGTCGAGCACCTCGAGGCCGCAGCGCTCCATCCAGTCGATCGCCTCGGAGAGGCTCGGGATCCACCCGCCGGGAAACACGTGCCTGCGGATGAAGTACTCGGTGTCGCGGACGCCGACGTGGCCGATGAAGTGGACGACGCCCAGTCCCCCCGGCTTCAGCGCGTCCGCGTGCGCGCGGATCACCTGCGGGAGCTGGTCGCGGCCCGCGTGCTCGAGCGTGCCGATCGACAGGAGCTTGTCGTACTGGCCGGGGATCTCGCGGAAGTCGCACTCGACGACGGAAAGGCGGTCGCCGAGGTTGCGGCGCGCGATCTCGGCACCGAGCTCGGCAACCTGCTCGGGTGTCGTGTTGATGCCGGTGCCGAGCGCGCCGTAGCGCTCCCACGCGTGGAACAGGAGGCCGCCCCATCCGGTGCCGACGTCGACGAACGTCTCGCCCGCCGCGAGCCGCACCTTCCGGCACACGTGGTCCATCTTGTTGCGTTGCGCCTCCTCGAGCGTCGTCGTGCCCTCGGGCCAGTACGCGCACGTGTACATCATCGACGGGAGGTCGAGCCACAGCCGGTAGAACGACTCGCCCAGTCCGTAGTGGAAGCGCGCGTTGGCGCGGGCCTGCTCGATCGTGCGATTGGACGTGCGCCGCTCGAGCCACGCATTGCGCAAGCGCACGATTCGGGGAGGGGTCCTGTCGATCCCTGCGTCCATGCCGGCGCGCAGCGCGAGCCCGAGGTCGCCCTCGACGTCGAGGCCGCCGTCGAAATAGCCCTCGAGCAAGCCCAGGTGCCCGTCGCGCAGTACGCGCCACTGCGCGGCCCGCGTGCGGAAGCGGAGCGTGAAGGCCGGGTCGGCTGCGCCCTGGCGGAACTCGCCGCCGTCGGCGAACACGACGCGGAACGGCAACCGCGTCGCGCTGCCCATCCGCTCGAACAGGCGGCCGATCGGGCCGGACGGCATGGCGCCCTGCGTCTCGCGAGGGGAGGGGGTCGGCGCGTTCACGGTCGTTCCGCGGATGGGGACTCGGCACGCCGCCGGGCGCGCGGCCAGGGTCGGACGTCGCTGCGGGTCCCATCGTACCGGCCGGCGAGCCGTCCGTCGCGCCCCGGGTCATTGAGGCGCGACCGCGACTGCGCTAACGTAGGGTCGTTGCCGAGGAGAGGTTCATCGGTCCCCCTCGGTCGTCCATGCGAGGTCCTTCGATGGAACGAAGCCCAGTGATCCCGCCCGCCGAAGCGCCCGACCGCGATGGCGCGTGGCTCGCGCTCGCGGCGCCGGCGGGCGCGTCCGCGCATCCCGGCCCCGGTCCCGGCGAGGACGACGACGAGGACGAGACGCCGATCGGCGATCCCGACGAGGACGACTGGGAAGGCGAGGACTGGGACGAGGACGACGACGAGCCGATCCACGTGGGCCCGGTTCGTCAGATGGCGCCGGCGAAGCGCCTGTAGAACGCCGGTTGCGCGGGCGGCAGCGACTCGCCCTCGGCCTCGAACGCGGCGGCCAGGTGCGTCTCGGCGAGGGGCTGCGCGACGCGGTAGAAGTCGCGGCACAGCGTGTAGGCGTCCGCGCCGGGCCAGTCGGGCGGCAGCACCTCTCGCGGAAGCTGCGGATCGCGCAGGCGCACGCGCCGGTAGGCGTGGACGAGGAGCGTCCGGATCGCGAACGCCTGCGCCGGGTCCGGACCCGAGCGCTCCCGGAACGCCCTGGCGACTCCCGAGAAGCGCGC
>CALDKM010000426.1:0-15588 GCA_937898875.1 uncultured Pseudomonadota bacterium | reverse complement strand
AGCGATCCGCGCGCGGTCTCGGCGGTGACGACGAGGCGGTGCGGCGCGCCCGCGGGCTCGCCGAGCCGGTGCACCAGCGCGAACGCGGTCGACGTCCGCTCGCAGGCGTCCGCGAGCTCGAGCCACGGCGCATCGCCGTCGACGACCGCGAACGCGACCGTGGCGACCCCGCCGCAGCACTGGCCGAGACGCGCGGCGAGCGGGAAGCGCACGAGCCAGGTCGCCTCAGGCGTCGCGTCCGCGATCGCCTCGCGCGCGAGCCGCGTCGCCTCGTGCTCGAGATGCCCGCCGCCGATCGTTCCGTGCGGGCCCGAGGCGGAGACGACCATCCACGCGCCGGCCTCGCGCGGCACGGAGCCGCTGCCGTTCGCGATCGCGACGACGACGGCCCGCCCGTCGGCGGCGATCGCCCTGGAGAGCGCGCCTGCGAGCCCGGTCATGCGCCAGACCCCATGCGACGCTTCAGGTCGTCGACGGCGGCGAGGATGCGCTCGTCGGTGGCGGGCGCGTCGAGGTCCGGCGCGTAGCGATAGCCGGCGACGCTCGCGACGGCATCCCGCAGCGCCTGGTAACCGGCGAGCGCGAGCATGAACGGGGGCTCGCCGACCGCCTTGCTGCGGTGGATCGTCGCCTCGCGGTTCTCGCCGGGCCAGAAGTCGACGCGCGCGTGCACGGGCCAGTCGCGCGAGGTCGGGATCTTGTAGGTCGACGGCGCGTGCGTCCGCAAGTCGCCCTTCGCGTCCCAGACGAGCTCCTCCATCGCGAGCCATCCCCAGCCCTGCAGGAAGCCGCCCTCGATCTGGCCGCGGTCGATCGCCGGGTTGAGCGAGCGGCCGACGTCGTGGAGAATGTCGACCGCGAGCAGCCGGTGCTCGCCGGTCAGCGTGTCGATCGCGACCTCGGCGCAGGCCGCGCCGTAGGAGAAATAGAAGAACGGCCGGCCGCTCAGCGTCTTCGGGTCGTAGTGGATCTTCGGCGTCGCGTAGAAGCCCGTCGCGGAGAGCGGCACGCGCGCGAGGTACGCGGCACGGGCGAGCTTCGCGAACGGGATCGACCTGTCGCTCCCGATCGCCCGGCCGTCGCGGAACTCGACCGCGTCCGCCTCGCAGCCGAGCATGCGCGCGGCGTGCGCGGCGAGGCGTCCGCGGACCGTGCGTGCCGCGTCGCGCGCGGCCATGCCGTTCAGGTCGCTCCCCGATGACGCGGCCGTCGGAGAGGCGTTCGGCACCTTGCTCGTGTCCGACGCCGTCACGCGCACGCGGTCGGGCGCGAGCCCCAGCTCCTGCGCGACGACCTGCCGGACCTTGGTGAACAGCCCCTGTCCCATCTCGGTGCCGCCGTGGTTGAGCAGCGCCGTGCCGTCGGAATAGACGTGCAGCAGCGCGCCCGCCTGGTTGTAGTGCGTCGCGGTGAACGAGATGCCGAACTTGACCGGCGTCAGCGCGAGGCCCCGCCTGATCACCGGGCTCGCCTCGTTCCACGCGGTGATGTCGGCCCGACGCTCGCGGTAGCGCGACGTCCGCTCGAGATGCTCGATCAGCCCGGGCGCGATGTTGTCCTCGACCGTCATGCCGTAGGGCGTGACGTTGCGCTCGCTCGTCCCGTACAGGTTCGCCTTGCGGACGTCGAGCGGGTCGAGGCCGGTCGCGCGCGCGATCGCGTCGATCACCGCCTCGATCGCGAACATCCCCTGCGGTCCGCCGAAGCCGCGGAACGCGGTGTCCGACACGGTGTTCGTCCGGCAGCGGTACGAGTGGATCGCCACGTCGGGCAGCCAGTACGCGTTGTCGGCGTGGAAGACCGCGCGGTCGTTGATCGGGCCCGAGAGGTCCGCCGAGAAGCCGCAGCGCGACGCGAGCGTGAGGTCGAGCGCGAGGATGCGGCCGTCGTCGTCGTAGCCGGCGTCGTAGCCGTGCACGAACGCGTGGCGCTTGCCGGTCGAGCGCATGTCGTCGTCGCGGTCGAGCCGGAGCTTCACCGCGCGTCCGGTGCGCCGCGCGAGGATCGCCGCGACGCAGGCGAACAGCGACATCTGCGTCTCCTTGCCGCCGAACCCGCCGCCCATCCGCCGGCACTCGACGACGACGTCGTGGTCGTCGACGCCGAGCGCGCGCGCGACCATGTGCTGCACCTCGCCCGGGTGCTGCGTCGAGCAGTGCACGTGCATCGTGCGGCCCTCGCAGGGAATCGCGAGCGCGACCTGACCCTCGAGGTAGAAGTGGTCCTGGCCGCCCGAGCGCACGGTGCCGGACAGGCGGTGCGGCGCGCGGGCCATCGCTGCCGCCGCGTCGCCGCGCGCGACGTGGACCGGCGGCAGGACGAACGCCGCCGCCGCCATCGCCTCCTCGACGGTCAGGATCGCCGGCAGCGGTTCGATGTCGAAGCGGCCGAGGCGGGCGGCGCGCCGTGCCGCGTCGGCGCTCGTTGCCGCGACGGCGAACACCGGCTGCCCGGCGAACTGCACGCCGCCGTCGGCGAGGATCGGGTCGTCGCGCACGATCGGGCCCACGTCGTTCGCACCCGGGATGTCCGACGCGACGATCGCGTCGATCACGCCCGGCGCTGCGCGCACCGCGTCGAGATTCACGGCGCGCAGCCGACCGTGCGCGACCGGCGAGACGCCGATCGCGGCGTGCAGCGTGCCCTTCGGCTCGGGAAGGTCGTCGGTGTACGCGGCCTCGCCCGCGACGTGCAGCGCGGCCGAGTCGTGCGGCAGCGGCGCGCCCACGACGGCGCCCGCGTCGGGAACGCCGAGGTCGGGGAGCGGCACGCGCGGATCGTTCATCGCGGTCACCAGGTCGCGGAGACCTGCTCGACGCGCGTCGCCGGGGGCGTACTCGCGCCGGTTTCGAGCCACATCCTGCGCATCAGGTTGCCAAGCGCCCGGCGACGGTAGACGGCCGAGGCGCGCATGTCGTCGATCGGCGCGAACTCGCGTTCGAGCGCGTGCGCCGCGGCCTCGGCCGCGTTCGGGGTCCAGCACGATCCGGCGAGCACGGCTTCCGTCGCGGTGGCGCGCGTCGGCGTCGCGGCCACGCCGCCGCAGCCGATCCGCGCCGAGACGATCCGGTCGCCGTCGAGCAGGAGCGCGAACGCGGCGAACACCGCCGAGATGTCCTGGTCGCGGCGCTTCGACAGCTTGTACGCGCGGAGCGCGAGCCCGCCCGCGCGGCGCGGCACGCGGACCGCCGCGACGAACTCGCCGGGGACGCGCGCGGTCTTCTGGTAGGCCAGGTAGTAGTCTTCGAGCGGCATCGGGCGGACCGTGCCGCCCCCGCGCAGCACGACCTGCGCGCCCAGCGCGATCAGCGCCGGCATCGAGTCGCCGATCGGCGAGCCGTTCGCGATGTTGCCGCCCAGCGTGCCGGCGTTGCGGATCGGCACCGACGCGAAGCGCTGCCAGGCTTCCGCGAGCTCCGGGTAGTCGCCTTCCAGTGCGTCGAAGGCGTCGGCCAGCGTCGCGGCGGCGCCGATCTCGATGATGTCGCTGCCCACCCGGACGAGCGCGAGATCGCGCGCCGCGCCGGTCGCGACGATCGTGCCGAGGTCGCGGTGCTGCTTGGTGATCCACAGCCCGACGTCGGTGGCGCCGGCCACGATGTGTGCGTCGGGATGCGCGGCGCACGCGGCGGCGAGCCCGTCGGCGTCGACAGGCGCGATCCAGCGCCGGCCTTCGCCTTCGTAGACGAACGTCTCGTCGCGCCGGAGCGTGTCGAGCTGCGCCGCGAGGAGCTGCTCCTCGCCGGAGACGATGCGGCTGCCGTCCGCGGCGACGCCCGGGCCGCGCCAGCCGGTCGCGCCGCACGCCTGCGCGTCGATCGCGCCGATGCGCTCGGCGGCGGCGAGGATCGGGCGGTAGCCGGTGCAGCGGCACAGGTTGCCCGACAGCGCGTCGTCGGTCGCCTCGCGCGAGGGCGCGCTCGCGTTCTTGTACAGGCCGAACAGGCTCATCGCGAAGCCGGGCGTGCAGAAGCCGCACTGCGACGCGTGGCATTCGACGAGCGCCTGCTGCACCGGATGGAGCGCGCCGGACGGGGCGCGCAGGCTCTCGACCGTGAACACCGCCTTGCCGTCGAGCGAGGGCAGGAGCCGGATGCACGCATTGACCGGCTTCCAGGCGAGCGTTCCGTCCCGACGCGACTCGGCGACGACGACCGTGCAAGCGCCGCAGTCCCCTTCGGCGCAGCCTTCCTTCGTCCCGGTGAGCTGCCGCGCGTCGCGCAGCCACGTGAGCAGCGTCGTCTGGGGCGACACGCCGGCGACGTCGACGCGCCCGCCGTTCAGCACGAAGCGGATCGGGTCGGTCCCGTCGGCGGGCATGGGCGGAGGCGGTGCGCGGGTGACCGGGCGCCGGTGCGCCCGGGATCGTCGCGCATCCTCCCGCCGGGGTCATGGTTTGTCAACCGGGAGCGAGGGGCGTGCATACCGTTGCCGGCGCACCGCTGCGCGACGGCTCCATTGGGCGGCGGTGCGGGGGGTCGACGCGATCGGTGGACACGGGACGACAATCGTGTATACACGATGAGGACCGCGTGCATCCCGCCTGGATTGACCCGGGGCGTGGGCGGGCTTACGCTGCCCGAGGGACGGGCGAGGGAGAGGAGCCGATGGCGGCGCGGCGGCAGGCGGCGGGCGGTGCGGAGGCGCGCATCTGCGACGCGATACGCGCGTCGATCCTCGCGCGGAGGCTCGCGCCCGGCACCAAGCTGCAGGAGCTCGCGCTCGGCCGGTTCTTCGGCGTCTCGCGCACGATCGTGCGCCAGGCGCTGCGGCGGCTCGACCACGAGGGCATCGTCAGCCTGCGGGAGAAGCGCGTGGCGGTCGTGGCCCGGCCTTCCGCGGCCGACGTGCGCCACACGTTCGCCGCGCGCCGGGTGATCGAGGCGGCGACGGTCGAGGCGGCGGTCGCGCGCATCGACAAGGCGTCGATCGCGGCGCTGAGGCGGGTGGTGCGCGACGAGAACGCCGCCTACGCGCGCGGCGACCGCGGCGCGGGCCTCGAGCGCTCGCTCGCGTTCCACCATCGTCTTGCCGACCTCTGCGGGAACCCCGTGCTCGCCCGCTATGCTCGCGAGCTCGTGCTGCAGTCGTCGCTCGCGATCGCCCTCTACGAGCGGAGCGGCGTCGCGCACGCGCGCGCCGACCACGACGCGCTCGTCGACGCGATCGCGCGCCGGGACGCCCGGCGCGCCGGGCGCCTGATGGCGGCGCACGTCGACGAGCTGGAATCGCGTCTGGCGCTCGACGGCGCGCCGGCGCCGTCGCTAGACGAGATCTTCGCGGATCGCTGACGCCGAACGGCGCTCGCGCGCGGCGCAGGGCAGGCATCGAGCGTCGCGCCGCCGTTGCCCTCGGTACAATGCGGCGGACGAAGCGCCGCCGCCTGCCTGCCCGACGTCCATGCCCTCGAACCCACCGACGCTCGACGAGGCGCTCGCCCTGCATCGGGCCGGCCGCGCGGAGGACGCGCAGGAGGCGTACAGGAAGATCCTCGCGCGCGAGCCGGGACAGCCGGACGCGCTGCACGGACTGGGCGTCCTGTGCGCGGGGCGCGGCGCGCTCGACGAGGCGCAGTCGCTGGTCTCGCGCGCCATCGAGGGACGGCCGACCGCGGCCGCGTACCGCAACAGTCTCGGAAACATCCTCCAGCAGCGCGGTGCGTACGCGGCGGCCGAGGCGGCTTTCCGGCGGGCGATTGCGCTCGACGGGCGCCTCGCGCAGGCCCATGCCAACCTGGGACACGCATTGCGCGCGACGGGCCGCCACGACGAGGCGGTCGCCTCCTACCGATCGGCGCTCGCGCTCGCCCCGACGCTCGTGTCGGCCTGGGCAGGGCTCGGGCAGGCGCAGCTCGCGGCCGGACGGCGCGACGACGCGGTCGCCTCGCTCGAGACGGCGCTCGCGCACCAGCCGGGCGCGCTTCCGCTGCGGTTCCTGCTGGGAACGGCCCTGCTCGACGCGGGGGCGTTCGCGGAGGCCGAAGCGCACCTTGCCGCGGTCGCCGCGGGTGCGCCGACGCCGGAGTCGCTGTGCAATCTCGGCCGTGCGCTGATCGGCCAGGGGCGTTGCGCCGAGGCCGTCGGGCCGCTGGAAGCGGCGCTGCGGACGAAGCCCGGAATGGTGGAGGCGCTCTTCAACCTCGCGATCGCGAAGACGGAGTGCGGCGACGTGCCCGGTGCGGTCGCCTGCTACGAGCAGGCGGTGGCGGGCGACCCGCACCGGGTTGCGGCGTGGCGCGGGCTCGGCGCGGCCCGTCTCGAGCTCGGCGACACGGCCGGAGCGCGCGCGGCGCTGGAGCGCGCGCTCGCGATCGCACCGGCCGATGCGGAGTCGCACGGCAAGCTCGCCCTCGCCCTGTTGACCGACGGCGTGATGCCCCGCGGATGGCACGAGTACGAGTGGCGCTGGAAGTGCGCGAACTACCGGCCGATGCCCGCGCTGCCCGTGCCGCTCTGGGACGGCGGGCCGCTGCGGGGACCGCTGCTGCTGCACGCGGAGCAGGGCTTCGGGGACGCGATCCAGTTCTGCCGCTACGCGCCGCTGCTCGCGCGCCGGGGCTGCCCGGTGGTGCTCGAGTGCGCGCCCGAGCTGCTGCGGCTGTTCGCCCGCATCGAGGGCATCGAGGTCGTTGCGCGCGGGGCGGCGACGCCGCCGGTCGTCGCGCACTGTCCGCTGATGAGCGTTCCGGCGCGACTCGGCACGACGCTCGACACGATCCCGTCCGACGTTCCCTATCTCGCACCCGACCCGAAGGATGCGCAGCGATGGGCGAAGCGGCTCGAAGCGCTGGGCGACAGGACCCGCGTGGGCCTGGTCTGGGCCGGCAATCCGAACCGGATCAACGATCACACGCGGTCGCTGGAGCTGTCGGAGCTGGAGACGCTGATCGAGCGGCACGACGTCGCGTGGATCAGCCTGCAGACCGGCGGGCTGGCCACGCAGGCGGCGCGCTACGCCGGGCGCCTGCACGACTGGACCGGCGAACTGGTCGACTTCGCGGAGACGGCGGCGCTGATCGCGGGGCTGGACCTGGTGATCGCGGCGGATACCGCCGTGGCGCACCTCGCGGGAGCGATGGGCAAGCCGACGTGGATCCTGCTGCCGGTCGGCGACGTCTGGCGATGGATGCTCGATCGTACCGACAGCCCGTGGTATCCGACCGCGACGCTGTTCCGCCAATCGGCCCGGGGCGAGTGGAGCACGGTCGTCGCCGCGCTCGACGGCGCGCTCGGCGATCTCCCGCCACGGCGCGGCGGGGTGTAGGTCCCGGCGCGTCGATTCGCGGGCCGATGCAGCGGCCGCACGACCGGCACGAAGCCCGCGCCCGTGGGGTACGCCGGACGGGCCGAGCGGCGCGACCGCCCGTCGCCGGCGGCCCGGACGCGGGCACGCTCGCGTGGGGGTTGGTGCTAAACTTCGCCGCCCTTCGATCACCGATGACGTCCATGCGCCATTCGACAGGACATCCGTTGCGAGCCGCGCTCGTCGTCGTCGCCGCGATCGCCGGCGCGCTCGCGGGGGCGGCGTTCGCCGGACCGACGCTCGACCGCATCCGTGCGACCGGCACGATCGAGCTCGGCTACCGCGACGACGCCGCGCCGTTCTCGTACCGGGACCGCGATGGCCGCGTGCGCGGCTACTCGGTCGAGCTCTGCGAGCGGGCTGCCGCGGAGGTCGCGAAGGTCGCGGGCGTCGCCTCGCTCAAGCTCCAGTGGAAGCCGCTCTCCGCCGGCGAACGCGTCGACGCGGTCGCGCGCGGCGCGGTCGACCTCGAGTGCGGCACGACGACGATCTCGCTCTCGCGCATGGCGACGGTCGACTTCAGCGTGCCGATCTACGTCGACGGCGGCGCCGTGCTGGTCGGCGCGCGATCGAAGCTCGGCAAGCTCGCCGACCTGAAGGGCCGGCGCATCGCCGTGATCCCGGGAACGACGACCGAGCAGGCGCTCGCGCGCACGCTGACGGCGATCGCTGCGCCGGCGATCGTCGTGCCGATCGGCAGCCTCCAGGAAGGGCTCGCGCAGCTCGCGGCGGGCAAGGTCGACGGCGTGGCGGGCGATCGCATCGTGCTGACCGTCCAGCGCTCGCGGATGCCGTCGCTGCGCGACAGCGATTTCCTTCCCTCGGACATCTCGTACGAGCCCTACGGCCTCGTGATGCGCCGCGACGATCCGGACTTCCGGCTCGCGGTGAACCGCGCGCTGGTCGAGCTGTACCGGAGCGGCGAGGTCGATCCGATCTTCCAGCGCTGGTTCGGCGCGCTCGGCCGCCCGGGTCCGATGCTCCACGCGATGTTCTACCTCGCCACGGTGCCGCAATGAGCGGGGACCGCGCGCGGCGGGCGGGCGCGATCGTCGTCGCGGGTATCGCGATGCTCGCCGCGGCAGCCGCGCAGGCGCAGCCGGCCGGCCGCTGCGACAACTGCGGGACCGTGGCCGCCGTCCGGCAGACGACGGAGAAGAGCAGCTGGACCCCGCTGGGAACCACCGTGCCGTCGGCCGGTCCCGGCGATTCGATCGGCACCACCGGCCGGGTGACGAGCGCCTTCCAGATCGGACCGCAGGGGAAGAACCAGGGGCTGGTGGTCCTCGGGTCCGCGGGCGGCGGATCCTATGCGAAGCGCCCCGACAGCTACGAGCAGCCGCGCTGGGACGTGGACGTGAAGTTGGACGCCGGCGGGACAAGGACCGTCCCGCTGCGCTACGATCCCCCGTTCCGGCCCGGGGACCGCGTGCGCGTCTACGGCACGCAGCTCGAGCTGATCGACCCCTGACGCTCCCACGCATCGATGGCCGCGATCGCGATCAACGACCTGCCCGACGGGCGCCGCGTCGTCGCGCTGGACGGTCGCCTCGACTCGAACACGGTGCGCGCGGTCTGGAGCGATGCGCACCGCGCGCTGGCCGACGCCCCGGGCAAGCCGGTGACGGTCGACGCGGCGAAGGTCGACTATTGCGACGGCGCCGGCGTCGCGCTGCTGATCGACCTGATCGCGCAGGAGCGCGCGGCGCCGGTCGAGATCGCGAACCTCAAGCCGGCGTTCGATCTGCTGCTCAGGCAGTTCGACCCGAAGCGGCTGGCGAAGGACGTCGATCCCGAGGTGAAGCGTCGTCCGGCGATCGAGGAGATCGGGCGTGCGGCGGCGGCCGTCTGGAGGGACATCGCCGAGCAGATCACGTTCATCGGCGAGCTCAGCGCGGCGCTCTTCCACGCGCTCCTGCGGCCGCACACGGTGCGCTGGCGGGACGTGTGGCGCGTGTGCGAGCGCGTCGGCGTGGACGCGCTGCCGATCGTCGCGCTGATCAGCTTCCTGCTCGGCATGATCCTGGCGTTCCAGTCGGCGGTGCCGATGAAGCGGTTCGGCGCCGAGATCTTCGTCGCCGACCTGATCGGACTGTCGATGCTGCGCGAGCTGGGGCCCCTGATGACGGCCATCCTGCTCGCCGGCCGCTCGGGCGCGGCGTTCGCCGCCGAGATCGGCACGATGCGCGTCAACCAGGAGGTCGACGCGATCACGACGATGGGTCTCGACCCGGTTCGCTTCCTGGTGACGCCGAGGGTCATCGCCGCGCTCCTGATGACGCCGCTGCTCGTGCTGTTCTCGATGCTCCTGGGGCTCATCGGCGGCGCGATCACGATGACCTCGTTCTCGATCCCCGTCGTCACCTTCATGAAGGAGGTCGAGAGCGCCGTCTCGTTCACCGACTTCATGGCCGGGTTCGTCAAGTCGTTCGTCTTCGCCATCCTGATCGCCGGCATCGGGTGCCTGCGCGGCCTGCAGACGGCTGCCGGCGCGTCGGCCGTCGGCGAATCCGCAACGCGGGCCGTGGTTTCGGGCATCATCCTGCTCGTCGTCGTCGACGGCATCTTCGCCGTCGCCTTCTACATCCTGAACATCTGACGCGACGCCGCACCCGATGGCCACCCACGACCCGCTCGCCGCCGAGGGACCCGCGCGCCGCACGCCCGGCGAGGTCCTGATCGAGGTCGACCACCTGTACGCGGGCTACGACGGCACGGCGATCCTCGACGACGTCTCGTTCGACATCCGCGCCGGCGAGGTGTTCGGCATCCTCGGCGGCTCGGGCGGTGGCAAGAGCACGATCCTGAAGCACATGATCGGGCTGGTGCCGCCGGTGTCCGGCCACGTCCGCTTCGCCGGCGAGGACATCGTGGGCGCCGACGGGGCGGAGCTCGAGCGCATCCGGCGCCGCTTCGGCGTCATGTATCAGTCGGGCGCGCTGTTCGGCTCGATGACGCTGCTCGAGAACGTGCGCCTGCCGATCGAGGTCTACTCGGGCCTGCCGGGCGACGCGATGAACCTGATCGCGCGCATGAAGCTAGCGCTCGTCGGCCTCGACGCGTTCACGGGCCACCTTCCTTCCGAGATCTCCGGCGGCATGCAGAAGCGCGCCGGCATCGCTCGCGCCATGGCGCTCGACCCGTCGATCCTGTTCCTCGACGAGCCGTCCTCGGGTCTCGACCCGATCACGTCGGCGACGCTCGACGCGACGGTGCGCCGGCTCGCCGAGAGCCTCGGCGTCACGTTCGTCATCGTCACGCACGACCTGCCTTCCGTCTTCGCGTCGATCGACCGCGTCGTGCTGCTCGACAAGAAGGCGCGCGGCATCATCGCCGAGGGCGATCCCCGGGAGCTCCGCGACTCGTCTCCCGACCCGCGCGTCCGCGCGTTCTTCCGGCGCGAGGCCGAGAAGGCGGCCGCCTGACCGATGAGCCTGCCCGACCGATGAGCCAGAAAGCCAACTACTTCAAGCTCGGCCTCTTCGTGATCGGCGCGCTCGTCGCCGGCATCGTGGTGATCCTCGTCATCGGCTCCGGCCGGTGGTTCGAGCGCAAGTCCACGATCGAGTCCTACTTCAACGAGTCGGTGCAGGGTCTCGACATCGGGTCGAAGCTCAAGTACCGCGGCGTCGTGATCGGCGAGGTGACGAAGATCAGCTTCACCTACGTCGTCTACCAGCAGGACCTGCCGATGGTGCAGCGCGCGCGCTTCGTCCTGGTCGAGTCGCAGATCAATCCCCGACTCGTGGGCGGCCGCGCGGCCACCGGCGACCTCACGACTCCCGAAGGGGCGAAAGCCGAGGTCGAGCGGGGGCTGCGCATCCGGCTGACGCCGCAGGGCATCACCGGCACGAGCTTCCTCGAGCTCGACTACGTCGACCCGCCGCCCCCGATGCTGCCGATCGCGTGGACGCCGAACAACGTCTACATCCCGAGCACGCCGTCGACGGTCTCGCAGTTCGTGAACGCGGCGTCCGACATCATCGACCGGCTGCACCGGCTCGACATCGAGGGCACGCTCGCGAACCTCAACAAGCTGATGACGACGACCAACGACCGGCTCGCCGCGATCGACGCGAAGGGTCTGTCGGACCGGGCGACCCGGACGCTCGACCGGATCGACACGACGCTCGCGGGCATCGACGCGAAGAAGCTGACCGGCGAAGGCACCGCGCTCCTCGCCGAGCTTCGGGAGACCAACGCCGAGCTGAAGTCGATGATCGCGAATCCGGCGTGGCAGAAGCTGCCCGAGGACGCGTCCGCCGCCGCCGCGAAGCTCAGGGACCTCGTGTCGGACCCGAAGCTCGGCCAGACGATCGCGCGCATGGAGCGATCCCTCTCGCGCGTCGACCGCATCCTCGGCGGCGGCGAGCAGGACCTCGCGTCGACGATCTCCAACCTGCGCCAGATCACCGACAACCTGCGCGACCTCTCCGAGGACGCGAAGCGCTACCCGTCGAACCTCCTGTTCGGCGAGCCGCCGAAACCGCTGCCGAGCCGCCAGCCATGAACCGACCCCTCGCTTCCGCGTTCCTCGTCGCCGCGGCCGCGGCGACGCTCGGTGCGTGCTCGATCACGCGTCCGACGCCGGTCAAGGAGATGTACCTGCTCGAGCCGCCCCCCGCGCAGGCGCTCCGGCAGACGAACCCCCTCTCCGCGCGAATCGGCACGGTGACGGTTGCCGCGCCCTACCGCGACCGCACGTTCGTCGTGCGCGAAGCCGACCTCAGGTTCGAGAACGACTACTACCACGAGTACGTCGTCGCGCCCGCGCCGATGATCGCCGAGGCGATCGCACGCGCGCTCGCGCAGTCGAAGGCGTTCTCGAAGGTGATTCCTCCCGGCGCGCCGGCCGAGGCCGACCTCACGGTCGACGCGTTCGTCGACTCGCTGTTCGCGGACAACCGCGACCCGAAGGCGCCGGCCGCGGAGCTCGCGATCACGTTCTACGTGTCGCGCCCCGATCGCTCGGCCGTGCCGCTGTGGACGAAGGAGTACCGCCGTCGCACGCCGCTCACCGCCGTGAGCGCCGCGAGCTACGCGGCCGCGCAGAGCGCGGCGCTGGGCGAGATCCTCGCGGAATTCGCTCGCGACGTCGCCGCGGTCAGGTAGGCGGCGGCGGGAGCACGGAACCGTATCAGAAGAGCGGCGGGCGCGGATTCGGGTCGTCGATCGCCGGCGGACGCGGCGTCGCGGGCGTGAGCGCGGCGGCGACGTCGACCCAGCCGCCTCCCATCGCCTTGTAGATGCTTACCGACGTGCCGAGCGTCGTCGCGCGGTAGGCGACGAGGTTGAGCTCGGCCGGGAACAGCGCCTGCTCCGCCTGCAGCACGGTCGAGTACGGCGCGTAGCCGCCGTCGAACTGCAGGCGCGCGAGCCGCGTGTAGTCGGTCAGCGCCGCCACGAGACGCTGCTGCGCGGCGACCTGCTCCTGTCCCTTGGCGTTCGCGACGAGCGCGTTCTCGACGTCGGCGAAAGCGTTCTGGATCGAGAGCCGGTAGTTCTGGATCGCCGCCGCCTGCGCCGCCTCCGCCTGCGCCACCTGGCCGCTCACCGCGCCGAACGTGAAGATCGGGCCGACGAGCTGGCCGGCGTAGCTCCAGACCCGCGCGGGACCCTTGAACAGGTCCGAGAGATCCGGGCTCGCGCTTCCGAGCGCGCCGGTGAGCGAGATCGTCGGGAAGTAGAGCGCCTTGGCGGCGCCGATCTGCGCGTTGGCGGCGGCGAGCGATTGCTCGGCCTGCGCGACGTCGGGCCGCCGCTCGAGCAGCGCCGACGGAAGTCCGGCCGGAACCGCAGGCGCGACGAGCGCGTCGATCGGCTTGCCGCGGGCGATCGGGCCGGGATTGCGGCCGAGCAGGATCGACAGCGCGTTCTCGACCTGCGCGATCTGCGACTCGATCTGCGGGATCTGAGCCGCCGCGGTCTCGTACTGCGACTGCGCCTGCGCGACGTTCATCTGCGACACCTGGCCGTACTTGAACTGCAGCGTGAACAGCCTGACGGACTCGGCGTACGCGCCCAGCGTCTTCCTCGCGACGACGAGCTGCGCATCGAGGCCGCGAAGCTGCAGGTAGTTGCCCGCCACCGACGCGACCAGCGAGAGGATCACGCCGCGGCGCGCCTCGTCGGTGGCGAGCAGGTTGGCGCGCGCGGCCTCGCTCTGCCGGCGGATGCGGCCCCAGAGGTCGAGCTCCCAGGTGACCGACAGCGCCGCTTCGTACGCCGTCTGCGGATTCGTGATCAGCCGGGCGACGGCGGGGTCGCGGCCCGCCTCCGAGGAGCGCGCCCTCGTGGCGGAGGCCCCGTAGCCCAGCTGCGGGAACAGCGGCGACCGCGCCTGCGTGAATACCGCCGCGGCCTGTTCGACGTTGGCGACCGCGATCCGCACGTTGCGGTTGTTCGCGAGCGCCTCGTCGATCAGCGCGTCGAGGACGGGATCGCCGAACTGCTTCCACCACGCGAGGTTCGCAGTGTCGGCCTGCTCTTTCGGCGCGTAGCGGAACGCGGCCGGCGCGTCGACGGCGGGCCGCGTGTAGTCGGGGCCGACCATGCAGCCGGCGACCAGCGCGGAGCAGGCGAGGGCGAGCGCGCGAGCGCGCATCTCAATGGCCCTCGCGCGACGCGTCGTCCGCCGCCGGCTTCGCGCCGGCCGTCGAAGCCGCCGCGCCCTTCCTGCCCTCCTTCAGGCGGTCGAACAGGTAGAAGAACAGCGGTACGTAGAGCATCGCGAGCGTCGTCTCGCCGATCATGCCGCCGATGATGCCGGTGCCGATCGAGTGGCGCGCGTTGGCTCCCGCGCCGACCGCGATCGCGAGCGGCAGCACGCCGAGCGCGAACGCGAGCGAGGTCATGATGATCGGCCGCAACCGCTGCTCGCCCGCGAGCCGCGTGGCCTCCATGATCGAATGGCCCTGCTCGCGGAACTCGACGGCGGCGGAGACGCGAAGCACCGCGTTCTTCGCGCCGAGGCCTATCAGCACCAGCAGGCCGATCTGGAAGTAGACGTCGTTCTCGAGCCCGCGGATCCAGTTGAAAAGGAGCGCCCCCAGGATGCCGAACGGGACCGCGGTCATCACGGCGCCCGGCAGCGTCCACGACTCGTATTGCGCGGCGAGCACGAGGAACACGATGACGAAGCCGAACAGGAACGCGAGGCTCGACGTGCCGCCCGACTTCTTCTCCTCGAACGCGAGCCCGGACCACGCGAACCGGTAGCCTTGCGGCAGCGCCTCGGCGGCGACTTCCTCCATGGCCGCGAGCGCCTGGCCCGAACTGAATCCGCCGGCGGGGCTCCCGGTGACCTTCGCGGCAGGGAACCCGTTGAAGCGCGGAACGAGGTCCGGCCCCGCGACCCACTCGGCCTTCACGACGGACGAGAGCGGCACCATCTGACCCTGGTTCGAGCGCGTGTAGAGCCGCGTGAGGTCGCCCGGGTGCTGCCGGTACGGAGCGTCGGACTGCAGGATCACCCACCAGACGCGGCTGAACTGGTTGAACTGGCTCGCGGTCAGCGAGCCGAACTGCGCCTGGATCGCGCTGTAGACGTCCTGCACCGGAACGCCGAGCAGCACCGCCTTGTCGCGGTCGACGATCGCGCGGAGCTGCTGTGTCGACGCCTGGAACGTCGAGTTCAGGCCCAGGAGCTCCGGGCGCTTGCGTGCCTTCGCGAGGAACGCCTGCGCGACCTCGTAGAGCCGCTCGGGGTCGCCCGCGCCGGTATCCTGGATCCAGAACTCGAAGCCGCCCTGCGTTCCGATGCCGGGGATCGGCGGTGGCGCGACCGGGAACACCAGCGCGCCGTCGATCCCGAGCGCCTGCTCGTACATCGAGACCAGGATCGCGCGCGGGTTCTGCTCCTTCGCCGTGGCGATCGACGCGTAGCGCTCCTTGAAGTCCTTGAGCGTCACGAAGAACGTGCCGGCGTTGGGCTTGAAGCCGGAGTCGAGCAGGCTGTATCCGGTGATCATCGAACGGTTCGCGACGCCCGGCAGCTTGTCGAAGATCGCGTCGACCTTCTCGGCCACGACCTGAGTGCGGTCGAGGCTCGACGCCTGCGGCAGGATGATCGCGGCCATCACGTAGCCCTGGTCCTCGTTGGGCACGAAGCTCGTAGGCAGCGTGTGGAACAGGTGCCAGATCGCGTAGAGGAAGAACGCGAGCAGCGCGAAGGCGACCGCCATGCGCCGGATCACGAACTCGACCGCGTGGCCGAACCCGCGCGTCACCGCGTCGACCTGGCGGTTGAACCACGCGAAGAAGCCCCGCTGCGGCGGCGGGTTGTGC
>CALDKM010000425.1:0-46342 GCA_937898875.1 uncultured Pseudomonadota bacterium | reverse complement strand
CGCTCCAGGCCGAGGCGCTGGACCGCCTGCCCGCCCTCGACCGGACGATGCTGGAGATCGGACGCCTGTACCCGTCCGTCGTCAACCTGCCGCGCGTCGCCACCGAGGACATCGAGGCCGGCGGGTTCCGGGTGACCCGCGGCACGCGCGTCGCCGTGGCGGTCGCGGGCATGCACCGGCGTCCCGACATCCACGCCGATCCGCACCGGTTCGATCCCGAACGCTTCGCCGATCCGAACAGCGCCAGGCTGACCCGGCCGTTCCTGAACCTGACGTTCTCGGGCGGCGCGCGCCTCTGCCTCGGCATGCGGCTCGCGCAGATCGAGTTCAAGGCGATCGTGTCGCGCGCGCTCCTGCGCTACAGCCTCGAGCCGCGCGATCGCGCGCCCGTCGCGCACGGCGGCTACTGGATCGCCCGGCCGTCGGGCCCGATGGTCGTCTCGCTCGGGCGGCGCTGAAGGCGCGCGCGGCACCGGCGCGAGCGTCCCGGCAGCGCTAACAGGCCCTAGTCCCGGGGCGTCTCGATGCCGAGCACGCCGGCGAGCTCGCGCGAGAAGTCGGTCGCGGTGTAACGCTCGAATCCCGTCCTGGCGATCGACTCGCGCCGCGCCGGGTCGTCGATCAGGTCGCGGCACAGCCCCGGCAGCTCGTCGACGGTGCCGGAGACGAACCCCGGCAGGATCGCCGGATCGACGTCCTCCTCGCCGCCCGCCTCGGTCACGAAGCAGCGCCGGTTCGCGAGCGCGGTCGACATCCTCGCGAACTCGAACACCGCGTCCTCGCGATGATGGACGTTGACGATGATGCGCGAGCGCGCGATCCACTGCCGCAGCTCGACGCCATGGACGTTGAAGAGCGTGCGCACGTCGAGTCCCGCCTCGCGGAGTGCGCCGATCGCCCGGTCGCGTCGCGGGCTCGGCCATCCGTAGAACAGGACGTCGACGTCGCGCGGCGCGTCCAGGTCGACCGTCGTGAACGTCGGAAGGTAGGCGGGTCGCACGAGGCGCACGCGCTCGCCGGCGCCGAGCGCCGTCCACGCGCGGACGTTGGCCGCGCTGTAGTCCCAGGTCTCGAACGCGCGCACGAACGGGAGCATCGCATCGACGAACGGCGACGACGGGACGACCATCTCGGTGTTGAAGACGATCGTCCCCGCCGGCAGCGTCCCGATCAGCGACGCGTCGAGATTGTGCACGGCGAACACGACGTTCGTCGCGTCGCGCAGGTATTCGTTCACGACGATGCGCGCCGGAAGGCCCAGGCGCTGGAGGCCCCCGAGCACCATCGACGCTGCCCCTCCCAGCGCGCTCGGCGGAGCGCTGCCGTACTGCGAGACGAGCAGGAGGTTGAACGGGGGGCGGTGCTTCACGGGAGGCTACTCGACCGTCGCGACCCGCGCGGCGCCGGCGCGGCTGGTCAGCGCGATGCCCGAGAGGATGAGCGCGATGCCGACGACGTGATGGAGCCCGAGCGTCTCGCCGAGGAAGATCCACGCGAGCAGCACGCCGAACACCGGCATCAGGTGGACGAACAGGCCGGCGACGGAGGCGCCCACCTGCTCCACGCCGCGATTCCAGAAGATGTACGCGAGCACCGAGGAGAACAGCGCAACCGTCGCGAGTGCGGCGAAGGCCTCGAGCGTCCACACGGGATGCCGGCCGAGCGCCATCTCGCCCAGCCACAGCGGAAGCACGCAGAGATCGCCGACGACCGCGATCACGAACAGGAACGACAGCGGGTGCAACCCCTGCGGACGCCAGCGCAGCGCGATCGTGTAGCTCGCCCACATCGCCATCGACAGGATCACCAGCAGGTCGCCGCCGTTCAGGCGGAATGCGGCGAGCGTCGCGAGCGACCCCTGCGACAGGATCGCGAGCACGCCGGCGAGAGAGACGGCGACCCCCGCGATCTGCACCGGCTTCAGGCGCTCGCGCAGGAACACCCACGCGATCGTGACGATCATCACCGGGATGAACGAATTGAGGATCACGCCGTTGGTCGCGGTCGTGTAGTTGAGGCCGAGATAGGCGAGCGCGTTGTGCGTGCCGATGCCGATCGCGCCCAGGCCCAGCAGCGCGCGCCAGTGCCGGGCGACGACCGGCCAGTCGCGCCGCACGTGCGGCAGCGCGAACGGCGCGAGGATCGCGACCGCGAAGAACCAGCGGAAGAACGTCATCGCCATCGGCGGGATCTCGTGGTGCAGCCCGCGGCCGAGCACCCAGTTGATCGACCAGAAGAGCGGCGTGAGCGTCAGCAGCAGGTAGGGCGAAACGCGACGCCGCGCGGGCGTCGGGGTCGGCGCGGCGGGAGCGGGACGATCCATCGTTCGCGATTGTCGCACGCAGGTTGCGGAGCACCGGTACCGCCCCTCACCCCGGCCCTCTCCCCGCAATGCGGGGAGAGGGAGAGTGTCGGTGGTCCGCGGAAGGCGCCGCTTGCGCTGTTCGCGGATCCTTCGCCGTCTGCGCAGTCGCATTGCGAGGACGCATGACCATCCGCATGGCGCGAAATCTCCCTCTCCCCGCATTGCGGGGGGAGGGCCGGGGTGAGGGGCAAGGATCCGCCTGCATCGGCAGGCACGACGAATCGGAGAGCGTGGTTGTCGGCGGTCCGCGGATCGCGCCGCCTGCGCTGTTCGCGGCGCGAGGACACATGACCGTCCGGATGCATGACCATCCGGATGTCCGGATGCATGACCATCCGGATGTCCGGATGCATGACCATCCGGATGTCCCGATATCTCCCTCTCCCCGCATTGCGGGGAGAGGGCCGGGGTGAGGGGCAGGAACCATCCGCTTCCGCACGCACGACGAATCGGCGACCGCCAAAGGCGGCCGTACACGCCCACGTATAATCGACCTCTTCGCGCCCTCGCCGGCGCAGCGCTCCGCCGACCGATCGCCATCGTCCTTCCGCGACCTCGATGAACGCCCCCGACGCCCCCGCGGTCGGGGCGTCGCCGTTCGCGACGCTTCCCCGCCTCGCTCCGGCGATCCCCGACACGGGCAAGCGCGTCACGCTCGCGCCGCTGGCCGGATCCGCCGATGCCCTCGCGCTCGCGCAGCTCGCCGTCGACTGCGCTCGCGCCGGCCGCACGCTGGCCGTGCTCGCCGCCGACCCGCTCGCCGCCCAGCGTCTCGCCGACGAGATTCCGTGGTTCGCCCCGGGCGTCGACTGCGACTTCTTTCCCGACTGGGAGACGCTTCCCTACGACCCGATCTCGCCGCACGAGGACTTGATCTCGACGCGGCTGTCGACGCTCTACCGGCTCGCGCAGCGCGAGGCGCGCGTCGTCGTCGCCGCCGTGTCGACGGCGATGCACCGGCTGCCGCCGCCCTCGTTCCTCGCCGGACGCGCGTTCTTCCTGAAGCAGGGCCAGCGGCTCGACGTCGACCGGCTGCGCGCGCAGCTCGCGCTCGCCGGCTACGCGCACGTGACGCAGGTCGTGTCGCCGGGCGAGTTCAGCGTCCGCGGCGGCCTGATCGACCTCTTCCCGATGGGCGCGACGCTTCCCTACCGGCTCGACCTCTTCGGCGACGAGCTCGAGGCGATCAAGACGTTCGACGCCGACACGCAGCGCACCGTCTATCCGGTCCCCGAGATCCGCCTGCTGCCCGCGCGCGAGTTTCCGCAGGACGACGAGGGCCGCACGCGCTTCCGCACGCGCTTCCGCGAGACGTTCGAGGGCGACCCGTCGCGCTCGGCGCTCTACAGGGACGTGTCGAACGGCGTCTACACGGGCGGCATCGAGTACTGCCTGCCGCTGTTCTTCGAGTCGACCGCGACGTTCGCCGACTACCTGCCGGCCGACGCGGTCGTCGTGCTGCACGGCGACGCGCACGTCGCCGCCCAGCGCTTCTTCGAGGACGCCGAATCGCGCTACCGGCTGCTGCGCGGCGACAAGGCGCGCCCGCTCCTGCCGCCGCGCGAGATCTTCGTGCCCGCCGACGAGTTCGCCGGACGCGCGAAGTCGTTCGCGCGCGTCGATCTGCCGACGCCCGGATCGGCCGCGTTCGCGCCCGACGCGCCGACGGTCCTCCTGCCCGACATCGCGGTCGACCGGCGCTCCGACGACCCGATCGCCGCGTTCAAGCGCCTGGTCGCGACGCCCGACGTGCGCGTGCTGGTCTGCGCCGAAAGCGCCGGCCGCCGCGAGACGATGCTCCAGTACTTCGCCGAGTACGGCGCGAAGCCGGTCGCCGTCGACGACTTCGCGGCTTTCGTCGCGGGCGACGCGAAGGCGGGAATCGTCGCGTCGCCCGTGCACGCCGGGTTCGCGTGGCGCGACGCGCGCATCGCGTTCGTCACCGAGGCCGAGCTCTACGCGGGCGTCGTGCGACGCGGCAGGCGCGATGCCGCCCGCCGCTCGAACGTCGACGCGATGGTGCGCGACCTCTCCGAGGTCCGCGTCGGCGACCCGGTCGTCCACGAGCAGCACGGGATCGGCCGCTACCTCGGGCTCACGCACCTCGACCTCGGCGACGGGCCGTCGGAGTTCCTCGAGCTCGTCTACGCGAACGACGCGAAGCTCTACGTGCCGGTGTCCGGCCTGCACCAGATCTCGCGCTACAGCGGCGCCTCGCCCGAGAGCGCCCCGCTGCACGAGCTCGGCAGCGGCCAGTGGGAGAAGGCGAAGCGTCGCGCGGCGCAGAAGGCGCACGACACGGCGGCCGAGCTCCTCAACCTCTACGCGCAGCGCGCGGCGCGCAAGGGCCACGCGTTCGGCTTCAAGGCGCACGACTACGAGGCGTTCGCCGAGGGCTTCGGCTTCGACGAGACGCCCGACCAGCAGGCCGCGATCGAGTCGGTGATCTCCGACCTCCGGTCCGGCAGGCCGATGGACCGGCTCGTCTGCGGCGACGTGGGCTTCGGCAAGACCGAGGTCGCGCTGCGCGCGGCGTTCGTGGCGCTCTCCGACGGCAGGCAGGTCGCAGTCCTCGTGCCGACGACGCTGCTCGCCGAGCAGCACTTCCTGGTCTTCTCCGACCGCTTCGCCGACTGGCCGGTGAAGCTCGCCGAGCTGTCCCGCTTCCGCTCGCCGAAGGAGGTGAAGGCGGCGCTCGACGGGCTCGCGCGCGGCGCGATCGACCTCGTGATCGGCACGCACCGGCTGATCCAGCCCGACGTGAAGTTCGCGAACCTCGGCCTCGTCATCATCGACGAGGAGCACCGGTTCGGCGTGCGCCAGAAGGAGCGCCTGAAGCGCCTGCGCGCCGAGGTCGACGTGCTCACGCTGACCGCGACCCCGATACCGCGCACGCTCGCGATGTCGCTCGAGGGCATCCGGGACTTCTCGGTGATCGCGACCGCGCCGCAGCGCCGGCTCGCGATCCGGACCTTCGTCCTGCCGTACTCGTCGGGCATCGTGCGCGAGGCCTGCCTGCGCGAGCTCAAGCGCGGCGGACAGGTCTATTTCCTGCACAACGACGTCGACACGATCGCGACGACGGCGGAGAAGATCGCCGCGCTCGTTCCCGAAGCACGCGTCGCGATCGCGCACGGCCAGATGGGCGAGCGCGAGCTCGAGCACGTGATGCGCGACTTCTACGCGCAGCGCGTGAACGTCCTCGTCTGCTCGACGATCATCGAGACCGGCATCGACGTGCCGACCGCGAACACGATCATCATCGAGCGCGCCGACCGCTTCGGACTCGCGCAGCTCCATCAGCTCCGGGGCCGCGTCGGCCGCTCGCACCACCAGGCGTACGCGTACCTGCTGACGCCGCCGGAGGAAGCGCTCTCGGCGCAGGCGAAGAAGCGCCTCGAGGCGATCCAGCTGATGGAGGACCTGGGGTCGGGCTTCTACCTCGCGATGCACGACCTCGAGATCCGCGGCGCGGGCGAGGTGCTGGGCGAGGACCAGTCGGGCGAGATGGCCGAGGTGGGCTTCCAGCTCTACGCCGACATGCTGAAGTCGGCGGTCTCGGCGCTGAAGTCGGGACGCGAGCCCAACCTCGCCGAGCCGCTGGGCGTCACGACCGAGATCCAGCTGCACGTGCCCGCGCGCCTGCCCGAGGACTACTGCAACGACATCCACGAGCGGCTCGTCCTCTACAAGCGGCTCGCCACGGCCGAGGATGCCGACGGCATCGACGCGATCGTCGAGGAGCTCGTCGACCGCTTCGGCCCGCTGCCCGAGCCCGCGATCGCGCTGGTCGCGTCGCACCGGTTGCGCATCGCCGCGAAGCCGCTGGGCGTGCGGAAGGTCGACGCGGGTCCCGAACGCACGACCGTCCAGTTCGTGCCCGATCCGCCGTTCGACCCGGGCAGGCTGATCCTGCACGTTCAGCGCGACGGGCGCACCCGCTTCGCCGGCCCCGACCGCGTGCGCATCGACCGCGCCGCGCCCTCGCTCGAGGAGCGGATCGCGCTGGTGCGCGGCTTCCTGGAGAAGCTCGCGTGAGAGATCATCGGTGAAGGCGATGCCTTCCCTTCCCGCGTCGGTGCACGTGTTCGTGCGCGACTGGCTGTCGGCGAACCACGTTCTGCTCAGGAGCCGCGACGGCCACGTGCTCGTCGACACCGGCTACGTTCAGCACGTGCCCATCACGCTCGCGCTGATCGCCGGCCACCGCGGACTCGCCGGCGAGCCGCTGTCGAAGATCGTCAACACGCACGGCCACTCGGACCACGTCGGCGGCAACGCCGCGCTCGCCGCGCGCTACGGCTGTCCGATCGCCGTGCCGGCAGCCGAGGCGCCGCTGTTCGCGGCGTGGGACGAGAAGGCGCTGCTCTATTCCTACGCGGACCAGAGCGCGGACCGGTTCGCCGTCGACGAGTCGATCGCGCCGGGCAGCGTGCACGTCTGGGGCGGCCTCGAGTGGCGCGCGCTCGCCGCGCCCGGTCACGACATGGGCGCGCTCGTCTTCTTCAACCCCGAGCACGGCGTGCTGATCTCCGGCGACGCGCTGTGGGAGAACGGCTTCGGGTTCGTGATGCCCCGCGCGATCGATCCGGGCGCGATGCCCGCGGCGCGCGCCACGCTCGACCTGATCGCCTCGCTCGGCGTGCGAACCGTGATTCCGGGCCACGGCGAGCCGTTCGCGGACGCCGCGCCCGCGCTCGAGCGGTCGTATGCACGGCTCGAGGCGTTCGAGGCCGACGACGAGCGCGTCGCGCGCTACGCCGCGAAGGTGATGTTCAGCTACGCGCTGCTGCACCGGCGCCGGTTCCCGGAGGCGCGCATGCCGGCCTACGTGCAGGAGATCGGCTTCCAGCGCGACCTCAACGCCGCGGTGTTCCGCACGACGCCCGACGCGCTGGCCGCGATGATCGTGGGCGACCTGCTGCGCTCGGGCGCGATCCGCCGCGAGGGCGGCGACCTCGTCCCGGCCGCGAGCGAGGCGGGCTGACGCGCCGCGGGATGCCCGACAGCCGCGATAGAATGCGCGGGCCGTGGAATAGCCGTTCCCCGGCGTCTGTTTCCGATGTCAGCCGCGGTCCGGCCGCGGCCCCCTTTCCCCCCTGGAGATCCTGCATGAAGCCTGTCGTTCCCGTACTGACCGCGCTGGCCGTCGCCGGCGCCTTTGCCACCGTCGTCCACGCCCAATCGCCCGACCGCCAGATCAAGTACCGGCAGGGCATCCTGCAGGGCATGGGCTGGCACATGGGCGTGCTCGGCGCGATGGCCAAGGGCGAGCGCCCTTACGATGCCCAGGTCGCGGCGCGCAGCGCGAAGTTCGTCCACGAGCTCGCGGAGATGCCGTGGGACGGGTTCGGCCCGGGCAGCGACGCCGGCGCGCCGACCAAGGCGAAGCCCGAGATCTGGAAGGAGAGGGCGAAGTTCGACAAGCTCGGCCAGGACCTCCGGGTCGAGACGGCGAAGCTCGCATCTGCCGCCGGGACCGATCTGGCTGCGCTCCGCGGCGCGGTCGGCGCGACCGGCAAGGCGTGCAGCAACTGCCACGACGACTTCCGCGCGAAGTAGCCCGGGAACGATCGCGAGCGACGAGGGCGGGGAGATCCCCGCCCTTTTTCCTTTGGTGCGGCACGGCCGCGCCTGCCGCCGGGAGCGAAAGAACGGCGGCCCTCCGGTCGGGTCGAGTCGAGCGGATGCCCCGGCGCCGGGGATGCTCGAGCGCGTCGGCGCACCGCCGCCGGCGTTCAGGCGCGATTCGCGGGCACGCTCCCCTGCTCATGCGCACGAAGCGCCGCGAACGCCTCGAGCGCGGTCTCGAACTCGGCCCGGGCCTCGGCGCTGACCGCCGTGCCGCATTCGTAGCAGGTGCCGGCCATGCGGTCGAACCAGCGGCAACCGCACTCGTCGCAGGCGAGCTCCGGGGCGCCGGCCGGGTTCCTGAAGATCACCGGCAAGCCCCCATGAACGCGAAGCCGAGCGCGTCGAGCAGATCGTCCAGCCCGCGCTCCTCGAGCACGCAGCGCCGCTTGAGCATGTAGCAGACGACGTGTCCCGAGCGGATGCCGGCGCGAAGCGCCTCGAACAGCCGCCCGTCGACCGAGGCGCGAATCCCGGACAGCGACTCGTCGTCCGCCGCCAGCACGATGTCGGCCGCGCTGGCCGAATAGCCGGCGAACGGTTCGATCCGCGCATCGACGCCCGCGTCGTCGGCCTCCCAGACGAGCATCCGCGACGGCGCCGTGCGGGCGACCAGCGCGATGCGAACGCCGGAGTCGAGCGGCGCGAACAGCTCGGCGTGGTGCGCGGCGGCGGCGCGCCAGGCCGCAGGCGCGGGCAGCGCGTCGACGTCGGTCGCCGCGATCGTCGTCACAGACGCACGCCCAGCCGGAAGCCTTCCTGGATCGCCTGCTCGAGGCCGCGCGGGATCACCGCGTCGCCGACGCCGTGCAACTCGTCGACCATCCACTCGAACTCCTGGAACAGGCGATGCGCCGGCGCCGCGCCGTCGGCCTGGATCACGGTGTCGGCCGCGACGAAGCTCTCCTCGCCCTTCGCGTTGCGCACCTTCACGCCGTCGGCGCCGACCTCGACGAGCGTGGTCGAGGTGAGGCACCGGATGCCCAGCTCCTCGACCCACGACGCGTGGCGCCACTTGAACGAGGGCTTGACGTCGCCGGCGATGCGCTTGTCGGGCTCGATCACGGTGACCTCGGCGCCCTGGTGCTTGCGCAGCGACTCGGCGAGCGTGAGCCCGATCTTGCCGCCGCCGACGACGACGACGCGCCCGACGGCCTTGACGCGTCCGTGAGCGACGTCCAGCGCGTCGAGCATCCGCTCGGCGCCCTTCACGTTCGCGTGGCGCCTGCGGTCGATCGACGCGCCGGCGGCGATCACGCAGACGTCGTACTGGTGCAGCACGCTGCGCATGAACTTCGCGTGCACCTCGGTATCGAGCCGCACCTCGATGCCGAGCTTCTTCGCCACGACCTCGTAGTGCGAGATGACCGACAGCAGGTCGTCGGGGCGCGCCAGGTCGTTGATCGCGTACGCGTACAGGTTGCCGCCGATCCGCCCGGCCTTGTCGAAGACCGTGACGTCGTGGCCGCGCTTCGCCGCGGTGATCGCGCACTCCATGCCGGCGGGCCCGGCGCCGATCACCATCACCTTCTTCTTCACGGTGGCCGGCGTCACCTGGTACTCCGGCTCGACCTCGTGACCGAGCGCGGGGTTCATCGTGCACGTGTACGGAAGGTCGCGGAACAGCCGCGAGAGGCAGTTGAGCGAGCCGATGCAGCGGCGGACCTCGTCGAGCCGATCCTCGGCCGCCTTGTGGATCAGGTCCGGATCCGCCAGCAGCGGGCGGCAGACCTCCCAGTAGTCGAAGATGCCGTCGCGCAGGCACTCGTCGGCCATCCTCGGATCGGGCAGCCGGTTGCCGAACGTGATCAGCGTGTCCGGGAACAGCTTCTTGGCGCGCTCGGACAGGTAGTTCCAGTAGCCGGGCGGGATGTCGCGGCCGATCGACGACTCGGGCGCCTCCTGCCAGCCGACCGTCACGCTGATCATGTCGACGCCGACGCCGACCGCCTGGGCCATCAGCTCGAAGCACTCGTCCTCGGTGTTGCCGCCCCACTTGTCCATCAGCTCCGCGCCGTTCAGCCGCACCACGAGCGGGTTGTCGGGCGTCGCCTGCTTGATGCCGTCGATCAGCTCGCGCATGAACCGGCCGCGGTTTTCGATCGAACCGCCGTACTCGTCGGTGCGCTGGTTGGTGAAGCGCGAGTTGAAGTTGGCGAGCAGGTAGCCCATGAAGCTCGTCACCTCGGTGCCCTCGAAACCCGCCCGGATCGCCCGCTTCGCGGCATCGGCGTGCTGGCGGATGCAGTCCCGGATCTCGTCCTTCGTCATCACCTTCGGCGGCCGGAAATGCGGCAGCGTCTGCGGCACGTCGGAGGGCTGGATGCAGTAGCCGAGGTCGATGCCGCCGTAGCGCCCGGCATGCAGGATCTGCTGGATCGGCATGGCGCCCTGCGCCTTGATGTCCGCGGCGATGCGCTCGAACTGGGGCAGGAACTTGTCGTCGAAGATCGCGACCTGGCGGAAATAGGCCTTGCCCTCGCCGAGCGGATCCGGATAGGCGCCCTGGTTCGTGATGATCCCGCACCCGGTGCGCGCGATCACGCGCATGCGCGCGATCTCGCGCTCGGTGATGAAGCCGTCGCGCGTGTTGTAGTTCGACACGCAGCAGGCGCCGTACTTGACGCGGTTCCTGACCTCGAATCGGCCGAAGCGGCCCGGCTGGAAAAGGTGAGGCAGTTTGGCGACTCCGGGCTGCATGCGATGGCTCCTTCGATCAGGGCTTGGGGGTAATCAGGTTCCGGCGGACGCGGCGCTCTCGCGCGCCAGCTTCTCGGCGACGGTCTCGCGCAGCTCGCGCTTCAGGATCTTGCCGACCGGGCTCACCGGCAGCTCGCGGAAGACCTCCAGCCGCTCGGGCAGCTTGAACGAGGCGATCTGTCGCTGGCGCAGGAACGCGATCAGCTCGTCGAAAGAGAGCGTCTCGCCGGCCTGCGGCACGACGCAGGCGCAGGCCTTCTCGCCGAAGACGGGATCGGGCATGCCCACCAGCACGGCGGACTTCACCTTCGGGTGCGCGAGGATCAGGTTCTCGACCTCCTCGCAGCTGATCTTCTCGCCGCCGCGATTGATCATGTCCTTGCGCCGGCCCTCGGTGTAGACGTAGCGTCCGCGGCGCCGGACGACGTCGCCCATCCGGTACCAGCCGCCGGGCAGGAACGCCTCGGCGTTCCGGTCGGGCGCGTTGTAGTAGCCGCGGATCGTGTAGGGGCCGCGCGTGACGAGCTCCCCCGGTTCGCCGTCCTCGACCTCGTTCCCGTCGTCGTCGACGACCTTGATCTCGTCCTCGTCGCACACCGGGGCGCCCGAGCTCTCCAGCAGCAGCTCGTCCGAGTCGTCGAGCCGCGTCATGTTGATCAGCCCCTCGGCAGTCCCGTAGATCTCCTGCGGCGTGCAGCCGAGCTGCTGACGCAGCCGGCGCCGCAGCTCGGGCGCGAGCCGTGCGCCGCCGTTCTGGACGACCTCGAGCGACGAGGTGTCGTACGCCGCCAGCGCCTCCGAGTTGAGCCACGTCGTGATCAGCGGCACGACGGCGGCGATCACCGTGACGCGCTCTCGCTGCACGAGCCGGAAGACGTCGTCGACCCCGGCGCCCTGCGCGATCACGACGGTGCCGCCGTGGTAGAACGCGCCCAGCATCCCGGGCGAGGCGAGGTTGTAGTTGTGACCCAGCGGCAGGATGGCCATCAGCACCGTGCGCTCGGAGAAGCCCGCCGCGGCGCCGCACAGGCGCGCGTTGAGCACGTAGTCGTCGTGCGTGCGCGGGATCAGCTTCGACAGCGACGTCGTGCCGCCGGACAGCAGCATCGTCGACACGTCGGACGGCCGGGGTTGGGCGAACGACGGCGGCCCCTCGGGCAGGCCGGCCAGCGCCTTCTGGCCCGCGGCCGGCTCGCCCGCCACCAGCACGTGCTTCAGGCCGGGGAACTCGGCCTGCATCTGGCCGGCCATCGCGCGGAAGTCGAAACCGCCGACGACGTCGGGGATCAGGTACGCCGTGGCGCCCGATGCGCGCAGGAAGTGCCGCACCTCGGCCTGCCGGTGCGCGCGCAGCGCCATCACCGGCACGACGCCGATCAGGTTCAGCGCCAGGTAGCTGACGACGAACTCGACGCCGTTGGGCAACTGCACGACGGCGAGATCGCCGGGCCGCAGGCCGAGGCCGGCGAGGCGCGCGGCCCGGTCCTCGCAGCGCGCCAGCAGCGCCGCGTAGGTCAGGCGCTCGTCGCCGTGCACCAGCGCAACCTTGGAGGGCCAGCGCCGCGCGCTGCGCGCGAACATCCCGCCGACGGTCACGCCTTCCCAAAGTCCCGTCGCGCGGTAGCGCGCCGCAAGGTCTTCCGGCCAGCCGACGATCCCCTCCATCGCGCCACCCTCCAGCGGTGTCAACGTGCGGTCGAAGCCACGACCTCGTAGATGCCCAGCTTGCGCTGCAGCGGCGCGTCGTCGACGACGAAAAGGTACGCCGGGGCGCTGCCCGAGGCGTTGATGAGCATCAGGTCCGCGTGCGTCGGCACGGCGAGCGTGTCGGCGGTCTCGAAGCGGTGCGTGGCGTCATCGACGACCGCCGTGCCGGCGCCGTCGACCACGTGCAGGACGGCCGAGGCGGAACGCCGCGGCAGCCGCAGCTCCTCGCCGGGCCGCAGCTGCAGCGCCGAGAAGCCCAGCGACGCCAGGCACTCGCGCCCGGTCTCCGGGTTGACGTAGGCGAGCTGCACCGCCTCGTTCCCCGGCGTCACCGACGCCAGCTCGCCCAGCGCGCGCCGGACGTCCTGCCAGGGGAATCGCAGCATCGGGTACGGCTCCCGCGTCCCGTCGAGCGAGCGGTACGGCACCACGCCCCCGCTGCTGAAGCGCGCCGTTCCCCATTCGGCCGGCCTGGCGACCGTTTGCGGACGTCCCTCGATCGCGTACGACGCCTCGATGCCGTAGACCAGCGGCAGGTCCAGCGCGTCGAGCCAGATCACCGGCCCGCGTCCCTCGTGGCCGTGCTCGTGCCAGAGCCCGGGGGGCGTGAGGATGAGGTCGCCCTTCCCCATCGGCAGCTTCTCGCCGCCGACCAGCGTGTAGCCGCCCTCGCCCTCGACGACGAACCGGACGGCCGACGGCGTGTGGCGGTGGTTGGGGGCGGTCTCGCCCGGCAGGATGAGCTGCAGGCCGACGTAGATGGTCGGCGTGGCCCTCATCGTCTCGAGCCCCAGCCCCGGATTGCAGAGGACCAGCACGCGGCGCTCGGCCTTCTCGATCGGCGTCAGCTCGCCCGCGCGCAGGAGCTGCGGCCGGATGTCCCGGTAGCGCCAGTGCACGGGCAGCGTCGACCGGCTGGGCCGCCCGTACGGCAGCACCGAGCGCAGCGACGGCCACAGCGGCAGCGTGTTCTGCGCCCGCAGGTCCTCGACGTAGTCGCCCGGCAGGTCCTGCAGGCGGCCCAGTTCCTGGTTCACGATCGTCCTCCTTGGGCTCGGACGTCCGGATGCAGCGCCTCGTAGGCCGCCGCGAGCTTCGGATCCCGGCGCGTCACCTCGGCGTGGTCGACGCGGCCCGTCCGCGTCATGTAGCTGTAGGCGAACTCCACCGGCGAGAGCGTTCGCACGAGGCGGTCCATGTCCTCGTACCAGCGCAGGCTCGCGTTCGCCGCATCCCAGATCTTCTTCATCGGCGGCTTGCGCGTCTGCTGGAACAGTGCGAGCGCGGCCGGCACGTCCTTCGTCCCCGCGTCCCTGAATGCCTTGAAGAGCGCGACCGAATCCTCCATCGCGAGGCGCGTGCCGGAGCCGATCGAGAAGTGTGCCGTCCGCAGCGCGTCGCCGAGCAGCACGACGTTGTCGAAGCTCCAGCGCTCGTTCCAGATGGCCGGGAAGTTCCGCCACTGCGAATGGTTCGAGAGGATGCGATGCCCGTCCAGGTCCCGGGCGAAGACCCGCTCGCAGGTCCGGATCGTGTCGTCGGGGCTCATCGCGCCGAAGCCGGCGCGCTCCCAGGTGGACTTCTCGACCTCGACCAGGAACGTGCTGCGGTCCGGGCGGTAGCGATAGTGGTGCGCGCAGAACACGCCCAGCTCGGTCTCGCGGAACGTCAGCGTCAGGCTGTCGAAGGCCCTGGTGCTGCCGTACCAGATGAACTTGTTCGGCCGCCAGTCCGTCGTGGTGCCGAACCTGCCCTCGTTCTGTTCGCGGATCCACGAGAACGCGCCGTTCGCCCCGACGACGAGATCCGTCTCGCCCAGCTGCCCGAGCGTCGTGATCTCGGTGTCGAAGACGAGCTTCACGCCGAGATCCTCGACGTAGCGATACAGGAGCGTCAGGAGCTCGAGTCGGCCGATCGAGGCGAAGCCGTTGCCGGCGACCGGGATCGCCGTGTCGTTGTGGGCGATCGTGATGTCGGGCCACGTCTCGAGATGCGGCGTCAGGTAGCGGTAGAGCGCCTCGTCGTCGGCCCGGAGGAACTCGAGCGCACGGTCCGAGAACACCACGCCGAAGCCCCAGGTCGCGTCGCGCGGGTTGCGCTCGAATATCGCGACGTCGTGCGACGGGTCGAGGCGCTTCATCAGCGCTGCGAAGTACAGGCCCGCAGGGCCAGCGCCCAGGATCCGGATCTTCATGGAGGGTCAGCCGCGAACGGGATCGGTGTCGATGATGGTCCCCGGCGGTCGATTAGTCGATAAAATGAAGAATATATTCCACATCACCATTGTGAATGTCCGCCATGGACCTGAACGACCTCGACCTGAACCTGCTGATCGTGTTCAACCAGCTCGTCGTCGAGCGCCGCGTGAACGCCGTCGCGCAAACGCTGGGCATCACGCAGCCGGCCGTGAGCAACGCGCTGCGGCGCCTGCGGCGCCATCTCGGGGACGAACTGTTCATGCGGACCTCGAAAGGCATGGAGCCGACGCCCTTCGCCGCGCGGCTCGCAGCGCCGGTGGCGGAAGCGCTCGGCGCGATCCACAGCGCGCTCAACCAGCGCACGTCCTTCGACCCGGCCACCGGCACGCGCACCTTCGTGCTCGCGATGACGGACATCGGCGAGATCTACTTCCTGCCGCCCCTGATGGAGCACCTGGCGCGCGTGGCCCCGAACGTCTGCGTGAGCACCGTACGACATTCGGCCGCCGGCCTGAAGGACGAGATGGAGGCGGGCCGCGTGGACCTCGCGCTGGGCCTGCTGCCCGACCTCAAGGCCGGATTCTTCCAGCGAAGGCTGTTCCGCCACCGCTACGTCTGCATGTTCCGCAGGGGGCACCGGCTCGACAGGCGCCAGATCACGCTGACGGAATTCTCGGACGCGGACCACGTCGTCGTCGTCGCCGCCGGCACGGGGCACAGCCGCGTCGACGCGATGCTCGACGACGCGGGCATCCGCCGGCGCATCCGCCTGCGCGTGCCGCATTTCGTCGCGATCGGCCACATCCTGAGCGAGACCGACATGATCGCCACGGTGCCCGAGCGCTTCGCGCAGCGTTGCGTGGAGCCCTTCGGTCTCACCCACGTCCCGCACCCCGCCAAGCTGCCGGAGATCGCGATCAACCTGTTCTGGCACGCGAGGTCCCATCGCGAGCCGGGCAACCAGTGGCTGCGCGGCGTCGTGTCGGACCTGTTCTCGGAGCAGCGGTAGCCGTCCTTCCCGGCGCCGGCGCGAGCTTCGTACCGGGGCGGCCGGTGTCAAGCACACCCTGCCTCGACTCACCGCAGACGAGTCCAGAGCACCGGTCATGCATCGGCCGTGCGCCTGGTCGGGTGGCGCCCGCTCCCGATCCTGTCGGTATGGCCCGTCGGAACCGTGGTCGTCGGGTGATGGAGACCCGGACGGGGCCGAGGAAGACCGGCCCTATTCCATCCGGACCGGAGGCCCCCTCTCGGAGGACGGACCGGCATCCGCCCCGGCGTCGAAAATGTCGCTACAGGGCCGCGATGCACGTCCGATGGCTGCAGCCTCGACCTTCGGCAACGCACTCGCCTCGCAACGGCACAGCATTGCGGGGTACTCGCGACGGGAGGCGGGAGTGGTCAACCGGCTGGTCGCGTCCCTCGCGGCGCTTGCGGCATCCGCCCTGGCGGGATGCGCCGCGACGATGGCGTTCCAGGCCGACTCGGACGCACCGCGCGGAACAGACGCGGTGCTCCTGATGACGGCAACGCCGACGAACACGTATCGGCCGTCCGTCCGGCTCGAGCCGCTGTTCGTGCGCGTTTGCAGGAAAGGCGCGGCCGACGGCAGCGGCTGCGTCGCATTTCGGGTGGACGACGATGCAAGGCGCGCCGCTGCGGAAGGAGGCGGCGGGTATTTCCTGCGCTTCGACCTCGACAACGGCGAGCACGAGATTCTCTCCCTGGAAGGGCAGGACATCCTGCACGGCTCCTTCGTCGTGCCCATCCATGCGGACGTGACGACCCGCGGCGCAGGCGTCTTCTGTCTGGGCCATCTGTTCGCGACGATGCGAGCGCGAGAGGCGGGCGAGTTCCGGGCCGCTCCCCCTCCCTTCGTGTGGGGACCGGGAGGACTCGTGATGGAGGCCTTTGCCGGTTTCGGCTTCTACGGCGCCACGTTCGACGTCCGGATCACCGACCGGTCCGAGGAGAACATCGCCGACTTCCGGAGCAGATTCGCCGCGCTTCGCGCTGCGAACATCGAGCGATCGATCCTGCCGCCCTTCGACCGGTCGAAGGCGCAGCGACGATGGGAAGCCGATCCGGCCGGTCGCCTGCGCGAGGCGCGGTAGAAGCGCGCGAGCGCCCGGAACGAGTCGAGTCGATGAGGGCAGGAGGCCGTCCGGCAGCAGCAGCGCAGACGTCCACCTTCCTCAGGCCAGCCGGTGCAGCACGAACCAGACGGCGATTCCGCAGAACGCGAGCAGCACCATCGCGCGCACGCTCGACGCGCTGGCCGCGGAGGGGTCGGCGAGGTCGGCGGGCAGCGACTTCACGCCGTCGATCATCGCCTTGACCAGGTTCTCGCGGAACAGCGTCAGGTAGGCGACCACCGCGAGCACGTGCAGGACGGCGAGCGTCACGACCACCCAGGCGAACCGGCGGTGGAACGACGAGATCGCGTCGGAGGCGTCCTTCGTCACCCGCTTGACCAGCGGCCCGTCCCACAGGATGTCGTCGTTCGTGAACAGCCCGGTACCGGTCTGCACGAGCAGCGCGGCAAGCAGCGCGACCACCATCCAGCCACCGATCGGGTTGTGCGTCGCATGGATCTCGGGCGCGCGCCGGACCCGCGAGCGGACGTAGCTCGCCGCCGCGCGAGGCCCGCGCACGAACGCACGGAAGCGCGCGTTGCGGCTTCCGACGAATCCCCAGAGCACCCGGAACAGCACGAGCGCCAGCAGCGCCTGGCCGAATCGCATGTGCCACAGCAGGGCCTCGTTGCCGACGAGCCCGGTGACGACCAGCGCGACGACCAGCAGCGCCATCGACCAGTGCACGACGCGCACCGGCCAGTCCCAGACGGCGACCCGTGCGTTCGCCGCGGGGTAGGCGCCGCCTTCGGGCGGAAGCGGGAGGCCGGTCATCGCACCGGCCTCGGCAAGGCGCGTCGCGCCGCCGGCATGGCGCTCATGCCCTGTCCGACGGCTCGGCCCGCGACGCGACCCACACGATCGCGGGCGGCACGTTGCGCCACACCCGCTCGGCGCGATGCCAGCGCAGCCGCGCAGACTCGAACGCGAACGGCTCGCGCAGCCCGTAGCTGTACTGGACGAGCCGGCGCTCCGGATACGCCAGCAGGAAGCGCTCGATCAGCCGCGACGTGGTCCGCGCGAGATCGCCCGGCAGCGACCTGAACGGAAGCGACGACACGGCAACCGTGCGTGCGGGTTGCAGAAGCAGCGCGTCCGCGCGCTCGTGCACGCAACCGGTGTGCACGAACACGCGCGGCCATCCGCGCGCGATCCCGCGCGCCATCTCGGGGCTGCGCTCGATCACGGCGAGCGCGGTTCGCGGATGGTCCGCAGCGAGGAACCGCGTGATCGACCCGGCGCCGGCGCCCAGCTCGACGATCGCGTCGAAATCCGCGGCGTGGCGCGACATCGCGCGCCCGAGCGAGCGCGACGACGGGACGATGCCGCCGACGAGCGCCGGGGCGCGCAGGAAATGCGCGAAGAACGAGTCCGCCAGCCCGCCGGGCGCGCCGCCCTCGCGATGCCCGGAGCCCGCGCTCCCCGGCCGCCAGCCCTCGCGACCGGGTCCGGAGACCAGCGCTCCGGAGCGCGCTGCGCGCTCGCCCGCAGCGCGCGGCGCTCCATTGTCGAATCCCGAATCGGGTGGGGGCATCGGTTGCCTTTCAGCGTGCGGGTTGCGCAGTGAACATCCGGATGCCGGAAAGCAGCATCTCGACGGCGAGGGCCGTCAGCACGAGACCCATCAGGCGTTCCATCGCGAGCACGCCGCGCTCGCCGATCACGCGATGGACGCGGTCGGCCGCGGCGAGGACGACGACCGTCACGAGCATCGCGACCGACACCGCGACGACCAGCGACGGCAGCGCATCGGGGGTGCGTGACGCCATCAGCATGACGGTCGCGATCGCGGACGGGCCGGCGATCGCGGGAATGGCGAGCGGCACGATGAACGGCTCGGCCAGCGTCGTGTCGCCGAACACGCCATCCGGGTGCGCGAAGACCATGCGCAGCGCGATCAGGAACAGGATAACGCCTCCGGCGATCGACAGCGACGCCTCCGACAGGTGCATCAGCGCCAGGAAGGCCTTGCCGCCGAACAGGAAGACCAGCAGCAGCGCGTAGGCGATCAGGCATTCGCGCACGATCACGCGGAGCCGTCGCTCGCGCGGCACGCCGCGCATCGCGGCCACGGCCAGCGGTACGTTGCCGAACGGATCGGTGACGAGCACGAGGAGGACGATCGCGGAAACGAGTTCGGACGGCATGGCGTGGCGGCGGCGCTCGGCGAGTATAACCGCCCGGGCCCGTCACCCGGACAGCGCGCGCCACGCCGCCACGGCCACCGGCATGGCCAGCGCCGCCGCGAGCGCGTGCAGCCCGAAGGCGAGGCCCGCATAGGTGCCCGCGTCACGGTCCACCTGGAACGCGCGGGCCGTCCCGATGCCGTGCGCTGCCAGTCCCAGGGCGAACCCCCGTGCGCGGAGGTCGCTCACGCCCGCCGCATCGAACACGTAGCGCCCGAGGACCGCGCCCGCCACGCCGGTCGCGACCGCGAACACGGCCGCCAGCGCGGGCAGGCCGCCGATGCGCTCCGCGATGCCCATCGCCACCGGGGCGGTCACCGACTTCGGCACGAGCGACGCCAGCGTCGCCGGCGACACGCCCAGCGCCCACGCGATCCCGACCGCGCTCGTCGCCGCGACCACCGATCCGACGACGAGCGACGCGACGATCGGGAATGCGAGCCTGCGCACTCCCCGCCATTCGCGCGCGAGCGGCACCGCGAGCCCGACCACCGCGGGCCCGAGCAGGAAGTGGACGAACTGCGCGCCCTCGAAGTAGGTGCGATAGGGCGTGCGCGTCGCGGCGAGCGCGGCGACGACGATCGCCACCGCGATCGGCACCGGGTTGGCGATCGGACGGAACGACGAGCGCGCGTAGATCGCGTAGCCGATCGCATAGGCGACCAGCGTGATCGTGAGACCGGCGAGCGGTGTCGACGACAGGTAGACCCACAGCCGGAACAGCTCGTCGGTCACGCGCGATCCGATCCTGCCCGCTCGCGGCGCGCGGCGCGCCGCAGCAGCCACTGGAACGTGAGCCCGGTCGCCGCGAGCGCGAGGATCGTGCTCGCGACGAGCGCCACGGCGAGCGCGGCGCCCTCGTCCGCGAGTCGCGCCGCGTGAAGCATCACGCCCACGCCCGCCGGCACGAAAAGCAACGACAGGTGCCGCGCGAGGCCGTCGGCCGCGACGCCGAGCGGCGCCTCGGCCGCCGCATCGCGTGCGTCGCGCAGCCGCAGCGCAACGAGCAGCAGCGCCATTCCGATGACGGGCCCGGGTACCGGCGCGCCGGTCGCGAGCGTCAGGGCCTCGCCTGCGCTCTGGAACACGAGCAGCCAGGTCAGGCCGGCGAGCAGCGGCGACACCGGCCGGTCTCCCCGCGGACGACCGCGACGCGCCTCACGCCCGGAATGCTCATCCTCGGCGACCCGGTCCGCAACTCAGCGCGCGCGGCGCACCGCGTCGGCGACGCGGCCGATCGACGCGACCTGGGACTTCAATGCGTAGTCGAAGAGCGCGACCTGATCGGCGGCGAACTCGCTCGCGACCGATACCGGATCGGGAGGCGAGAGAGCGAGCCACGCGTCGGCCTCGCCCGCGTCGACGACGATCGCCATGCCCGCGCGCCGCGCGATGCGCATCATCGTCGCGTTCTCGGAGAGGCAGTGCATCCACAGGCGTCCGATGCGCCGGTTCCGCGCATGGTCGAGGGCGCGCGCGACGAGAGCGCTGCCGAGCCCGCGTCCGCGATGGCCCGGCAGCACGGAAACGCCCAGTTCGGCCGTGCCGTCGACGATGCCGACGTGCGCGACGCCGGTCGGCTCGAGGCGATCGTCGTGCGCCGCGAACAACGCGTCGGTGTCGAAATCGATGCGCGCGACGTAGGCGTCGATGCCGTCGCGGCCGAGAGGCGCCCCGAAACGCAGGCGCACGTCATCCCGCGGAAGGGCGGACAGGTGCGAGGCGTAGCTTGCCCGGGCGCGTTCGCCGAGGCGCTGGATCGGGAGGTTCATGGCGCGGCGTCGAACCCGGTCTCGTCATCGTGCCTCCTGCCGCGCGGCCTTCGTCGTGCCGCACGAACCGCGATGATGAACGGGCCCGGACCGCCACGCAAGCCGCGCTGCCGCGGTCCAGGCGCCGGGACCTGCGGTCATTCGCCGCGCGCGGTCCCTTCGCGCCGCGGGTCGGCACCGCCCACCCACGTTCCGCGCTCGCGCAGGATCGCGCCCGCGCCGCTCGCGAGCGGCTGGACCGACACGTCGTGACCCAGCGCGCGCAGCCTGTCCGCCAGCGCGGCGACCGTCGTGTCCTGCTCGAGCTCGGTAGGCCCGTTGCGGCTGCCGAAATTGGGCAGCGCGACCGCGGCCTGCGGATCGAGCTTCCAGTCGATCGTCGCGACGATCGCCTTCGCGACGTAGTTGATGATCGCCGACCCGCCCGGCGAGCCGACCACGAGCCGGACGCGGCCGGCGGGATCGTAGACGATCGTGGGCGCCATCGACGATCGCGGACGCTTTCCCGGCTCGACGCGGTTCGCCACCGGCCTGCCGTCGACCGCGGGCTCGAACGAGAAATCGGTGAGCTGGTTGTTGAGGAGGTATCCGCCGGCCGTCATCAGGCGCGAGCCGAACGCGTCCTCGACCGACGTCGTCATCGCGACGGCGTTGCCATCCGCATCGACGATGGAGAGATGCGACGTCGACGGAAGCTCCGCGGCGTCGGAAGGCGCGTGCGCGACCTTTCGCGCGCGCTCGCGGGGCGGGTCGCCGGGCGCGGCCCGGCCCAGGCTCGCGGTCGCCCGGATCAGCCGGGAGCGCTCGCGCAGGTAGCCCGGATCGACGATGCCCGCGGGAACGTCGACGAACGCGGGGTCGGCGACGAACGCATCGCGATCCGCGAACGCGAGCCTGCCCGCTTCGCTCGCGAAGTGAACGCTCCAGAACGTGGCCGGTCCCATCGCCGCGACGTCGTAGGGCTCGAGCATGCCGAGGATCGCGAGCACCGTCGTCCCGCCCGACGACGGCGGCGGCATTCCGCAAACGCGATGCCGCCGGTAGATGCCGCACACCGGTTCGCGCTCGATCGCCCGATAGCCGGCCAGGTCGGCATGGGTGAGGTCGCCCGGATGCGTCGGATGGCGCCTCACGGTCGCAACGACGTCGTCCGCGATCGCGCCGCGGTAGAGCGCATCGGCGCCCTCCCGCGCGAGCGTGCGCAGCGTGGCGGCGTAGGCGGGGTTGCGCAACAGCGTTCCTGCGGCGAGCGGGCGGCCATCGGCATCGTGGAAGTAGGCGGATGCTCGCGGATCGGCCTTCAGCTGGCGATCGCCCGCGATCAGCATCGCCAGCCTCGGCGACACGCGGAAGCCGTCGTCGGCGAGCGCGATCGCAGGCGCGAACAGTTCGGACCATGCGAGCCTGCCGTGGCGGCGGTGCGCGAGCTCGAGCATGCGCATCGCGCCCGGGACGCCGACGGCGAGTCCGGTAGCGACGGCGTCGCGAAACGCCATCGGCGTCCCGTCGGGCTTCCGGAATCGTCCCGGCGCAGCGGCGGCGGGCGCGGTCTCGCGACCGTCGTACGCGAGGAGCCGCGAGCGGCGGGCATCGTGCACGAGCATGAAGGCGCCGCCGCCGATGCCCGACGACTGCGGCTCGACGAGTCCCAGCACGAGCTGCGCGGCGATCGCCGCGTCCACGGCCGAGCCGCCGCGCGCAAGGATGGCGTGCGCCGCGCCCGTCGCGTGCGGATTCGCGGTCACGGCCATGAACCGCTGCGCGCGGACAGACGCCTTGTCGACCCGGACGCCCGCCGATTCCGGAGCCGGCTGGGCATGACCCTGCCCCGAGGCGCAGGCGGCGACGAAGAGCAGGACCGGAACGCGAATCACGCGCCGACCAGCTCCACTGCGCGCCGCGCGAACGCGGGACCGAGCTTGCCGGCCTCGGACGCGTCGTCGGACGCGGCGTTGCCCGCGGCCGCGCGCGCGGCGATGCCTTCGAAGATCACCGCGAACCGGAACAGCGCGAACGCGACGTGGAACGGCGCGATGCCGTCCCTGCGCCCCGAGACGCGCAGGTAGTGCGCGACGTAGTCGTCGAGCGCCGGGATGCCCAGCGCTCCGAGGTCGAGCCCGCGCAGGCCGCCGTACTCGTCGGGCCGCGTGTGCCACGCCATCGCGTTGAAGCCCAGGTCCGCGAGCGGATGGCCGAGCGTCGAGAGCTCCCAGTCGAGGATCGCGATCACCCGCGGTTCGACCGGATCGAACATCAGGTTGCCGATGCGGAAGTCGCCGTGGCACAGCGCCGCCTCGTCGCCCTCGGGGATGTGCGCGGGCAGCCAGGCGATCAATCGGTCGAGCGCTGCGTTCTCGCGCGTGCGCGACGCCTCCCACTGCCTCGACCAGCGCGCGACCTGCCGCGCGAAGTAGTTCCCCGGCTTCCCATAGTCGGCCAGCCCGATGGCTGCCGGGTCGACGAGGTGCAGCGTCGCGAGCGTCTCGGCCATCGAACGGTACATCGCACCGCGCTCGGCGGGAGCGAGCCCGGGAAGCGAGTGCGCCGCGAACACGCGGCCCTCGAGCTTTTCCATCAGGTAGAACGGCGTTCCGACTACGTCGCGCCCGGCGTGGAACAGCACGGTGCGCGGCACCGGCACGCCGGCGGGCCCGAGGGCGCGCATCACCCGGAATTCGCGGTCGACCGCGTGCGCGGACGGCAGGAGCTCGCCGGGCGGCTGCTTGCGCAGCACCAGCGAGCGTGTGTCGTAGTCGACGAAGAACGTCGGGTTCGACTGACCGCCGCCGATGCGCGCGAGGCGCATGCTTCCCGCGAGACCCGGCACCGCGCCGCGCAGGAACGCGTCGAGCCGCCCGGCGTCGAATCCCGCGGCCCGCGCGACGTCGGCCGCTCGGGCGTCGCGATGGCTCACCCGCCGCCCGACCGCTTCGGCCGGTCGAGGTGGTTCCAGTCCCAGAACGTGTCCGCGCCCTCCGCGAGGTGACGCGCGATCACCATCTTGTGCACCTCGGACGCCCCGTCGACCAGCCGCGCCTGCCGCGCGTAGCGGTAGATCCACTCGAGCGGCGTGTCCTTCGAGTAACCGCGTCCGCCGTTGAGCTGGATCGCCGTGTCCACGGCGCGGTGCAGCGCGTCGGCGACGTGCACCTTCGCCATCGAAAGCTCGTTGCGCGCCATCGCGCCGGCGTCGAGCTTCGACGCCGCATGCATCACGAGCAGCCGCCCGATGCGCGCCTGGAGCGCCGCCTCGCCGATCAGGAGCTGCACCGACTCGCGCTCGGCGAGGCGCCTGCCGCCGCTCATGCGCACGTCGATGTAGGCGTTCGCGATCTCGAGGCTGCGGCGTGCGAGACCCAGCCAGCGCATGCAATGCGTCAGCCGGGCGGGACCGAGCCGGATCTGCGCGACCTTGAGGCCGTCGCCGACGCCGAGCAGGCGGCTCTCGTCGGGAATCTCGAGACCCTCGAAGGCGAGCTCGCCGTGGCCGCCGTGCTCCTCGGGGCCCATGATCGGGATCCGGCGCAGGAGGCGCCATCCCGGCTGGTCGCGGTGATACATGAACGCCGTGTGGCCCTTGCGCACGTCGTCGGACGTGCGCGCGATCAGCAGGAAGTGCGAGGCGGACGCCGCACCCGTGATGAACCACTTGCGGCCGTGCACGATCCACTTGTCGCCGCGGCGCTCGGCCGTCGTGCGGATCATCGCCGGGTCGGAGCCTCCCCCGGGGTGCGGCTCGGTCATGACGAACGACGAGCGCACCTGGCCGTCGACGATCGGCTGCAGCCAGCGCGCCTTCTGCGCATCGGTGCCGACGCGCTCGAGCACCATCATCGTGCCGTCGTCGGGCGCGGCGCTGTTGAACGTCGCCGGGCCGAAGATCGAGCGGTTCATCTCCTCGTAGCACGCCGCCATGCCGACGAACGACAGCCCGCCGCCACCGCGCGACTTCGGCATCTGCAGCGCCCACAGCCCTTCGGCGCGGGCCTGCGCGCGCATCGCGGAGAGCACGTCCTCGCGCACGTTCTCGTGCTCGTCGTAGTTCGCGCGGTCGGCCTCGAGCGGAATCAGCCGCTCGTCGACGAACCGCCGGACGCGGCGTCGCACGTCGTCGATCGCGGGGTCGAGCGTGAAATCCATCGTCCATCCCTTCAAAGCGAGCTGACGGCGTGCCCGCCGTCGACGGCGATCACGGCGCCGGTCATGTAGGCCGACGCGTCGGACGCGAGCAGCAGCAGCGGCGCTTCGAGGTCCTCGACACGGCCGAGGCGGCGCTGAGGAATGCGCCGGACCAGCGCCCGACCGCCCTCGGTCTCGAAGAAGTCGCGGTTGAGCGGCGTCTCGACGTAGCCTGGCGCGAGAGCGTTGACACGGATCCGGTGGCGCGCGAGCTCGAGCGCCATCGCCTTCGTGAGCTGCACGAGCGCGGCCTTCGAGACCGCGTAGGGCGCGACCTGCGCCGCGACGCGGTCGGCCAGCACGGACGCGATGTTGACGATCGTGCCCGCGCGATCCGCATCCTTGAGTCGACGGGCGACCGCCTGGGCGACGCGCCACGCGCCATCGAGGTTGACGTCGAGGACCGACGCCCAGTCGCGCTCGGTCAGGTCGAGGAAGGGCCTCGTGATCGCGACGCCGGCGTTGTTCACCAGCACGTCGACGGCGCCGAACGCCGACGCGGCCTCGTCGATCGCGGCGTCGACGCTCGCGCGGTCGGTCACGTCCATCCTGACGGCCGCCACGCGGAAGCCCTCCTCCGCCATCCCGGACGCGATCGCGCGGCCGTCGTCGATGCGCCGCCCGGCCAGCGCGACCGCGGCGCCCGCGCGCGCGAGCATGCGCGCGAAGTCGCGGCCCAACCCGCCGAAGGCGCCGGTGACCAGCGCGACCTTGCCGTCGAGTCTCATCTGCATGGATCGGAGTCTAGCAAGCGACCGCCCGAATCAGGGTCTGACCCCGCTTTCCCCGAAATCAGGGTCTGACCCTACTTTTCCTCCCTTTCGCGAAATCCGGGTCTGACCCTACTTACTCGAAATCAGGGTCTGACCCTACTTACTTGACCCTACTTACTTGACCCGACCTACTTTCCGCGCATCCTGCTCGGAAACTGGGGTCTGACCCTACTTTTCGAGGTGCAGATGCAGGACCTTTCCCGACGCCGTCCGGCGGGACGGCTCGCGCACGACGCGCAGCATCCGCGCCTCGCGCCACTGCATCTCCATCAGCCTCTCGCCGCCGCTACCGCCGCCGACGGCGTCCAGGAACGCGTCCGCGACGGCGTCTTCGTCGAGCTCGCCGACCGACGGATCGACGACCAGCACGACCTCGGGCCGCGCGCGTTCGTCGTCGAGGCGCTCGACGAGCTGCCAGTCGGCCGGCCGGCCGCCGAAACGTGCGGGCATCGCCTCCTCGAGGACGCGGATCACGTCGACGTCCAGGAGCGTGATGCCGCCGGCCGTCAGCTTCTCGAACGAGCGCACGTCGCGGATGTGGAGCCCCCATCCGTCCCGTGCGAGGCCGCAGCCGCAGTCCCGCCGCTCGAGCGTCGCGCGGTCGCCCATGCAGACGTTGACGAGCATCAGGGGCGCCGTGTCGAGCAGGGACGTGACGAGCATCGCATCGTGCGGAATGCCGGGCAACCCGCGACCGGGGCCCGGCTGGATCAGCGCGTGACGGTCATCGAGGAAGTGCATGTCGTCTGCCGCGTGCGGGTGCCCGCACGCGAACGAGAGGATGTCGGTCTCGGTCGCGCCCATCCTCGGCAACGCGACCGCGCCGGCGGCCTCGACCGCGGCGCGTCGCGCCGTGGTCGTCGGCTCGCCCCCCATCGTGAAGCGTGCGCCCCGAAGGTCGACGCCCGCCTTCATAGCCGCCTGGCAGATCAGCACCGCGGTGCTCGCGTAGCCCCACAGGTGCGGCGTGCGTCCGTCCGCGAGCTCGTCGCCCATCCAGCGCACGACCGGAGAGGGATCGTCGAACGTCGCGAGCGTCGGTCCCGGCAGCGGCACGCCCGCGAGCAGGCTGCCGAGCCGCATCGCGCGCACGCCCCAGCGGTAGCGCGGCGAGAGCCCCGGCGCCGCCACGTCGATCGGCGTGAACCATCGCACGGGCGGCCGCCCGCCCTTCGCGAACTCGAGCGGATTGGTGACCGACGTGCCGCCCGGGACGCCGTGGTGCGCGTGCGACCAGTCCCGCCCGCCGTGCGCGTCGAGCGCGAGGTGCGTGTTCACCGCGTGGTCGCGCACGAACCCGAGGTCGATCGGCACCGGCGTGCGCGCGCCGCGGCTGCCGCTGGATTCCGAAAGACCGTGGACGACCGCGCGCGGATTCACGAGCGTCGCCGGATCGACGGTGAACGCGAGGCTCCCGCGCACGACCGGGCGGCGCCCCTTGTACTCGTCGCCGGCAAGGCGGACGCCGGCGGCGCACAGCATCGTCAAGGTCCCCTCGACACCGTCCCGGCGCACCGACGCGGCGACGTCGTCCTGCGTGGCTCCGGCATGTTCCATCAGGCGCGCATAAGGGGAGCCCGGCGCGCGACACGCCTCGGCGAAGCGCGCGAGGAAGCGCGCCTCCCGCCGTGCGAACCGGTCGCGCACGATCGCGCGCATCTCGTCGACCGCGAGCGGAGTGCGCAGGAATCCGGGCAGCGCCGAGAGGAAGCGCATGCCGACCGTGAGATCGTCGCGGCTGAGCCGCCGCATCCGCGTACCCTCCCCGTTCCTCCGTGCTCTACGGGCCTTCCCCCGCGTCGGGCAGCGCCACGAGCGCGCGTCGCACCGCCGAGGCATCGATCGTTGCCATCATCGCGCGGCAGTCCTGCACGCCGTAGCTCGCGAGCAGGACGCCGCGAACGGCGTCGTGCGCGAGTCCGGCCGCGAACTCGATCGGCTCGTCGACGAATCGGAAGGGCTCGGTGATCGCCGCGACTCGAAACGCGCGGTCGAAGTGCACGAACCGGTGAAGGTAGCGACGATGCCAGGCATCGATCGCCACGACCTCGTGGGTGAGGCAGAGCCAGCCGTCGTCGAAGCGCACGAGCTGCGAGCCTCCGCGCAGGTGGTCGAGCGCGACCGTCGGCTCGTGCGCCGCGTGCGCGACGACGCGCCCGTCCGAGGGTTCGTAGCGCAGTACCGTCGTCGGATCGCACAGGTAGACGAGCAGGAGATCGTCCCCGTCGACGGCCGGCATCCAGTTCTTCTGGTGCAGGTCGTCGCGGTAGCCGCGCAGTACGGCGAGCTCGACGATCCGGGCCCGGTCGTCGAGCGCGATCAGCGCGATCTCGCAACGCATCGCCGGGTTGCGGTCGCGCACGGTGGCCGTCGCGTGCAGGCGTCCGCGCCAGCGGAACAGCCGCAGGTCCTCGAATCCGACGACCAGGCTCGGCAGCGCCGGCGGGATCGAGGCGGCCGGGACGATCTCGCGCGCGTCGACGACCGTTCCGTCGCGCGCGAGTCGCGCCAGGTGATTGCTCGTCCGGATCTCGCGGAGCTTCGGCCACGACCGCTCCGGGTCGCCGAGCCGGTAGTTCACGCCGCGGATCACCGCAAGGAGATCCTCGCCGTCGAGCAGCACGGACGGGTTCATCGCCGCGTAGGGATGCTCCATCGGCAAGGCCAGCGGCACGGTCGTGACGGGGCCGAAGAGCGCCTCCGCACGCGGTGCATGGAACATCCCGTTGCGCCGGGCGAGACTGCGTACGTCCTCCGGTATGTCCCGCCGGATCTGCAGCTCCAGCGTCGCCTCGTGCGCCGCGCGGCGGCGCTCCGCGCTCCTGCAGTAGAAGCCGGCGATGCTCGCCTCGGTCTGGAACGCATGACGGTAGACCCCGTCGTCGACGAACAGCAGGTCGCCCTCGGGGTACGGGATGCGCTGCCCGGCCTCGGCCCACAGCATCGCCGTCTCGTTCTGGCCACGCTCGCGGTAATAGCGCGCGAGGTCCGCGAGCGGCTCGGCACGCGTCGGCCGGAACTCGTAGGCGGACAGGCAGCCGTCGACGAATCCGACCGCGTCGCCGAGCGCGAGGCAGCTGCGCGCGTGCATCAGCATCGCGCACCACGCCTCCTCGTCCCAGCCGCCCGCCTCGGCGCGCTTCGCATACCAGTCGCGCGCTTCGGCGTGACGCCCGGCGTCGCGGCAGGTCTGCGCGAGGTAGAACATCGAGCGCGCGTCGCCCGGATTCTCGGCGAGCGCGGCCGTCAGGAGCCGGAGGTCGCGCTCGGTCTTCTCCGTCCGGCTCGACCCGCAGGCGTGGTCGGCGAACGCGATGCCATCGAGACGTTCGACCGTCCCGTCGACGCCGAGGTACTCGTGCGTCGCGCCGACGTAGCGCGCCGGCACGTCGCGTCGCAGCAGCCGCACGTTCCAGTACGAGAGCGCGTTGTGCTGCCGCACGCGGTAGGCCGGCGCAGCGAGGCCGTCGCGGAACGCCGGGTCGGAGATCTCGAGCTCCATGTCGGCGTCCACGAGCAACAGGTACTCGAACGCGCCGGTCGAGGCGCGCGCGAGGTCGAGTGCGACACTGCGCGTGGTGCCGAAATCGACGAAGGGAACGTCGTGGATCTCGCCGGGAATGCCTCGCGCGGCGAAGAAGGCCGCGATCCGCCCGCGCGTGTCGTCGGTCGAGCCGGTGTCGCAGATCACGTAGTGCGAGATCGCCGGCGCGACCGCAGCGAGGCAGCGCTCGATGATCGCCGCCTCGTTCCTGACGATCATGTTGAGGCACAGCCGCGCCGCGGAGGCGCGCGCGACTGCGACGCCGTCGGCCCTCGCGGCGTCCCCCGTCATCCCCGTGTCAGCGGAGTCGCCTGAACGCGAGGGCCGCCATCGCGGCGGCGAGCGCGGTCAGCGCAGGTGCGCCGGCCGCCGGCACCGGCGTGGGAGGCAACCCCGCGGGACCGGTGATGCCGGTGGGCCCGGTCGGCCCCGTCGGTCCGGTCGCCCCCGTCGGTCCGGTCTCGCCGATGGGTCCCGTCGGTCCGGTTGCGCCCGTCTCGCCGATCGGCCCCGTCGGTCCCGTCGCACCCGTGGGCCCCGTCGCACCCGTCTCGCCTATCGGCCCCGTCGATCCGGTCGCACCCGTGGGCCCAGTCGGTCCGGTCTCGCCGATGGGTCCCGTCGGTCCGGTTGCGCCCGTCTCGCCGATCGGCCCCGTCGGTCCCGTCGCACCCGTGGGCCCCGTCGCACCCGTCGGTCCGGTCTCGCCGATCGGCCCGGTCGCGCCCGTCGGTCCCGTTTCACCGATGGGCCCGGTCGCCCCCGTCGCGCCGATGGGCCCGGTGGGACCCGTATCGCCCACCTGCGCTGCCGCATCGAAACTCGTGAACAGCGTCGGCGTCACCGCAGACGCGGCGAGCGCGGCCCCGTGAGCGAGGATCGTGCGGCGGGAGAACAGCAGGGGCATCGGTCGTGTCCGAGGGGTCGGGTCGCGCAGGATCGGCGCGGCGCGCATCATCTCATCGGCGGCCGTGAATGGCTACAGCCGGGACGATTCCGCCCGACAGGCGGCCGTGCCAAACGAAAAACGGCAGCGGTCGCCCGCTGCCGTTCCGCCAGCGCAAAGGCGTTCGCCGCGTCAGTTGACCGACACCTCGACGCGCCGTGCCTCGGCATCGCCGCCCGTGCCCTGCGTCAGCTCGGGCTTCTTCATCTCGAAGCGCTCGTCCGCGACGCCCGCCGCCTTGATCGCGTCGCGCACGGCGAGGGCGCGCTGCTTGGCGAGCTCCTGGTTCTGCTCGAGGCTGCCGCTGGCGTCGTGATAGCCGGAGATCGTCACCTTCGCGTTCGCGCTGGCCTTCGCCTTCGCGATCGCGGGCTCGAGCGACTTCGCCGCGCCGGCAGGCATGTCCGCCTTGCCCGAGTCGAAGTAGATCTTCACGACGTCGATCACGACCACGGCGCCGGCAGGGGCCGTCGCCACCGTCGCGGGCTTCGCGGCGGGCGCGGCCGCGGTCTTGCCGATGCCCCATGCGCCGAGCAGCGGCACGATCATCAGCGCGACGATGTTGATGATCTTGATCAGCGGGTTGACCGCCGGGCCGGCCGTGTCCTTGTACGGGTCGCCGACGGTGTCGCCGGTCACCGCCGCCTTGTGCGCGTCCGAGCCCTTGCCGCCGTGATGGCCGTCCTCGATGTACTTCTTCGCGTTGTCCCAGGCGCCGCCGCCGGTCGTCATCGAGATCGCGACGAAGATGCCGGTGACGATCGTGCCCATCAGCAGGCCGCCCAGCGCCTGCGGTCCGAGCACGAGGCCCACGACCACCGGCACGAGCACGGGGAGCAGCGACGGGACGATCATCTCCTTGATCGCCGCCTTGGTGAGCAGGTCGACCGCGACGCCGTACTCGGGCTTCGCGGTGCCTTCCATGATGCCCTTGATGTCGCGGAACTGGCGGCGCACCTCGTGGACGACCGAGCCCGCGGCGCGGCCGACCGCCTCCATCGCCATCGCGCCGAACAGGTAGGGGATCAGGCCGCCGATGAACAGGCCGACGATCACCATCGGGTTCGACAGGTCGAACGTCGTGCTGATGTTGAAGCGTTCGAGCGCGTGCGTGTAGTCGGCGAAGAGCACCAGCGCGGCGAGGCCCGCCGAGCCGATCGCATACCCCTTGGTGACCGCCTTCGTCGTGTTGCCGACCGCGTCGAGCGGGTCGGTGATCGCGCGAACGGAGTCCGGCAGGTTCGCCATCTCCGCGATGCCGCCGGCGTTGTCGGTGATCGGTCCGTAGGCGTCGAGCGCGACGATGATGCCGGCCATCGACAGCATCGCGGTCGCCGCGATCGCGATGCCGTACAGACCCGCGCACCAGTACGAGCCGAGGATCGCGAGGCAGACCGCGATCACCGGCCAGGCGGTCGACTTCATCGACACGCCCAGGCCCGCGATGATGTTGGTCGCGTGGCCCGTCGTCGAGGCCTCTGCCACGTGCTTGACCGGCGCGAAGTCGGTGCCCGTGTAGTACTCGGTGATCACGACCATCGCCGCGGTCAGCGCAAGGCCGATCAGCGTGGCGAGGAACAGCCGCATCGGCGAGAGCGACGCGTCGACCGTGCCGATGTCCTTCATCATCCACTGCGTGATGAACCAGAAGCCGATCGCCGAGATGACGCCCGCGACGATCAGGCCGCGGTAGAGCGCGTTCATGATCTTGCCGCCGGGCCTCGCCTTGACGAAGAAGCAGCCGACGATCGACGCGATGATCGAGAAGCCGCCCAGCACCAGCGGATAGGTGACCGCCGCCTCGGCCATCGCCGGCAGCATCAGCGCGCCGAGCAGCATCGTCGCGACGATCGTCACAGCGTAGGTCTCGAACAGGTCGGCCGCCATGCCCGCGCAGTCGCCGACGTTGTCGCCGACGTTGTCCGCGATCACCGCCGGGTTGCGCGGGTCGTCCTCGGGGATCCCCGCCTCGACCTTGCCGACGAGGTCGGCGCCGACGTCGGCGCCCTTGGTGAAGATGCCGCCGCCCAGACGCGCGAAGATCGAGATCAGCGAGCCGCCGAACGCGAGGCCGACGAGCGGCTCGATCACGTGGTGGAGACCTTCCTTCATCAGGTTCGGCGCGTAGTGGGCCGAGTTGACCAGGAACCAGTAGAAGCCGGCGACGCCGAGCAGGCCGAGGCCCACCACCAGCATGCCGGTGATCGCGCCGCCGCGGAACGCGACCGCGAGAGCCTCGTTCAGGCCCGTGCGCGCCGCTTCCGCCGTGCGCACGTTCGAGCGCACCGACACGTTCATGCCGATGTAGCCCGCGAGGCCGGACAGGATCGCGCCGATCGCGAAGCCGCCGGCCGTGCGCCAGGACAGGAACACGCCGATGATCACGAACAGGATCACGCCGACGATGCCGATCGTCATGTACTGGCGGTTGAGGTAGGCCTTGGCGCCGGACTGGATCGCGGCGGCGATCTCCTGCATGCGTGCATTGCCGGCGGGCTTGGCAAGAACCCATTGGATCGACCAAGCGCCATAGGCGATGGCCGCGATCGCGCAAACGAGCGCGAAGACGAGCGCGGTGGTCATGCGAGCTTCTCCCTCGAGACGATAGTGGCTGACCGACGGGATCGGGAACGCATCGGACGGCGTCCCTCGCCCCGCGCCGGGGACGACGCCCCCGGGTGAATCCCCCTACCCCGGGGCCGCCGACCGGTCAGACCACCCGGCCACCCTCGGGGCAAACACGCTATTTTGACAGAGCCCGGGCCAGGAAGTCGAGCCGATCCTGTCCCCAGAACGGTTCGCCCCGGTAGACGTACCAGGGAACGCCGAAGACCTGGGCGTCGATCGCGCGCTGCGTCGCGGCCTCGTACTCGGCCGCGACCTCGGGCGATTGCGCCCGCGCGGCGATGCCGTCGCCGTCCAGCCCGACCCCCTCGGCGAGCGCGCGAAGCGTCGCGGGATCGGCGATGTCGCGCTCCTCGGCCCAGCGCGCGCGGAGCACCGCGCCGGCCATCGCGAGCCCCGACGCGGGGCTGCGCCCGGCTGCCGCGAGGATCCAGCGGCTCGCGAGATCGCCGGAGGAGGCGACGAACTTCGGCGTCGCGTTGATCGGCAGCTCGAGCCACCTGCCCCAGCGCGCGAGCTCGACCAGGCGATAGGCCTGCCGCTGCGGCGCGCGCTTCGGCAGCGGAAGGCCGCCCGAGACCGGGAACACCTTCGACAGGTCGACCGGGTGCAGGCGGCACGTGGCGGCGCTCGCCTGCAGCAGCGCGACGAATCGCTCGTGCCCCAGGTACGTCCAGGGGGAGACGGGCGCGAAGTAGTAGTCGACGACCTTGTCGTTCACGGTGGTGCCTCCTCGTTCCGTACCGTGGCCGGGCACGGCCGGCGGCGCGGGTCGCGAATCGCGCCGGATCGGTCGCGCTCCGCGCCCGACGCGTGCGCGTCCCGCGGACCGTCCTCGTCAGACCTTGAACTCGGCGAGCTTCTTCGCCACCGGGACGTTCTTCAGCCGCACGTACCTCGGGAGCCCGTCCCTGAACGGCGGCGGCGCCTCCCCCCTGATCAGCGGCCCGAGGTAGGCGCGCGCCTTCGGCGTGATCCCGTAGCCGTCCTTCGAGATGAAGTCGCGCGGCAGCTTCTTCTCGACGTTCGCGACCTTCTCGAGCGGCGCCTCGGTGATCTTCCAGCGATAGGGCCTGTCCGAGACCCGCGTGATCGCCGCCATCACCGCGTGCCTGCCCGCGAGCGCGTACTCGACCGCCGCGCGGCCCACCGCGTAGCTCTGCTCGACGTCGGTCTTCGACGCGAGGTGGCGCGCTGCGCGCTGCAGGTAGTCGGCGACCGCCCAGTGGACCTTGTAGCCGAGCCGGTCCTTGACGAGCGTCGCGATCAGCGGACCCACGCCGCCCAGCTGCGCGTGGCCGAACGCATCCCTCGACCCCGCCTCCGCCATCAGCTTGCCCTCGGCACTCGTCAGGCCCTCGGAGACGCCGACGCAGCAGTAGCCGTGCGCCTTCGTCTTCGCGTCGACGGCCGCCAGGAACGCCGCCTCGTCGAACGGGACCTCGGGGAACAGGAGCACGATGGGGATCGGCGTGTGCGCGTCGTCGGCCATGCCGACCGCGGCGGTGATCCAGCCTGCGTGCCTGCCCATCACCTCGAGCACGAAGATCTTCGTCGACGTCTTCGCCATCGACGCGACGTCGAACGCCGCCTCGCGCATCGACGTCGCGACGTATTTCGCGACCGAGCCGAAGCCCGGGCAGTTGTCGGTGACGGCCAGGTCGTTGTCGACGGTCTTGGGCACGTGGACCGCGGTGAGCGGGTACCCGAGCTTCGCCGCGATCTGCGAGACCTTGAGGCAGGTGTCGGCCGAGTCGTTGCCGCCGTTGTAGAAGAAGTAGCCGATGTCGTGCGCGCGGAACACCTCGATCAGGCGCTCGTACTGCGCGCGCGACTCCTCGAGGCCCTTGAGCTTGTAGCGGCACGAGCCGAACGCGCCGGCGGGCGTGTGCGCGAGCGCCCGGATCGACGCCGCGCTCTCCTTCGACGTGTCGATCAGGTCCTCGGCGAGCGCGCCGATGATGCCGTTGCGCCCCGCGTAGACCTTGCCGATCCTCGAGCGGTGACGGCGTGCGGTCTCGATGACGCCGGCGGCGGAGGCGTTGATCACGGCGGTGACGCCGCCGGACTGGGCGTAGAAGGCGTTGCGCTTCGGCATGGCGGGATCGGATCGCTCGACGGGAAGTGCGGATTCTAGCGCGGCGGGGCGGGGCCGCCCCCGAGGCGTTCCAGCCACGCCCGCGCTCCCGCGTGCCCGGGCGCGAGGGCGACGGCGCGCTCGAAGCAGTGGCGCGCGGCCTTGGGCATCGACGCCGCCGCGCACGCGATGCCGCTGTTGAACCACAGATTCGCGTCGCCGGGACGCCCGCGCACCGCGCGCTCCATCAGCGCGGCCGCCTCTCGCGGAGCGCCGGCGCGGTGCCGGACCATCGCGAGCAGGTTGAGCAGGTCCGGATCGTCGCCCGCCTCGGGCTCGAGCGCCCGAAGCGTCGCCTCGGCCCCCGCGAGATCGCTCGCGCCGGCCTGCGCGGCGGCGCGGTCCATCGCGTCGCGGTACTGCGCGACGCAGCGCTCGTACACCTGCGCCCATTTCGCGCGAACGTAGTCGTGCTGTCGCGAGAACTTCTCGGCATCGAAGTTCCCCAGCCCCCCGCCCCCGGAGGTGCCGGTGTCGGCGTGCCAGCGGAACGACGCGCGGTCGACGAACACGAAGCGTGTCTTCTCGGCGAGCTGCAGCACGAAGTCCCAGTCGTCGTGGATGTCTAGCGCGGTGTCGTAGCGGATGCCGGTGTCGAGCAGCGAACGCCGGTAGAGCAGTCCCGAATGGTGTATGTACGACTTCTCGAGGAGCGCGATCCGGTGGAACGGCCGTCCGACCGTCGTGAACAGGGCCCCCCGCTCGCAGACCTCGAACCGCGTGTAGGCCGCGCCCGCCTCCGGATCCGCGCCGAGCGCCGCGACGAGCGCCGACAGGTGCCCCTCGAGGAACTCGTCGTCGTGGTCCAGCATCGTCACGAAGTCGCCCGTCGCCGCCTCGATGCCGGCGTTCGCGGCGGCCGGACGCGGCAACGGGCCGTCGCGCACGACCCAGTTCAGCCTGAACGGATAGGCGGATGCGTCGATCGGGCGGTGCGACGGTCCGCACGCCGCCACCAGCACGACCTCGATCGCCGGGTGGTCCTGCATCGCGACCGACGCGAGCGCGCGCGGCAGCGTCGGCGGATCCATGCTCCGCACGACGACGCTGACCAGCGGAACGCCGGCGTTCAGGACTTCAGCGCCGCGAGGCACGCGTCGCGGATCGCCTCGACGCCGCCCATGCCGTCGACCTTGCGGTGGCGCGGTGCGCGCGGATCGCCGGAGGCGGCCCACTTCGCGTACCAGGCAACGAGGGGCTTGGTCTGCGAATGGTAGACGGCGAGGCGCTCGCGCACGGTGTCCTCGCGGTCGTCGTCGCGATGGATCAGCGCTTCGCCGGTGACGTCGTCCCTCCCCGCGACCTTCGGCGGATTGAAGCGCACGTGGTAGGTCCGGCCCGACGCCACGTGCACGCGGCGCCCGCCCATCCGCTCGACGATCGCGGCGTCCGGAACGTCGATCTCGAGCACGGCGTCGATTGCGACGCCTTCCCGCTTCATCGCCTCGGCCTGCGGGATCGTGCGCGGGAACCCGTCGAACAGGTAGCCTTTCGCGCAATCGGGCGCCTTCAGGCGGTCGAGCACGAGCCCGACGATGATGTCGTCGGACACGAGCCTTCCGGCGTCCATCACCTTCTTCGCCTCCAGGCCCATCGGGGTTCCGGCCTTGATCGCCGCGCGAAGCATGTCGCCCGTCGAGATCTGCGGGATGCCGTACGCCGCCGTGATGAAGGCGGCCTGCGTGCCTTTGCCGGCCCCGGGAGGCCCCAGCAGGATCAGTCGCATGATCGTGGACGCGATGAGGCTGTGCGGACGGCAATGCAGAGACATCGGGCGGGTCCGCAGGGCCGCCGGCCCGACCGATTGTCCATGCAACGGGCGCGCACGGTCAATTGCGCCGGATCAAGGGATCCCGGGAGAAGGCGGCCGCGGCGACCGAAGTCGGGGGCTCAGCGCGCCGCGGCGTAGATCATGCGTACCCGCTCAAGGTCCTCGGGCGTGTCGACTCCCGGCGCCGGCGTGCCCATCGTCACGTCGACGACGATCCGGTGGCCGTGCCACAGCGCGCGCAACTGCTCGAGCGCCTCGAAGCGCTCGATCGGCGCGGGAGCTAGCGCGGGAAACGTCGCCAGGAAACCGACGCGATACGCGTAGAGGCCGTAGTGACGGTGAATCGGAAGGTCCTCGGGCAGCGCCTCGCGACCCGCCGCGAACGCGTCGCGCGCCCAGGGGATCGTCGCGCGGCTGAAGTAGAGCGCGTAGCCGTTCGCGTCGCGCACGACCTTGACCACGTTCGGGTTGAACGCCTCCGCCGCGTCGTCGATCGGATGGCAGGCCGTCGCGATCGACGCGTCGGCGTGCCGCGCGAGCAGTTCCGCCATCCGGCGGATCAGCTCCGGCTCGAGCAGCGGCTCGTCGCCCTGGACGTTCACGACGATCGCCTCCGGCGAGAGCCCCAGCAGCGCAGCCGCCTCGGCGAGGCGGTCGGTGCCGGTGGGATGGTCCGCACGGGTCATCAGCGCCTCGACGCCGTGTTCGCGCGCCGCCGCCATCACGCGCTCGTCGTCGGTGGCGACGACGACGCGGTCCGCCCCGCTTTCGCGCGCCCGGTCGGCCACGCGCACGACCATCGGCTTGCCGCCGATGTCGGCGAGCGGCTTCCCGGGCAGGCGCGTCGAGGCGTAGCGGGCGGGAACGATGACGGTGAACATGGATTTCGCGCGGCGGCGCTACGCGACGGCGTGCCGCGTCCCGTCCTCGCGTCGCCGCGGCGCGCGGGTGCCGCCGGCCCGTTCCGCCGGACGCATCGCGCCGGCGACGCGCCCGTCGTTCCTCATCCCTCGTGCCGACGGAATGCGTCGGCCTCCTCCGGCGAAAGGCGGCGGGCCTCGTCCTCGAGCATCACCGGGATGCCGTCGCGGATCGGATAGGCGAGCCTCGCCGACACCGAGATCAGCTCCTGCTTCTCGCGGTCGTAGACGAGCGCGCCCTTGGTCACCGGGCAGACGAGGATCTCGAGCAGTTTGGCGTCCACGGAAGCTTCTCCTCGATGCGGTCGACGAGCGAGGGGTCGATGCGGGCGCGGATGTCGAGCGCCCAGAAGCGCCCGTCCGCGTGATGCGCGCATTTTACCGCGTCCTTGGCGGTCATCAGGATCGCTTTCGCCTCCGGCAGCACGAAGTCGCCCGGCGCGTATCGGTGGTGGTCGGGAAACGCCCGCGTGCGCGCTTCGACACCGAGCGAGCGCAGGAGCGCGAAGAATCGGTCGGGAACCGCCGTCCCCGCGACCGCCCAGGCGGACGTGGGCCGGAACGTCGCCGGGTCCGCCGTGCGCGCCGGATCCGCGAGGTTGCGCCAGCGCACGGGTTCGTGCGCCATCAGCGTGTCGCGTCCCTCGCCGGTCGCGCGCCACGCATCCTCCTCCACGAGCCGGACGATCGCGTCGACCTCGGCCAGGCGCGACGCCGGCTCGCGCAGCGGTCCCGCCGGCAGCAGCCATCCGTTGCCGAATCCGCGCGCGCCGTCGACCGCCGCGATCTCGACGTCCCGCGCGAGCGCATAGTGCTGCAGTCCGTCGTCGGCGACGACGACGTCGCAGGAACGATCCGACTCGAGCAGCAGCGCGGCAGCCTCCGCGCGCCGGCGGCCCACCGCGACCGCCCGACCGGTCGCCGCGAGCAGCAGGGGCTCGTCGCCCGCATCGTCCGGATCGTCGTCGCGCGACACGACGCGCGCCGCGTCGGCACGCCGGCCGTAGCCGCGGCTCACGAAACCGGGATGCCAGCCGCGTTCCGCCAGGGCGTCGGCGACGGCGATCGCGAGCGGCGTCTTGCCGGAGCCGCCGACCGTCAGATTGCCGACGACGACGACGGGCACGCGCAGCCGGGTCGCGCGCAGCACGCGCAGCCGGTAGAGCGCCCGCCTGGCGGCGACGACGCCGCCATAGATCGCGGAGAGGGGAGCGAGCGCCGCCGCGAGCGGCGTCAGCCGCGGGGCGTACCACGCGGTGACGAGCCGGTCGGCGAATGCCATGGGCGTGGCCGGCGGGGCGGCCGCCGGGAATCCGCTACTTCTTCGCGCCGCCGGACGACTGCGTCGCGAACGTGATGTGCACGAGCCCGGCCATCCGCGCGGCTTCCATCACGTTGACGACCGACTGGTGCGTCGCGCTCGCGTCGGCACTGATGATGATCACCGGGTCCTTCGCCTGCCCGGCCGAGCGCTTGAGCTCGTCGGCGAGCGCCGCGGCATTGGTCCACGTGAACACGGTCCGGTCGATCACGTAGCGGCCCTGCGCGTCGATGCCGACGTTGACCTCGCGCGGGCGCTCCTTCGAAGGATCCGCGTCGGCCTCGGGCAGCGTGATCTGCAGCTCGGCGAAGCGCTGGTAGGTCGTCGTCACCATCAGGAAGATCAGGATGACGAGCAGCACGTCGATCAACGGGATGAAGTTGATCTCCGGGTCCTCGCGAACGCGGTTGCCGCGCAGGTTCACGGGCGTCCTTCCCCGCCGCTCACAGGCGCTCGCCGTGCGCGAGGTCGACCAGCTTGGTCGCCTGCTGTTCCATCTCGACGACCAGCGCGTCGACCTTGGCGCGGAAATGGCGGTAGAAGATCATCGCCGGGATCGCGACGACGATGCCGAACGCGGTGTTGTAGAGCGCGATCGAGATGCCGTGCGCGAGCTGGATCGGGTTGCTGCCGGCGGCCGTCTGCGACCCGAAGATCTCGATCATCCCGACGACGGTCCCGAACAGGCCCATCAGCGGCGCCATCGCGGCGATCGTGCCGAGCGTCGTGATGAAGCGCTCGAGCTCGTGGATCACCACGCGCCCGACCTCCTCGATCGCCTCCTTCATCACCGGACGCGGGCTCTTGACGTTCGCGAGGCCGGCCGCGAGCAGGCGGCCGAGCGGCGCCCGGCGGGCGGTCTTCGAAAGGAGCTCCGGCGTCGCGCCGGTCTGCCGGAACTCCGCGAGCACCTGGTCGACCAGCCCCGGCGGCGCCACGACGGTCTGCCGCAGCGAATAGAGGCGTTCGAAGATGAGCGCGAGCGCGATCACCGATGCCGCGAGCAGCGGCCAGATGGGCCATCCGGCCGCCTGGATCAACGACCACACGTTGCGATTCTCCCGGGAGCGAAGTCCGCGGGACTGTAGCCTCTGGCCCGGGTTTCGGCAAGGCGCGCCCCGCCGGGGCGCCGTGCGCGCGGGCACGTCCGGCCTGCCTGCATCACCGGTCCGTCGGGCGCCTGCTCCCGGGCGTCAGCGTCGCGACGATCGCCGCGCCGACCAGCACGATGAGCCAGCACACGTAGAGCCACAGCATGAACAGCGGCAGCACGGCGAGGGCGCCGTAGATCTGCCGGTAGGTCGGGACGTGCGTCACGTACCACGCGAACCACGCCTTCGCGACCTCGAGGCCGCCGGCGGCGAGCATCCCCCCGGCGATCGCGTGGTGCCAGCGCACCGCGCAGTACGGCGCGATCCGGTAGACGAGCGCGAGCGCGAACGATGCGACGAGCCAGGACAGCGGCCTGCCGACGAGCGTCGCGAGCGACTCGCGCACGGGTACCGTCCCGAGCGACTGCGCGAAGAGCCAGGTCGTCGCCGAGATGCTCGCGCCGGCGAGGATCGGTCCCAGCGTCACGCCGATCCCGTAGACGAGCACGCGCCGCACGAGCGGCCGCTTGCGCCGTACGCCGAAGATCGCGTTGATCTCCGTGTCGATCGTCGCGACCAGCATCGCGGCGGTGATCGCGAGGAACGCCACCGTCAGCGGCGCGAGCCGCGCCGCCTGTTCGGCGAACCCCCTGATCGACTCGCGGACGGCGACCGTCCCGCTCCCCGGCATGAGCACGCGCACGAGCCAGTCCTCCAGCGTCGCGAGCCCCTTCTCGAACGCGGGGAACTGCGAGACGACGGCGAACGCAACGGTCGCGAGCGGCACGAGCGCCAGCAGCGTCGTGAACGCGAGGCTGGAAGCGGTGGCGTTGAGGCGGATGCCCTTGAGACGGGAGGCGACGCCCTGGAGGAATGCGATCACTGTCGTGGGGGAGTGCCGCGCGGGCCGGCCGGTCGCGCGACGAACGCCGGAGGACTCTGCCCGGCATTATCGCCGATCGCGTAAGGTCCCGACGCGCGCGGTCGACCATGCGAGGCCCGTTCGACGAGCCTCCTCGGGGCCGGCGGAGTACGATGGGCATCCCGCGCTAGGAGGCGACGATGGATCGAAACGCTCACGAGACCGCCGTGCTGGGCGGCGGCTGCTTCTGGTGCCTGGACGCGGTGTTCCGCGAGCTCGAGGGCGTGACCGCCGTCGAGTCGGGCTACGCGGGCGGCACGACCGAGCGGCCGAGCTACGAGGCCGTGTGCCGCGGCACGACCGGGCACGCAGAAGTCGTGCGCGTGACGTTCGATCCGTCGGTACTCTCCTACCGCGACCTGCTGGGCGTGTTCTTCGCGATCCACGACCCGACGACGAGGAACCGGCAGGGGCACGACGTGGGGACGCAGTACCGGTCCGCGATCTTCGCGCAGACGCCGGAGCAGATGCGCGTCGCGGAGACGCTCGTGCGCGAGCTCTCCGCCGCGCGACTGTGGCCGGCGCCGATCGTGACCGAGATCGCGGGCGCGGCGACGTTCTGGCCTGCGGAGGTCCACCACCAGGACTACTTCGCGCAGAATCCCGCGCAGCCGTACTGCATGGGCGTCGTGGCGCCGAAGGTCGCCAAGTTCCGCAAGCAGTTCCTCGAACGGCTCAAGCGTCGCACGCCGACACGGTGACGCCCCGAGGCGAACGTCGTTCGCTTCCCCCCGGGGGGCACGGCGACCTCGGGACGGCCCTTCGGTCGCGCGGATGACATCCCCCCGAGGCGAACGTCGTTCGCTTCCCCCCGGGGGGGCACGGCGACCTCGGGACGGCCCTTCGGCCGCGCGGATGACATCCCCCCGAGGCGAGCGTCGTTCGCTTCCCCCCGGGGGGCACGGCGACCTCGGGACGGCCCTTCGGTCGCGTTCAGGCGCCGCGGCGCGCCACGACGCCTCCGGTGGCGAGGCAGGCGCCCACGCCCCAGAACACCGGCAGCAGGCCCAGCGTCGTTCCGAGCGCGCCGAACGCGAGGGGCGCGGCCACCGCCATCGTCTGGATCAGCGACATCCTCAGCCCGGCGACCTCGCCCATCCGGCCGGGCGGCGCACGCGTCGTCAGCAGCGACATCATCACGGGCTGGCCGCCGCCCAGGCCCAGCCCCAGCGTGAACGACAGCATCGCGAGCGTGCCGGCCCCCGTCGCGAACGGAAAGCCCGCGTAGGCGCCGGCCGACAGGAAGAGCGCGGCGGCGAGCACCTGCGTCTCGCTCGCGCGCGAAGCGACCCAGGGCAGAGCCACGCGCACCGCGAACGTCGCGAGCCCGAAGGCCGCGAGCACCGCGCCGATCTGGCTCGCGGTCAGGCCGAGCTGCGCTCCGACGATCGGCACGAACACCGTGTGCAGGTCCCAGCCGAGCGCGAACAGCGCGTTGAGCGCCAGCAGGCGCTGCATCGGCCTGTGGCGGACGAGGTCCAGCATCCCGCTGCGGCTCGCGCGCTCCTCGCGCGCCCGCGGCGCGGGCAGCGCCACGCGCCGCGACAGCAGCGCCGCCAGCGGAACGAGCGGCACGACCGCGAGCAGCGCGAACGCGGCACGGTGACCCGCGTGGTCGATCGCGATCCCGGTGAAGAGCGGCCCGACGATGCCCGAGACCGAGAACGCGAGCGCGAGCAGCGAGAAGCGCTTCACGCGCTTGCCCGGGTCGCCCGCCTCGCCGGTGACGTGCTGCAGCGCGACCTGGAACGTCGTGAACGAGAGTCCGGCGAGCGCCGCGGACGCGAACAGCGCCGGAAAGCCCGGCGCGAGCGCAGGGAGCGCGATCGACGCGGCGAGCCCGGCCGATCCGGCGACCATCGGCGTGCCCGCGCCGACGCGATCCGAGTAGCGGCCGATCGCGACGGCGAAGACCATCGGCAGCATCGCGAAGAGCGCGATCAGCAGTCCGACCGTCGCCGGCGACGCCCCGCGTGCGAGCGCGTCGAGCGACACGTCGACGCGCGCGCCGGTCAGCGCGACATGGTTGAGGATGCCCAGCGCCAGCAGCGCCGCGAACGCGCGACGCCGCGACCGGGCCGGGTCGGTCACGGGGCGAGCCGCCCGATCGACCAGCCGTCGCCCTCGCGACGGTAGACGATGCGGTCGTGGAGCCGCGAGTGGCGACCCTGCCAGAACTCGAATGCCGCGGGCGCGACGATGAGGCCGCCCCAGTGCGGCGGCCGCTGCACCGCTTCGCCGCCCTGCGCGAGATGGCGGCGGTCGGACTCGGCGAATGCGTGCTCGAGCCAGGCGCGGTCGGGAATCGGCTCGCTCTGCGGCGAGGCCCACGCGCCGACCTGGGCGAGGCGCGGCCGCTTCGCGAAGTACGCGTCGCTCTCGGCATCCGGAACGCGTTCGATCGTGCCCTCGATGCGGACCTGGCGCTCCAGCTCGACCCAGAAGAACAGCAGCGCCGCGTGCGGGTTCGCGTCGATCTCCCGCCCCTTGCGCGAGCGGAGGTTCGTGTAGAACGTGAACCCGCGGGCGTCGACGCCCTTCAGGAGCACGACGCGCGCCGAGGGACGGCCGTCGTCGCCGACCGTCGCGAGCGTCATCGCGTTGACTTCGGGGACCTTGGACGCGTAGGCGTCGTCGAACCAGCTCGCGAACTGGCGGAACGGATCGGCGTGCACGTCCGCCGCGTCGAGTGACGCGCGCATGTATTCGCTGCGGAGGGTCGCGAGGTCCATCGGAACGGCGGCGCCCTGCCGCCGCGGCGCCGAGTCGAATGTTAGCACCGCGCGGCCGGCCGCGCCGGCGTCGACCGGCGCGCGCGACCGCCCGGGCGACCGTACCGCGGTCAGCGTCCCGGGAACAGCCGCTCGCCGTTGCCGTGCGCGATCGCCTCGGCGACGTCGAGCGGCAGCTGCGCGAGCCACGCGCGGTAGATCGCGACGATCTCGCCGTAACGCGACCAGCGGTCGTTGATCCAGGTGTCCGAGCCGAGCAGGAACCGGCCCGGATGGCGGACGAACAGCGCGCGCCACGCGTCGTTCATGCGGCCGTCGGACGTGACGTCGTAGCGATACGAGAGCTCGCCCATCAGCGTCGGGTGCCGATCGAGCCACTCGGCGAGCCGGGCCGGCGCCACGGTGAAGCCGCTGTGCGCCCAGACGATCTTCACGCGCGGATCGTGCCGGTAGAGCGCCTCGAGCGCCGCCTCGTCGCAATGGGCGTGCAGCCAGAGCCCTCGCGAGACGGCGAGGTCGACGATGCGCTTCACCTGGGGCGTCCCCGCATCGGCGGCGCCGAACACGTGGAACTCCCCGATGCCGCGCCATCCGATGTCGCGCTCGAGCTCGGATTCGATCAGCGCGTAGATCGCGGGGTCGCGGAACCACGATTCGCGGTCGGCGTGGGTGCGGTAGGGACGGACGAACGGCACGACGCGCGGGGCCGACGCGGGTGCCGCTCGCGCCGCTTCCGCGAGCGCGCGCGTTCCGCCGTTCGGGCGCGACGTCGCGAGGATCGTCCTCACGCCGTGCTCCCGGAACAGCGCGAGGACCGACGACACCGGAAACGGCTCCAGCGCCTCGTCGTTGTAGTGGAGGTGCGCGTCGAATATCGGCATCGGCTGCGCGAGCGACGTCCGCGACGCGACGATGCCGGCGAGAACGCATGCGGCGACGAGAGCGAGTCGAGGGAGCGTCATCGGGGATCCGAACAGCTGGTGACCGGGACGAGTCTTGCACCGTCGGCGCGCGGGGACAAGCGCCCCGCTGGCGCGGCTGACGTCGCCCGAGCGGACCCGCGGGCGTTGCACACGGGGCGCGCCGGGCGCGCGGACCCGATTCTCCCTATGAAAAAGGCGCTTGCGCCCTGCGAAAATGCGGTATAGTCGCCGCCGATGGAGCGGGGTACCCATGACAGGAGGGCCGCTTCAGTGTGATCGGCATCGTCCGCTCGCCCACGTTCGACAGGAAGGAGAACCATGGCTACTGCCAAGAAAGCTGCCAAGAAGCCCGCCGCGAAGAAGCCCGCTGCCAAGAAGCCGGCCGCGAAGAAGCCTGCCGCCAAGAAGGCCCCGGCGAAAAAGGCCCCCGCGAAGAAAGCTCCCGCCAAGAAGGCCGCCAAGAAGGCCGCAGGCAAGCGCAAGCCGAACGCCGCGTTCATGAAGGCGATGACGCCGTCGTCGTCGCTGGCCGCGATCATCGGCGGCAACCCGCTGCCGCGCACCGAGGTGACGAAGAAGGTCTGGGAGTACATCAAGAAGAACAAGCTCCAGGACTCCGTCAACCGGCGCATGATCAACGCCGACGCGAAGCTGAAGGAAATCTTCAAGAAGGCGCAGGTGTCGATGTTCGAGATGACCAAGCTCATCTCGAATCACCTGAAGTAATAGGCCTCACCGGTGCGCCGCGGCGACGCGGCGCGTCGAAACGGCCGGCACGCGTGGCATTCCGCCGCGTTCGCCGGCCGTTGCATTTTCGGGCCCGTCTCGAGCGCCCGGAAGCCGGGGCGCGAGCCGCCTTGCCTCCCTCGCGCCCGTCCCGTCGGGGGCGCGCCGCGCCCGCGGCACCCTCGCACGGGCGCCGCCAGGTCAATCGGTGAGTCGGCCGCGCTCCTTCGCCTTGTCGCAGATCTCGGTCGGGTTGACGGTCATGGGCTTGTTCTCGGCCTTGGCGCGAGGCTCCAGTTCCTTCTTCGTCGTCTCGAGCAGCGCCCTGCACTCCGGGTAGGTCTTCACCGCCTTCGCCTTCACCGAATAGGCCGCGTATTCGTCCTGCGTCTGCAGACTCTTGAAAGCGCGCCCCATCCCGATCGGCCGCGGATCGGTCTTGCCCCGGCCGCCGCCCTTGGCGCCGTTCCCCTGGCCTCCCGCCGGCGATTGCGCGTTGCCCTGCGAGCCCACATTGCCAGCCCGGCTCTTCGGCGGTTGTCCCGGAACTATCGGCGACGCGTCGGGGTTGGCCGGCATGTAGTTGCTCCTGCCGGTACCGCGCTTGGGAGGCCGCTCGCCAGGCACGGCAGACGTCGCGGGGACTTCGGCGCCGGCAGCGCCCGCTCCGGCCGAAGGCGTCGTCGCCTGCGGATTGGGCTGTGCGGCGCTCTGCGGCGCGACGGGCGTCGGCGCGGCGGTCTGCGCCTGCGGCGCGCCGGCCACGGCCAGCGCGGCCGCGGCGATCGCGGCCCGGAACGAAAGGCTGGACATCATCGGGGGACTCCTGAGGAAGGGATCGCGGACCGGCGTTCCGACCGCCCGTCCGCTCCTGAAGTTCCCATTATGCCCGCGATCGCGCGACGGCTCGCCGGCGTCCGACCCGCGCCGGCCGCACTCTCCGGACGCACGTTCAGCCCGCCGCCGTCATCGCTCGCGCGACGGCAGCGCGGGCGGAGCGCGCCGCGCGCCGGCGCGCGAGACTTCGGCAGGTTGCCC
>CALDKM010000424.1:0-6805 GCA_937898875.1 uncultured Pseudomonadota bacterium | reverse complement strand
CAGCACCTTCGTGAGCGTGCCTCCCCAGCCCGGCTCGATCGTCACGCGGTAGATGTAGTTGTCGGTCTTGGTGAAGTTGACGCTCGAGAACGCCACCCCCGCGCGCGCGGCCTGGAGGTTCTTGATCTCGTTGAGGATCGAGGCCATGCCGGCCTGCAGCTCGGCCGGGTCACGCGCGTTGACGAACTGGCTGCGTCCCGTCACGGCCGCGTGCCACAGGTCGTCGACGCCGGTGACGCCCGGGCGATAGACCGTCGGCGACGGCGTCGTCCACTTGGTGGTGCCTGCAGCGATCTGGTCCTCGGTCTTCTTCACGTTGAGCGACGACAGCACGCCCTCGGTGCCGAGCGACAGCGCGGCGAAATTGAGGTGCTGCCACTTCGCGGGGTCGTTCTCGGTCGCCGGCACGTTGTTCTCGGCGACCGACTTGTCGAACGTCGGGGGGCGCAGATCCTTGAGCCAGTAGTGGAGCGAGTAGTCCGCCAGCGAGTCGTCGACGGCGGTAGCGCCTTCCTTGAGCCTGTTCGGCCACGCCGTGCCCGGGATCAGGTCGATGATCGAGACCGGCATCGTGTCGTCGGACTTCGCCGGGATGGCGGCCCCGTCGACGTTGCCCACGAGCACCGTGGGCTTCGCCGGCTGGTTCGTGTACCCGTCGGTGAACATCATGTGGTAGTTCTTCTGGCACGACAGGTTGATCGGGTTGGTCGACCCGGTCAGATCGGGGTGCGTGCCCGACGCCGACTTGAACCACTCGCCGATCCGGACCACGCCGTCGAGCAGCGGCGTGTCGTTGCCCATCGGGACCGTCACGCCGAAGAGCTTCTGGTGCCACAGGTCGCGCTGGTTGCCCGAACCGCCGGTGAAGTCGGCGAGGGTGAGGAAGGTCGTGGCCGGCACGTTCGACAGCGTGTGGAAGCCGACGCGGAACTTGTCGGTCAGGTCGGTGAACGCGAGCGAGGTCACCGTCTTCGCTGCGAGCATGCGGGTCCGGTAGTAGGCGAACCAGTTCGCGTAGTTGACGAGCTCGCTCGCCTCGGGCGTGTCGCCCGACGTGCCGCGCGTGATCGTCTCGCCGTCCTCGAGGTCGTGCGTGATCGAGTCGACCGGCGTGCCGTTGCGCACGATGATCTTCTTGCCGATGAAGTTGAGTTCGACCAGCTCGAACGCCGCGTTGTCGTAGTCGTAGTTGTCGACCGCCGTCGCCAGGTCGGCGCCGGCCTTGACGAACTTCGGGTACTTGTAGGTGGCGGTCTTCTCGGCCTGGCAGGTGCCCTTGCCGTAGCCGCGCCACTTGTCGTTCGAGCTCGACGTCGTGAGCTGCTGGTTGCACCACTGGACGGCGCTCTTGTAATAGTGGCGGTAGATCGTCGCCGACGTGACGGCGCCGCAGGAGCCGGATTGCCGCGTGTAGCTGCCGCTCGGGTACGTCCAGCCGCCAGCCGACGTGGCCCCGTAGGTGAAGTTGTTGCGTCGACACACGTCACCGACGCCGTTCGCGTCCTGCTCGTAGGTCTTGCCCTTCGACGGGCTGGTGGCGAGCGCGATGACCGTGTTGCAGGCGGTCACGTAACTCGTCCCGCCGGACGAGCTCACGCAGCGCTGCCCCGTGCCGCAGGTCAGCGCCGGCGACGTGCAGACCTTGGAGCCGCAGTCATCGGGCGTCACGGTCGCGACGGGACACTGCTTGGTGCACACGGTGCACTCCGCGGGATTCTTGCATCCCGGGTCGCATCCGACTGGCCGGTCCTCTAGCGGAACCGGGCAAACCTTCGCGCACGCCTGGCAGGTGGACGACGGCGACGACGTCGTCGTGTTCATCTTCGCGGAGTCGCACCAGACGCGCTTGTCGTTGTACGCGAAATACGACGCGCTCTTCGCGCCCGAGTAGTTCGCGTAGGGGTAGTTGTAGTCGCCGTTGACCTTCGGCGCGCTGTTCGCCCCCGCGTCGTAGGGGAAGCCGTTGATACGGCAGTGGTCGCCCTTGATCGTCGTGCCGTCCCCGTTGGTGACCTTGTCCGCGTAATCCGTGTTGCACCAGACGCCGACGCTCACCTTGTTCCGCAGGTTCACGTATTTCGCCGGGTACAGGAACGGGTCGGCGGGAACGTATTGCCAGTTCGTCGTGTTGGCCGCGTTCATGTCCGGGTACGACGTGCCGTCGTACTTGAGCGGCGCGTAGTAGGTGACCGACGGGTTGTAGAACATCGCGTTGAACGCCGCGCTCATCACGGCGGGCGGCCCGTTGCTGCTGTTCCCGTAGTTCGTCGGCCATGGGGCACCGGTGCCGGTCGGCATTCCCCATTCCGCGTAGACGTACTGCGGCATCGTCGCGCTGCCAGTGTTGCCGCAGCCAGTGAGCCCGGTGCTCGAGCGGCAATGCGTGGTCGGCGCGTTGGTGAGCGAGTCGACGACGACGTAGTCGGGCAGGAAGTCGAGGTTCATCGACGTCGAGTCGTCGAGCGTGAAGACGATGTTCGGCTTGGCCTTGATGCTGACGTTGATCGGACCGTCGGCGAGCGGCGTCTCCGCAGCGAGCGCCATCGGTGTGAGCGGCCCGAAGCCGATCAGGAACGCCAGCAGGCCGGCGAGCGCGCGGCGGGCGAAATGCGGTCGGGGGAGGGAGTTCACGGGGGGCTCCATGGCGTCGGCGGCGCGGTCAGCGCAGCATCGCCTGCGCGTAGGTCGTCGTGTTGTTCGGCCCGTCGACGCGGACGGTGAGGCGGTAGAAGGGCACGCGGACCATCTCGGGCTTCGCGAGCTCCATCGCGGTCGTCGCCTCGGACTTCTTCGGCGGAGACATGTCGCAGTTCGCGGCCGTGGCCGGCCCCTCGTCGAGGCACATGCGCTCGATCACGTAGCGGATCGTGTTGCCGGCCTTGTCGGTCTCCGTGACGAAGGTCGACGGGTAGTTGTCCGGCTTCACGCCCTGCAGGTCGTAGGGCACGCCGATATCGTCCTCGGCCTTGCCGCCGTTCTTGATCTCGAAGCGGTACGGGTAGTAGTTCTTGTCGAGCTTGGGCTTCTCGAGGTCGATCTCCTTCTTCTCGAACATCGCCGAGATCGCGTTCTCGACCGCCCACGTCGACGGCGGGATCGACGCCTGCCGGAAGCCCAGGTTTGCCGTGACCGAGAGCCCCGTGTCGACCGAGCGGATCAACGCGATGCCGGCGATCGACAGCGCCACCATCACGATCAGCGCGACGAACAGCACCACGCCGGACTGCGTGCGGCGGGGCGAGGGGTGGCGTGGATGGCGGCTCATGGTCAGCGGTTCCACATCGGGTTGCGCAGCGGGACGATCGTCTCGTACGCGCGGTACTTGTAGTTGGCCGGCAGCGTGCCCTTGATTGCGTCCGGGCACGTGTAGTCGACCTTCTCCTGGGCCGTGCACTCGAACAGCGTCCAGGCGAAGGTCGGCGCGTCGCGGTCGTACTCGTCGCTGCGCACGATCATCCCGATGCGCACCGCCTTGATGCGCCGAAGCTCGGCACCGCTGTACGCCAGGACCTTGTCGACCGCGTAGTCGCCGGTCGGGGCGGCCCACGTGTCGACGTTCCCGTCGCCGTCGGTGTCGACGCCGTACTGCAGCTTCATGTTCATGATCGACGACGACAGCGGCTGTGCGACGGCGCCGGCGGTGACGAGGTCGGTACTGCGCAGCACGCCGCTGGCGACGTCGTACCGGACGCGCTGCGTCGTCGTCGCCGGCCCGATGTTGATCAGGCGCATCGTCGGCAGGTACTCGTAGGTGGACCCCGCGTGGGTGAGCACGACGTTGCCGTTCGCATCGGGGGCGGACACCGCGGTGATCGTCCTGCGCTCGCAGCGGCCGTCGCCGGTGATACCGACGACCATGTCTCCCGCCTTGAAGCCGGTCGGGCTCTGCACCGTGTAGGTCGTGCCGCCGGCGTCGGTCTTGGACATGAACACCGACGGCGTCACCACCGAGCGTGCCGTGCTGTAGTTGACGACGAAGCTGTCGGGCGTGTCGTCGTCGGCGCCCGGTGTCACGATGACCGAAAACGGCCGCAGCGTGGTGGCGACGTCCTTGGTGTCGGTGCAGGTGGCGAGGTCGTCCTGGTTGAGCATGATCCCGCTGCCGGCGTTGCCGAGCTCGGACCCGAGCAGGTACATCGCGACCAACCCGGTCCTCTGTGCGTCGCCGGCGGAGATCGTCTGGCGCTTGACGCCTTCCGCGACCGCGAACGTCTGGTAGATCACGAGGATCGCGATCAAACCGATCACGACGCCGACCATCAGCTCGATGAGCGAGATGCCCCGCTGGCGGGACGCGGACCAGCGTGCGCGGCGAAGGCGATGCGCGTCCACCGTCAGTTGAGGCCGACCATCACCGCGCCGACGTACTGGTGCGGGGTCGCCTCTCCGGGGAGCTGCCAGCGGATCGTCACGGTCACGAGGTTGCTCGTCGTGGACGGGCCGGCCTCGACGACGACGGTCGGGGCGAGCGCGTCGACGCCTTTCACGCCCGGCAGCCGCTCGGCGGCCTCGGCCAGCGCGACATAGCCGTCGCCGCCGGTGCCGGCGTCACCCTCATAGAACGCCTCGAGCTTCGTGCGGTCCATCGTCCACATCCGGCCGATCGCGGCGTTCGCGATCTGGATGGCCTCGCCGCGGTACTGGAGGTCGTTCGTGTTGCGGATCGCCTGCGCCTGCAGGCCAACCAGCCCCAGGATGCCGAACGCGAAGATCATCACGCCGACGAGCGCCTCGAGCAGGAACGCGCCGGACTGACCACGTCGCGACGGGACGCGGGGACGGAGGCGGGTGGTGGCGGGCAACATCGCGGTGGTCGCGGTCACGCCGGGCAGGCGCGCGGATCGCCGGCGCCGAGCTTGGGGTCGCAGGTGCGGATGCCGACGCCGGTCGCGGCCGCGGTGTCGATGACGACGCGCAGCGCGCGCACGTCCGTGAGGCTCGTGCTCGTCTCGACGTCGATCGTGACGCGATCGGCGAGCGGCGCCTGGTCCTTGTCGAGCACCCGTCCGAGTCCGTCGAACACGACCGTCGTCGTCCCGGCCGGCGCGACCGTCATCTTGACCTTCGGGGATCCTTCGCGGATCGTTGCCTTGCGAACCACGCTGTCGTCGGAGACGAGCTGGACCTCCCATCCCTCGGTCGCGTCGAGCACGAAGCGGACGGCCTGGTTGCGCTTGACGGCCTCGGCCTGCGTGACGTGCAGGCCGTCGACGACCGATTCCGTCGCCGTGCGCACCTGCAGGCCGGCGAGCCAGGTCGAATAGACGGGGAACGCCATGGTCGCGAGGATCGCGAACACCGAGATCGCGACCATCAGCTCGACCAGCGACAGGCCGAACTGTCGCGCGCGGGGGGCGACGAGCGGCACGGTCAGCAGCTCCCGTCCTTGCGGGTGACCCAGCAGTCGTCCTTCGCCGTCCATCCGGACGGGACCGCACTGGTCTTCTTGGCCCCCGACGCCACGATCTGGTACTCGAAGCCCTTCATGCCCTTCGATTCCTTGCCCGTCGCGGTGGCCGTGTAGGCGGTCGCGGTCGCGTCCTTGCACGCGATCGTGAACCCGGCGTCGTCGGTGTCCTTGGGATCGGCGACGCCGCACGCGGCGCCGTTCGCGTAGGTCCGGTTGTCCATGAAGTACTGCTCCATCCGGACGCGGAAATCCGAGAGCTTCGAGGTCGCGTCGATGATCCGGCCGCGGATCACGTAGTCCCGGTACATCGGGATCGCGACCGACGCGAGGATCGCCGCGATGGCCACCGTCACCATCAACTCGATGAGCGTGAAGCCTCGTGCGCGGAAGCGGGGCAGGGTCTGGTCCATGGCGATATCCTTCTCGACAGAGGGGATGGTAGGCGGTGCGGACGACCCGTTCAAACGGGGTCCGACCAAAGGTGCGCGAGGGGGAACGGACGGCGCGAGCCGTGTCGGCGCGGCGACACTTCGCCCGCGGAGGGCACCCCCGGGGAGCTCGGCGCCGCCGAACGGCCGGATCGGCGTGCGCAGCGGCCAGCGGCCTCGCAACGCGCTTCGTCGCTCGACGCGCCCGCCCCTCAGGGGCACCGGGTGCGCGTCCGGATCGTGCGGACGCGCCCGGTCGCGGCGAGCACGACCTGGATCGCCTCGTGTCCCGGACGGCAGACGGTGAAGGTGCCCATCTGCAGCGCGCCCGACAGGCGCCTCGGCTCTCCCAGCGGCGTGAAGGAAACGTAATCGTCCACCGGCCCGTTGCCGTCGACCGTGATCGGGGCGACGACCGGCGGGTCGCGCGCGATCGGCGGCTCGCCGTCGGGCGGCCGGCCCTCGGCGCGGTAGTCTCCGTGGACGATCCAGCCGCGCGTCCAGTCCCCCTCGTCGGCGCAGGTGGCGGCGTCGATGCTCTTGCAGACGTTCACGCGGTGACCGCGCTTGATCGCCTCCGTGCGCGTGCGCGTGAGCGCCGTCGAGAGCGCCTGTGCCCGGTTCGCGAGCTCCTGGCGGGCGATCCAGTGCCTCCAGACGGGGAGCGCCAGCGTGGTGACGATCGTCAGGACCGCCAGAGCGACGGCGACTTCGATCAGCGTCAGGCCCGCCGGGCGGGGCCGTCCGCGCCGGGGGAGGGTTCCGACCGGATCCTGGGCCATGGCCCGATCCTCCACGGGCCCGCGGCGGAGGCGCCATCGGCCATTCGGACGAGTCCGCGCGGCCGCGGGCGCAGGGTCGGGGGGACGGGAGGAAGAAAAGCTTGACAAGGCAACATTTAATATCTAAATTAATAGCCAGTTCGTCGAAGCGGGACCGGACCCGGACAGGCGAGAAGGGCGGAGAC
>CALDKM010000423.1:0-6461 GCA_937898875.1 uncultured Pseudomonadota bacterium | reverse complement strand
TGGGGGCTGGGCGACAAGGCGGCGACCGAGGCCGCGTTCGCGAAGGCCGCGCACGTGACCAAGATCGACATCGTCAACAACCGGCTGATCCCCAACGCGATCGAGCCGCGCGCCGCGAACGCGAGCTACAGCCGCGCCGACGACAGCTACACGCTCTACGTCGCCAACCAGAACCCGCACGTCGAGCGCCTGCTGATGGGCGCGTTCGTGCTGGGGCTGCCCGAGCACAAGCTGCGCGTGATCGCGCCGGACGTCGGCGGCGGCTTCGGTTCGAAGATCTTCCTCTACGGCGAGGAGACGGCGCTCGTCTGGGCGAGCAAGCGCGTCGGCCGGCCGATCAAGTGGACCGGCGAGCGCAGCGAAGCGTTCCTGTCCGACGCGCACGGCCGCGACCACGTGACGCACGCCGAGCTCGCGCTCGACAAGGACGGCAAGTTCCTCGGCCTGCACGTCAAGACGATCGCGTCGATGGGATCGTACCTGTCGACGTTCGGCTCGTCGGTGCCGACGATGCTCTACGCGACGCTGCTCGCCGGGCAGTACACGACGCCCGCGATCTGGGCCGAGGTGATCGGTGCGTTCACGACGACCTCGCCGGTCGACGCGTACCGCGGGGCGGGGCGGCCCGAGGCGACCTACGTCGTCGAGCGGATCGTGCACCAGGCCGCGGTCGAGATGGGCATTCCGCAGGACGAGCTCAGGCGCCGCAACTTCATCCGCACGTTCCCGCACCAGACGCCGGTCGCGCTCACCTACGACACGGGCGACTACGACGCGTCGATGAACAAGGCGCGCGAGATCGCCGACGTCGCGGGTTTCGCGGCGCGCAAGGCGGAGAGCGCGAAGCGCGGCAGGCTGCGCGGCATGGGCTACTCGTCGTACATCGAGGCCTGCGGCCTCGCGCCGTCGAACGTCGCGGGTGCGCTGGGCGCGCGGGCGGGCCTGTTCGAGGCGGGCGAGATCCGCGTCAACCCGACCGGCAGCGTCTCGGTGTTCACCGGATCGCACAGCCACGGCCAGGGGCACGAGACGACGTTCGCGCAGATCGTCGCCGCGCGGCTCGGCATCCCGGTCGACGCGGTCGACGTCGTGCACGGCGACACCGGCCGGATCCCGTTCGGCATGGGCACCTACGGCTCGCGCTCGCTCTCGGTGGGCGGCTCGGCGATCGTCAAGGCGCTCGACAAGATCGTGAACAAGGGCAAGAAGATCGCCGCCCACCTGCTCGAGGCCGCCGAGGGCGACATCGAGTTCAAGGACGGCAAGTTCACGGTGGCGGGCACCGACCGCAGCAAGACGTTCGGCGAGGTGGCGCTCACGGCCTACGTGCCGCACAACTACCCGCTCGACAAGCTGGAGCCGGGCTTGAACGAGACCGCGTTCTACGACCCGACGAACTTCACCTACCCGGCCGGCACGCACATCTGCGAGGTCGAGATCGACCCGGACACCGGCGTCGTCACCGTGGCGAAGTTCACCGCCTGCGACGACTTCGGCAACATCATCAACCCGATGATCGTCGAGGGGCAGGTGCACGGTGGTCTCGCGCAGGGCCTGGGCCAGGCGCTGCTCGAGCACGGCGTGTACGACAAGGAGAGCGGCCAGCTCCTGACCGGCAGCTACATGGACTACGCGATGCCGCGCGCCGACGACCTGCCGTCGTTCGAGGTCGCGACGACGGTGACGCCGTGCACGCACAACCCGCTCGGCGCCAAGGGCTGCGGCGAGGCGGGCGCGATCGGCTCGCCGGCCGCGATGATGAACGCCGTGATGGATGCGCTGGCGCCGCTCGGCGTCAGGCACCTCGACATGCCGGCGTCGCCGCACCGCGTGTGGCAGGCGATCCAGTCCGCGAAGAAAGGCTAGGGGACGCGATATGTACGCATTCGAACTGCACCACGCGAAGTCGGTCGCCGACGCGGCGGCCCTCCTCGCGAAGACCGGCGGCAAGGCGCTCGCGGGCGGCCAGAGCCTCGTCGCGGCGATGAAGCTGAGGCTCGCGCAGCCGGGGCACGTCGTCGACCTGTCGGGCGTCGCCGAGCTCAAGGGCATCCGCCGCGAGGGCGATCACGTGACGATCGGCGCGATGACCCGCCACGCGGAGGTCGCGTCGTCCGACGTCGTCAAGGGCGCGATCCCGGCGCTCGCGGCGCTCGCGGAAGGCATCGGCGACCGCCAGGTCCGCAACATGGGGACGCTCGGCGGCGCGCTCGCGAACAACGATCCGGCGGCCGACTGGCCGGCCGGCGTGCTGGGGCTCGGGGCGACGGTCGTCACCAACAAGCGGAAGATCGCGGCCGACGACTTCTTCAAGGGCATGTACGAGACCGCGCTCGGCGCCGACGAGATCATCGTGTCGGTGAGCTTTCCGGTCCCGAAGAAGGCCGCCTACGCGAAGTTCCCGAACCCGGCGTCGCGCTTCGCGCTCGTCGGCGTGCTCGTCGCGCAGACGGGCTCGGGGGTGCGCGTGGCGGTGACCGGCGCGGCGTCGGCGGTGTTCCGCTGCAAGCCGATCGAGGACGCGCTCGCGAAGAGCTGGACGGCGGCGGCCGCGAAGGCGGTCAAGGTCAGCGCGACCGATCTCAATTCGGACCTGCACGGGTCGCCCGCCTATCGGGCGCACCTCGTGTCGGTGATGGCGGCTCGCGCGGTCGACGCGGCGCGCTGAACGGCAACCCCCGGTGTCGGGCGCGTGCCTGGCACGTGTCTGGCACCTGAGGCTCTACGTCTACGACGGCGCGCACAAGCGGATAAAGGAGACCTCGACCACCGCCGGGGGCACGACCACCACCTGGTACCTCGGCAGCTACGAGGAGCTGACGCGAAGCGACGGAGTGACCGAGCGGCGCCACTGGATCCAGACCCCCGACGGCCCGGCCGGGACCTACACGAGCCGCAGCGACGGGACCACGGCGCCGCGCTACTGGATGACCGACCACCTGGGGAGCGTGGTGGGCGAGGTCGACCAGACGGGTACCCTGAAGCAGAGCGCGAGCTTCGGGGCGTGGGGAGACAGGACGCAGGTCGTACAAGCCGACCCGCGCGCGGAGGACCGCGGGTTCACCGGGCACGAGCACCTGACCGAGGTGAACCTGGTGCACATGAACGGGCGCGTCTACGACCCGGTCACCGGACGCTTCCTCGCGGCCGACCCGCTGATCCAGGACCCGTACGACGCGCAGAACTACAACCGCTACAGCTACGTCAGGAACAACCCGCTCTCGTTCACCGACCCGTCGGGGTACAGTTGGTGGACGAAGTGGCGCAAGCCGATCGCGGCGATTGCGGTTGGCGCGTTCGCGGCATGGGCGGCGCCCTTCGTCGGGGGCGTTATGGGGGAGATCGCCGCCGCGCAAGGCGCGGTAGTCGCCGACGCGGTCGCGGTGGGCAAGGCGGCTACGGTGGTTGCCGGCGGATTCGCGGCCGGCGGGATTCAGGGCGGCAACATCGAGAGTGCCGTGGCCGGAGCGGTTTCGGCGGGGGCGTTCTTCGCCGCGGGAAGCCTTGCCGAAACGGCGATGGGCAGCATGGCCGGATTCGGCAGCGGCGAGCCCGGGCGAATGGCGTTGCATGCGGTAGCAGGCTGCGCGTCGGGAGCGGCGGCGGGCGGCAGTTGTGGCCGGCAGGCCGCGGCGGGGGCGTTCTCCGAGTTGGCCGGGCCGGTCATTGCCGCCGGAGGAGAGAACTTCGCCTACCGCGTCGCCGCGCACTCGGTCGCCGGCGGCCTTGGCTCGCTGGCGGCCGGAGGAACGTTCGAGAACGGCGCCGTCACCGGGGCGTTCGGGTATCTCTTTAACGACTGGGCGCACAATCCAGAACTCGCCCGGTACGGATTCGATGCGCATCAGGCGTTGCAACGGTACTACGACAAGCTCGGCTACATAACCGAATCTAAGTACTTAGGAGCACTCGAGGTCGATGGACGTTTCGATATTGGCAGAGCACCGAACGAGATTTGGGAGATAAAACGCGACAGCATTGCAGGCCGGATCCTGGGCGAAGTGGCGATTCGCAACTACACAACGGACACCGGACTTGTGAGGGGCGGAGACCTAGTCGACATGTCCGTTGGCGGAGGGTTCGAGTTGCAGGGCAAGCTTGGTTCCTACCGGTACACGAACGTCGGCGCCGGCCTCATCGTCTACAGCCCCGTGTTCGATTCTCCCGGTATGCGTATTCGCGTACCCGTGCTGAATCCGGTACTACTGCCTCGTCCGCGCAACGACCACCCCTTCGGAAATTGAGCGTGACCCGCGCTGCTGATTCCAATTCGCCGGACGGCGCAATGGTTCAGTGGGTGCGCGGTTTGGCTGCTCGCCGTAGGAGCTTTGCGGCGCTGGGCTTCCATGTCCCGGGATTGGTCCTCGCGTTCATCGAAGGTACGCGGGAAAGAGGAGCCGCCGAACGTAGCTACGATAGCTATTTGGATGAGGTCTTGCGGGAATATCTGGCATTGCCGCGATACTGGTCTGCGGAGGTGAGATTGGCATGTCCCAATGCTCTGCGGTCGCAATACCTAGACTTTCTACAGCGAGAGATTGACAAAGGCAATTTCGAAAGGGTCAATAAGGCGCACGCCTCCGGGGTGCTCGATCCCAATTTCATCCTCTATCATCGGATGCCGTTCCAGGACCGACTGTTGGCAGACCACTGGCGAAGCCTGGTTATGGCGCAGAAACAGGGGGAAGTTCGAGATATCAAAGGCCGAGTAGACGGCATTGTGCCGGCGCCGAACACCATCACGATTTCACGGCTAGTGGACCTGTTTGAGCGCATTTCGGATTCGCTCTCGTTTGCTCGAATCGAAAGGCGCATGGCAGCCGACGTGCTAGTTTCTGCTACACCAATCTGCGAAACACCATATCCCGTCATACTTGAGTGGACGGATATTGCGTTAACACGCAAACATGGCAACGTGCAGCTACACTTCGTTGCTGGAGGAAGCAACCCCAAGCGCATTCCGATTCAAAGCATCGTCCCTGGAGGAGATACGTATTGCTTGAACAACGAGGACTGGTACAGCGTTGCGCTCGCGGTTCTCTCGCATCTGGAGCTCCTGAAGTTGCTAACCATCCCTCGTTCAGTATCTCTTTAACCACTGCGCGCACGGAAACTGCACGAGTGATTTCGAGCAGTTCATGTACGACTGGTGTCCGGGCTACAAGGCCGGCACCTTGCTCCACAATCAATTATGGGGGGATGGAAGTTGGACGGGCTGGGAAATTTTAGATGCTGCATCGGTTGGCTTGGGGCTCGCAGGCCGCGGTGGGCAACTGGGCCTGGCAGCGCGCCAGGCTGCCCATGCCGAGCAGGTCGGCCTCCTGCGGGAAGCGGGAAGCCGCCTCGGCAATTTCTCCGTCGGCGCTGTTGACAGTATCGCCGACGCCAATGCGCTCGGCAAAGCCTGGGTAGGGCCTGGCTATCGGGTTTCTGAGAGCGGACGCGCGTGGCTAAGTCTAGACGGCACCAAAGTCTACCGACCGCCCACCATGAAGCCGACATGGGGCGAGTACCAGGCGAACTTCATGCGCATCAATACCGAAAGTGGGCGTGCAATGTCCAATGCGCACCTGACCATACGGCTACCATGAAGGCACGGTTGCGGGAACTGACGCTGACCAGCGGCTTGCCTCTAGAGCAACTGTTGCCTTGCTGTTCGGAGGTCACTGTCCAGGCGGTCCTTGGACCGGACCCCGGCGAAGGCGATGAGCTCTTCGAATTCACGGTCAGGATCGGTGTCACAGCAGAGGACATGGGTCCCGGCGGATATGCATGGACAGGGAAGACGTTGATGCTGCCCGCATTTGACCCGAAGAAAGTAAGGGACGCAGTATTCGAGGTCTTGGCCGGCATGGAGGGAGAAGATTGGGCCTCGGTAGTATCGCAGCTGCGTGAGTACATGCGATGGGAATTCGACGCCAGTTGAATACTGGGCTGTACGGGTTCGCGAAAGTGCGCAGCCGGGATGGCGTCGGAATCGTTACCGAGACCGAGTTCACCCGACCGGCGGGGGGCGTCGACACTTACGCTTCCAAGTGGGCCGAGGTGGGGCGGGCGAGCGTGATGCGCAAGTACTCGCCGACCGCGGCGGGTTACAGCGCCGACATCAAGGACGTTGCCGCCTTCAACGGTGCCGCGACCCTGTTCGGCGGCAATCTGCGTCTGGTCAACCGCTCGCAGAACACTTGGGAATCGCGGATTTCGCAGACGTGCAACGGGGCCAACTGCACGCCGGTCGCCTCGACGCCTCCCCATCCATCCGTCTACCAGGCCCACGTGACGCAGTCGGTCGAGGAATCGTTCGAGCTCGACGGCAGCGCGCTCGCGACCACGACGACGTCGATGCCGCTCGGCAGCATCGACGCTTACGGCAATCGGACGACGGTGAGCGTCGTTACGACCGATGTGGAATTGCCCCGCTTCCGCGGACAGGTTAGTGGTTACTTCTGCAACGCATCCTC
>CALDKM010000422.1:0-9498 GCA_937898875.1 uncultured Pseudomonadota bacterium | reverse complement strand
CCATCGGCGCTGCCGCCGGGCACCGAGCTGGGAACGAACGACTGGCGCCGGACCCGCCGGGGCGGCCGGCGCCCGCCGATCGGCCGCCACCGCCACTTCTTCGAGCTCCACGCGCTCGAAGCGGCGCTGCCGGCTTCGCTCGGCGCCCCGACGAAGGCAGCGCTCGAGAAGGCGATGCACGGCCACGTGCTCGCGAGCGCGAAGCTGGTCGGCACGTACCGGAAGCGGCGCTGAGGCACCGGACCAGGCCGACCGTTGCCCATCGAGCTCACGCTGGCGGACCAGACGCGCCTCGTCGCGGCACTGCGCGATGCGCTGGGGGCCGGCGTGCGGGTGATCGAAACGCACATCTCGTACGTGCTGCTCGCCGGCGGGTACGCGTACAAGATCAAGAAGGCGGTCTCGCTCGGCTTCGTCGACTGCTCGACGCTCGCGCTGCGGCGGCGCTACTGCGAGGAGGAGCTGCGGCTCAACCGCCGGCTGGCGCCGGCCGTCTACCTCGACGTCGTGCCGATCGCCGGCACCGTCGAGCGACCGTCCCCGGGCGGCGCCGGGCCGCCGATCGAGTTCGCGGTGCGGATGCGCGAGTTTCCGCAGGAGTCGCTGCTCGCCCGCGAGATCGAGCGCGGCGAGCTCTCGGCTCGGGAGGTCGACGCGCTCGCGGCGATCGTCGCGGCTTTCCACTCGAGAATCGCGGTCGCGAGTCCCGCCGACGGCTACGGCTCGCCGGACGAAGTGCTCGCCTACGCGCGCGAGAACTTCGAGCACCTCGAGCGCCTGCGCGGCGATCCGGCCGAACGCGAAGCCCTCGCCGCACTGCGGGGCTGGACGGAAAGCCAATTCGCCGCACTGCGCGGCGCCATCGAGGCGCGCCTCGCCGGCGGGTTCGTCCGCGAATGCCACGGCGACCTCCACCTCGGCAACGTCGCGCGCGTCGAGGGGAAGATCGTCGTCTTCGACGGCATCGACTTCAACGCGCACCTGCGCTGGATCGACGTGGCGAGCGAGATCGCGTTCACGGCGATGGATCTCGAGGACCGCGGGAGGCCGGACTTCGCGCACCGGTTCGTCGACGCGTACCTGTCGATCACCGGCGACTACGCGGGCCTCGAGATGCTCTCCTTCTACGTCGTCTACCGGGCGCTGGTGCGCGCGAAGGTGGCGGCGCTGCGTGCGCGGCAGCTCGCGGCGCCCGACGCGCGTGGACCGGTCGACCGCGAGTACGACGGGTACGTCGCGCTCGCGGTGCGCCGTGCCGGGAGCGGACACCCGGGGATCGTCGTCACGCACGGGTTGTCCGGCTCGGGCAAGACGACGCGGTCGCAGGCGTTCCTCGAGCAGGTCGGCGCCGTGCGCCTGCGCACCGACGTCGAGCGCAAGCGCCTGCGCGGCCTCGCCGCGCAGGCGCGGTCGGGATCGGACGTCGAGGGGGGGCTCTACGGCGCGGAGACGACCCGCGCGACCTACGAGCGGGTCTGCGATCACGCGCGGACGGTCGTGGCCTCCGGGCGCATCGCGATCCTCGACGGGACGTTCCTGAAGCGCTGGCAGCGCGACCTCGCGCGCTCGCTCGCGGCCGAGCTCCGCGTGCCGTTCGCGATCCTCGCGTTCGCGGCGAAGCCCGAGACGCTGCGCCGACGCATCGTCGCCCGCTCGCTCGCGGGCACCGACGCGTCGGAGGCGAATCTCGCGGTGCTCGCGCGCCAGGTCGCGACCCAGGAGCCGCTCGCGCCCGACGAGATGGGCGCCGTCGTCGCGTACGACGCGGAGGCCCCGCTCGCGCAAGCGCCGGACCCCGAAGCGTGGCGCGAGGTCCGCGCGCGGCTGCGGCTGCCCTAGAATGGCTGGCGAGCGGCGCCGGCCCGCGGGTGCGGGAATCGCCGACCAGGCGTCGGGCCGAAGGCCGACGATCCTCGCACGCGAGTCCCCGGCATCGGATCGATGACACATTACGACGTATTCAACGGCGACGCCGACGGCCTGCTCGCGCTGCACCAGCTGCGCCTCGCCGAGCCGCGTGCGTCGGTCCTCGTCACGGGCCTGAAGCGCGAAGTGGCGCTGGTCGGCCGCGTCGACGCGCGCCCCGGCGACTCGGTGACGGTCTTCGACGTCTCGCTCGACGCCAATCGGGGCGCCGTCCTGGCGCTGCTCGCGCGCGGCGTCCCGGTCCGCTATTTCGACCACCACTACGCCGGCGATCCGATCGCGCACCCGGCGTTCGAGCCGCACATCGACACGTCGCCGGGCGTGTGCAGCGGCATCCTCGTCGACCGCTACCTGGGCGGAACGCGGCGTCCGTGGGCGGTCGCCGCGGCGTTCGGCGACAACCTGCACGGGCCGGCGCGGGCGCTCGCGGCGTCGCACGGACTGACCGCGCTGGAGACGGACGCACTGCGGGAGCTGGGCGAGTGCCTCGCGTACAACGCGTACGGCGACTGCGACGCGGACGTCGTGATCGCGCCGGCGGCGATGTACCTGACGCTCGCTCGCTGCGCCGACCCGTTCGCCTTCATGCGCGACGAGCCGGTCTTCGAGCGCATCCGCGGGGCGCGGCGCGACGACCTCGAGCGCGCCCGCGCGATCGCGCCGCAGCTGGTGGAGCGGGGCGGCGCGGTCTACGCGCTGCCCGACGCCGCATGGAGCCGCCGTGTGCGGGGCGCGCTCGCCAACGAGCTCGCGCAGGGTCATCCGGACCGGGCGCACGCGATCCTGACGCCATCGCCGGCGGGCGGCTACGTGGCGAGCGTGCGCGCGCCGCTCGCCGCGCCGACGGGCGCGGACCGGCTGTGTCGCACGTTCGCGAGCGGCGGCGGACGCGCGGCGGCGGCCGGCGTGAACCACCTGCGCGCGGACGAGGTCCCGCTGTTCGTCGACCGGTTCCGTCGGGCGTACCCGTGAGCCGCGGCCCCGACCCGCGCGACGTGATCGCGACGCTCGACGCGGCGCACGCGTACGCGGCGCACGGCTGGTCGGTCATCCCGTTCGAGGCGCGCAGCAAGCGGCCGGGGCTCGCGTGGCTCGAGTTCCAGAATCGTCGCGCCTCCCGGCAGGAGGTCGAGAGCTGGTTCCGGCACCGCCGCGACGCGAACGTCGGCGTCGTGACCGGCGCGATCTCGGGCATCGCCGTGATCGACGTCGACGCCGGCCACGACGGCATCCAGAGCCTGAAGCGGCTCGAGGTCGAGCACGGCCCGCTGCCGGTCACCGTCGAGGCGATCACCGGAGGAGGCGGACGCCACCTCTATTTCGCGCACCCGGGCGGCACCGTGCCCAATCGCGTCGGACTGTTCCCGGGCATCGACGTGCGCGGCGACGGCGGATGCGTCGTCGCGCCGCCGTCGATGCACGCGAGCGGGCGCCGCTACGCGTGGGCGACCGGACGCGCGCCGGGGGAGACCGCCGTCGCGCCCATGCCCGCGTGGCTGCAGGACACGCTCAGGCCGGGCAGCGCGCATCCGGGCAAGCCGCTGGCGCACTGGCGCGAGGTCGTCCGCACCGACATCGGCGAAGGCATGCGCAACAACACGCTCACTTCGCTCGCCGGCCACCTGATGTGGCACGGCGTCGACGTCGAGGTCGCGCTCGAGCTGCTGCTGGGATGGAACCGGCTGCGCTGCAGGCCGCCTCTTCCCGACGACGAGGTCGCCGGCATCGTCGACAGCGTGGCGCGCATGCATGCCCGCGCCTGACGTCGTCCGTCCGCACGCTTCGGACCCCCTCACCTCAATCTTTGCCGCGACCATGACCCCGACGCCGCTCCTTCCCGCCGTCACGATCGACACCGGACGCGATCCCGACGCGTCGGTCATCTGGATGCACGGTCTCGGCGACACCGGCCACGGCTGGTCGCAGATCGTGCCCGAGCTCGCGCTGCCGCCGTCGCTGTCGGTGCGCTTCCTGTTCCCGCACGCGCCGTCGATGCCGGTGACGATCAACCAGGGCTACGTGATGCCGGCGTGGTACGACATCCGGGCGGCCGACCTCACGTCGCGCGCCGACCTGGCAGGCGTGCGCGCGTCGCGTGCGCGGATCGAGGCGATGATCGCCGCCGAGCGCGCGCGCGGCGTGGCGGCCTCGCGCATCGTGCTCGCCGGGTTCTCGCAGGGCGGCGTGATCGCGCTCTACACCGGGTTGCGCCACGCCGAACGTCTTGCGGGGATCGTCGGACTTTCGACCTACCTCGTCGACCCGGCGTCGCTCACCGGCGAGGCCTCGGACGCGAACCGCGCCGTGCCGATCCTGATGGCGCACGGGCTGCGCGACCCGGTGATCCAGTATGCATGGGCCGAGGCGTCGCGCCTCGCGCTGGAGCAGGGCGGCTGGAAGGTCGAGTGGCACGCCTATCCGATGGAGCACGAGGCGAGCCACGCGGAGGTCCGCGTGGTGGGCGCGTTCCTCGCGCGCGTGCTCGCGCCTGCCTGACTACTCGTCCTCGCCGCCGTCGCCCGGCTTGTCGGCGACGCCGCGCTTCGGCACGATCCCGCGCTTCGCCAGCCCGTCGCGCAGCAGGAACTCGATCTGCGCGTTGACACTTCGCAGCTCGCCCTGCGCGAGGCGCTCGAGCTCCGTCCAGACCGCGGGGTCCAGGCGCAGCAGGAACGCCTTGCGCGCGCTCACCGCCGGGCGCCCTTCGGGACTCGGAATCGCCACGCCGTCGCGACGATGAGGGCGACGATCGCGACGACGAAGGCGCCGGCGACCCACGCCATCCCGTCGCCTGCGGCCGGAGGGGTGCGGCGGTTGGCCTCGAGCACTTCCGCGTGCACCGCGGCCATGAGCGCGGCCGACAGGAAGGCCATGACGAGACCCATCCTCTCGAGCCGGTCGAGCGTCGCCTCGCGGCGCGCCGGCGCGAGCCAGTAGTCGCGGAACGGCACGTTGACGAGCTTCGGCCAGCGCCGCGGCAGCCAGCCGGCCGAGATCCAGACGCCGAACGGCAGCGCGAGCGCGAGGATGCCCATCGTCCACGCGTAGGCGTGGCGCGTCATCCACCCGTTCGCGCGGCCGTCGAACGCGAAATGCGTGGCAACGCGCTCCGGCAGGCCGCCCGACGTGACGACGACGATCGCCGCCGAGCAGGCGATGAAGCCGGCGAGCACGAAGGTGAGGGCCCGGTTCATCGGCGCCTCGCTAGCCCGTGTAGAGGGTGCCGGCGTTGATGACCGGCTGCACGTCGCTCTCGGCGCACAGCACCGTCATCAGGTTCTGCACCATCGCCGCCTTGCGCTCGTCGTCCAGCTCGACGACCTTCTTCGCCGAGAGCTCGGCGAGCGCCATCTCGACCATCGACACGGCGCCGTGCACGATCTTCTGGCGCGCGGCGATGATCGCCTCGGCCTGCTGCCGGCGCAGCATCACCTGCGCGATCTCCGGCGCGTAGGCGAGGTGGGTGAGGCGCGATTCCTCGACGACGACGCCTGCCTGGTCGAGCCGGGCCTGCAGCTCGCGGACGAGTGCCCGGCCGACGACGTCGCCCGCGCCGAGCAGCGTCGGCTCGCCCGCGCGGCTGCCGGTGTCGTCCTCGTCGTAGGCGAACGCGGAGGCGAGGTGCCGGACCGCCGCCTCGCTCTGCACCTTGACGAAGTTCTCGTAGTCGTCGACCTCGAACGCCGCCTTCGCGGTGTCCTCGACCCGCCAGACGACGACGGCGGCGATCTCGATCGGGTTGCCGCGCCGGTCGTTGACCTTGAGGCGCTCGCCGTTCAGGTTGCGGGCGCGCAGCGAGAGCTTCCTGCGCGTGTAGAAGGGGTTGGTCCCGCGCAGACCGGGTACCCGGCTCGTCCCGCGGTAGGCGCCGAAGAGCTGCAGGATCGCAGCCTCGTTCGGTTGCAGCGTGTAGAGCCCGGCGAGCACGAGGACGGCGACGAGTACCGTCAGCACGATCGTCGCGATGCCGACGAGCGACGGACGTCCGGCGCCCACGAGCGAGACTACCTGCCAGGCCGCGGCCGCCAGCAGCGCGACGCCGATCGCGAGCATGACGAAGCCGTTGTACGTGGGGATCGGCCGCTCGACGTGGGCGGGGCGGTCGGGGTTTCGGGGCGAGGCGGTCGGTGACATCGCAGGCTCCTGATCGTCGGTCACGCTGCAGGCAGGGCGCCGCAAGCGCGTATCAAAATGATATCATGCAAATATCACCAGGCGTCAAGCAGGGGGTACGCGCCGCGCCGGCCGCTTCCACGGGGCCGAGCCGGTCCTCGCTCGTGCAACTATAAGAAATATAAGTAACGTCATATCATTATCCGGCCTATGTCATGTGTTACATGAAAAAGCGGGCCCCCTTTTGGAGGGCCCGCCCCGGGGCTGCATTCCCCGAAGAGCCGCTCACCCGAGCGGAACCGGTACGAAGATCTGCGCGTCGTCGCGCTGGATCAGCAGCGCGATCGCCTTGCCCGCCTTGTCGACGATGCCCTTCAGCTGCTCGGTGCTCGTGATCGGCGTGCGGTTGGCCGATACGATCACGTCGCCCGGGCGCACGCCGGCCTTCGCCGCCGCGCCGCCGACGTCCTCGACGACGAGCCCGCCGGCGAGCTTCGAGGCCGCCTTCTCGTCGGACGACAGCGGCCGGACGACGACACCGAGCTTCCCCTGGCCCGCGTCCGGCCGGTCGGCGCTCGCGACCTTGCCGGTCTCGCGTTCGCCGATCGTCGCGGAGAGCTCGACCGGCTTGCCGTCGCGCCACACTTCGAGCTTCACGGTCGAGCCCGGCTTCACCGACGAGACCAGCGGGGGCAAGTCGCCCGAACGCTTGATCGGCTGGTCGTTGAACTTGACGATCACGTCACCTGGCTCGAGGCCGGCCTTCGCGCCGGGGCCGTTCTTCTGGACCGAGCCCACGAGCGCGCCGCCGGGCTGCTTCATGCCGAAGCTCTCGGCGAGCGCCTGATTGACCTCCTGGACGGTCACGCCGAGCTTGCCGTGGCTCACCTTGCCGTTCCTGACGATCTGGTCCTTCACGTCGAGCGCCACGTCGATCGGGATCGCGAACGCGAGGCCCTGGAAGCCGCCCGAGCGGCTGAAGATCTGCGAGTTGACGCCGATCACCTCGCCTTCGAGGTTGAAGAGCGGCCCGCCCGAGTTGCCGGGGTTCACCGCCGCGTCGGTCTGGATGAACGGCACGACCGTCTCACCGGGGAGCGAGCGCGACTTGGCGCTCACGATGCCCGACGTGACCGTGTGCTCGAGGCCGTAGGGGGCGCCGATCGCGACGACCCATTCGCCGACGCGCGTCTTCGCCGGGCTGCCGGCGCGGACCGCGGGCAGGCCGGTCGCGTCGATCTTGAGCACCGCGACGTCGGTCGCCGTGTCGCTGCCGAGCACCTTCGCCTTGAACTCGCGCTGGTCGATCAGCTTCACGACGACCTCGTCGGCGCCGTCGACGACGTGCGCGTTCGTCAGGATCAGCCCGTTCGAGTCGACGATGAAGCCCGAACCCATGCCCCGTGCGGGGCCGGAATCCCCGTCGTCGGAGCCGTCGGGCATGCCGCGGAAGAACGGCGCGAGCTCGGGCGGGAGGCCGCGGGGCGCGCGACCCTTCTGGCCGGAAGTCTTCGAGAGGCCGCGCGACATCGCGACCTCGACGACCGACGGGCTCTGCTTCGAGACCAGGTCGGCGAAGTCGGGGAGCATGCGTTGCGACGCCGCCGCGACGGGGGCGGCGACGGGAGCGGCGAGCGTCGCGGCGGTCGCTTCGGCGGCCGCGCCGTGGCGGTCGGCCGCGATCGCCCCCAGACCGAACGCACCGGCGACCGCGAGGGCGACGGCGCTGCGCTTGAAGACGGACGACTGCATGGAGATCTCCTTGCGTGTGACGCGGGCGCGGAAGTCGGCCCGTACGCCAGCGAAGATAGACGCCGAGACTTAAGCAGGAATGAAGGCGGGCCGGGCGCGCGACGCTCCGCGATTGCCGGTCCGGCCTGCCTCGCGTACGGTAGCGGCCTCGCCCTCGGGAGTTTCCATGGACCGCCGCACCGCTTCGATCGCCCTGGCCCTCGCGCCGCTAGCCGCGGCCCCGCCGGCGCGCTCGCAGACCGCTCGCCACGCGCGCGTGGCGCTGGTGCTGGTCGAGTCGGAAAATCCCGACTCCCCGTTCCTGGCGGCATTCCGCCGCGGCATGCGCGACGCAGGGTGGGTCGAGGGTCGCAACCTGACGATCGACACGCAGTGGGGCGGGGGCGTAGGCGACTCGCTCGACCGCGCGATCGCCGGCGCGGTTGCGGGCCGGCCCGACGTCGTCGTCGCCGGCAGCGGGCTGGTGGTGCGGCCCATGATCAACGCCGGCGTCGCGTTGCCGGTCGTGTTCGTCTACAGCGGGGACCCGGTCCTGGGCGGCGTGGTCGAGAGCTACGCGCGGCCCGGCGTCAACCGCACCGGAGTCTCGCTGTTCTCGCTCCAGCTCATGCCCAAGCGCATCGAGTTCGTGAGGGAGCTGATGCCGGGCATGAAGCGCCTCGCGATCGTCGGCTGGCCGCGCCATGCCGGCGAGCCCGCCGAGGTCGACGCGGCCACCCGCGCGGCGGGCCAGCTCGGCCTCGCGAGCCTGTATCACCCGGTCAACAACGCCGCCGACGTCGACGCGGCGTACGAGCGCGCGCGCGCCTTTCGCGCGGACGCCGTCCTCGCGTTCGCCGACGGGATCACGATCGGGATGTCCGATCGGTTCGCCGCGAACTCCCGGCGCGACCGCATTCCGGCGGTGTCCGGCTGGGCGGTATTCGCCGAGAAGGGCAACCTGATGACCTACGGTCCCGTGCTGCGCGAGAGCCAGGGCCGGCTCGCGGTGTTCGTCGACAGGATCCTGAAGGGCGCCAAGGCCTCCGACCTCCCGGTCGAGCAGCCCACCGTGCACGAGCTCGTGATCAACCGCCGCGTCGCGAAGGACCTCGGCATCGCGGTTCCGCCGACGCTGCTCGCGCGGGCGGACCGGATCATCGACTGACGGTCGCGCCGCCCGGGAACCGCACCACGGCTTCGAGCCCGCGGCCTCCCGGCCCGTCGGCGAGCGACGCCGTCGCGCCGTGGCGCTCGGCGATCCGCCTGACGATCGCCAGGCCCAATCCGCTTCCGGGCGCGTCGGCATGCGCGCCGCGTGCAAAGCGCTCGAACACCTGCGCACGCTCCGGGGCGGGGATGCCGGGGCCGTCGTCGCGCACGACCAGCGCGGGTGCGCCGTCGCGCGGCTCGACGATCACGTCGACGCGTCCGCCCGGGGGCGTGTAGCGCAGCGCGTTGTCGACGAGGTTCGCGGCGAGCGTGGCGAGCGCACCCGCGTCGCCGTCGACCGCCAGGGCCTCGAGGTGCTCCGCGCCGAGGTCGACGTCCTTCGCGGCGGCGATTTCGGCGTGCGCGGCGACGACGTCGCGCGCGAGGGCGGCCAGGTCGACGGGGGCGTGCGGCGCGCGCGCGGGCGCATGGTCCTCGCGAGCGAGGGCCAGCAGCTGCTCGACGACGCGCGTCGCGCGCTTCAGTCCGCCGCGCAGCGAGTCCAGCGCGGCGGCG
>CALDKM010000421.1:0-9495 GCA_937898875.1 uncultured Pseudomonadota bacterium | reverse complement strand
GAACTCGCGCTCGACGAATCCGGCGCGCTCGCGGCGTACCGCGAAGCGCTGGCCGGATTCCAGGCGGTGGGCGACGACGCCGGTCGCGCCGACGCGCTGCGCGGCATCGGTCAGGTCTACGACAAGCTCGGCGACGCGCCGCAGGCGCTCGCGCATCACCTGCGCGCGCTCGCGATCGCCGAGGCGTCGGGCGACCTGCGCTCGCAGGCGGCCGCGATGCGCACGATCGGCGTCGTGCATTCGCGTGCGGGCCGGCCCGAGGACGGACTCGACTGGTACCGGCGCAGCCTCGCGCTGTCGGTCGCCGAGTCCGATCCGGTCGAGCACGCGCGTACGCTCAACAACATCGGAATCAACCTGAAGAACCTCGGGCGGCTCGACGAGTCCCTCGCAACGCTGCAGTCGGCGCTCGCGGGCTTCCGTGCCGCCGGGGAAGCGCTCGGCCAGGCCGGGGCGCTCAACAACCTCGGCGCGACGCTCGAGCGCATGGACCGGCTTGACGAGGCCGAGCGCGCGCTGCGCGAGGCGCTAGAGCGCTCGACCGCGACCGGCTACGACGAAGGCGTGGTGAACGCGTCGCTGGGTCTCGGGCGCGTGTGCGACCGGACCGGCCGTCCGGCCGAGGCGCGCGCGCATCTCGCGTTCGCGCTGTCGTCCTCCGAGCGGCACGGTCTGCGCACGTTCGAGCTCGAAGCGCACGACGCGCTGGCGGATCTCCACGAGCGCTGCGGCGAGCCGGCGCAGGCGGTTCGTCACCTGCGCGCGAGCCGCGAGATCGAGCGTGCGCTGATGTCGGAGGCCTCCGACCGCCGGCTCAAGGTGCTTTCGGTACGCTACCAGGTCTCGACAGCGCAGCGCGAGGCGGATCTGCTGCGCGCCAAGCAGGACGAACTCGCGAAGGCGAACGCACGGCTCGCGGCCGTGAACCTCGATCTCGCCGCCGCCGACGCCCAGAAGACCCGGCTCGTCGTCGAGCTCGAGCGCCAGACGCGCGAGGACAGCCTGACCGGCGTCGCGAACCGGCGCCGCCTCGACCAGCGCTTGCGCGACGAGTACGACCGGGCAGTGCGCTACGGCCGGACGCTCACCGTGGCGATCGCCGACCTCGATCACTTCAAGCAGGTGAACGACCGATGGACGCACGCGACCGGCGACGCGGTCCTGAAGGCGATCGCGAACCTGCTCGTCCGCGAGGTGCGTCACACGGATCTCGTGGCGCGCTACGGCGGCGAGGAGTTCGTTCTCGTGCTCCTCGAGACCGGTCCGGACGCGGCCGGCGCCGCGTGCGAGAAGGTGCGTGCCGCCGTCGAGCGCCACGACTGGTCCGGCATCGCGCCCGGCCTCGCGATCACGGTGAGCATCGGCTGGTGCGCCGACACGTCGCTGCCGGGTCCCGACGCGATGCTGGGGGCCGCGGATGCGGCGATGTATCGTGCCAAGGCGGCCGGGCGAAACCGCGTGGCGGGCGGGCGGTCTTCGGGATCCGGGACCTCGGGTTCCGAGCCTTAAGCTTCCCGGCGCCCGCGGGTCTTTCGATGGCGATCCGTCCGGGAGGAACGCCGTTCCCGACCCGGCGTCCCGGTACGCCAAAGAACTACATCTTGCGCACGAGCCCGACCATCACGCCGAATATCTCGAGCGAGCCTTCGGGGCGGATCGGGGCATAGGCCCTGTTCTCGGCGCGCAGGATGAACTGGCCGCGGTCGACGTCGAGGCGCTTGAGCGTGAACTGTCCGTCGACGATCGCGACGACGACGTCGCCCTTCTTCGCCGACGGCTGCTTCTCGACGACGACGAGGTCGCCTTCGAGGATCCCCGCGTCGATCATCGAATCGCCCTTGACGCGCACGAGCACCGTCTGCGACGGATGTTCGATCAGGTAGTCGTCGATGGTGAGCGCGTCGGCCTCCGTGTCCTCGACGGGCTCGGGCAGCCCGGCGCGCACCGGCGAATCGGCGAGCGGCCGCGCGAAGAACCGGCGCGTCGGCGCAAGCCGGCGATCCGGCGTCGAGTCGAGGAAGCCCGCCAGCTTCAGCCGGGCGACCAGAGCCGCCACCGACGACTTCGACTTGAGGCCGAGCAGGCCGCCGATCGAGGCGTAGGACGGCAGCGCGCGGTGGCGCGCATAGTAGTCCTGTAGCGACTCGAGGTAGGAACGATCGTTCGACATGGTGTTACCATAACGAACGAACGTTCGCCGGTCAAGCCCCTTGCAGCCCTCTCCAGGATTCCCTGCCCCGGCGTGAAGCTCTTCGCCCCTTCCCTCGCGTTCGTCGACCTGGAGACCACCGGAACGCGGGCCGCCGCCGACCGGGTGACCGAGATCGGCATCGTCCGCGTCGACCGGGACCCGGAAGGCGGGCCGCCGCGCGTCTCCGAGTGGTCGTCGCTCGTCGATCCCGGCGTCCCGATCCCCCCGGTCATCCAGTCGCTCACCGGCATCACCGACGCGATGGTGCGCGGCGCGCCGACGTTCGCGTCGCTCGCGCGAGACGTTTCCGAGCGCCTCGACGGCTGCCTGTTCGTCGCGCACAACGCCAGGTTCGATTTCGGATTCCTGAAGCACGAACTCGGACGCTCGGGGCTGCCCTTTTCGCCGCGAGCGCTGTGCACCGTGCGGCTGTCCCGCCGGCTCGACCCCGAAGCCGCGAGCCACGGACTCGACGCCCTGATCGCGCGCCACGGGCTCGATCCGGGCAGTCGCCATCGCGCGCTCGGAGACGCCCGCGCGATCTGGCTGTTCGTCCGGAAGCTCTACGCGACGCTGCCGCCTTCGGAGATCGAGGCGGCGGTCAAGCGGCTGCTCAAGATCCCGAGCCTGCCGCCGCAGCTCCCGTCCGACGCGCTCGACGCGATTCCCGACGCGCCCGGCGTCTACCTCTTCTACGGCGAGAACCCGCTGCCGCTGTACGTCGGCAAGAGCGTCCACCTGCGTGACCGCGTCGCCGCGCATTTCTGCGGCGACTGGCAGCACGAGACCGACGCGCGGCTGTCCGCCGAGATCCGCCGGATCGAGTTCGAGACGACGGCGGGCGAGCTCGGCGCGCTGTTGCGCGAGTCGACGCTCGTCAAGTCGGCGATGCCCGCGCACAACCGCGCGCTGCGCCGCAAGGAGGACGCGGGCGTGATGACGATCGGCGACGACGGCCGACCCGACTTCGTCCGGGCGGCCGACGTGGATCCGGCCGCGGTCCCCGGCGCCTACGGGCCGTACTCGTCGAAGCGCGCGATGCGCGCGATGCTCCAGTCGCTCACGTCCGAGCACCGCCTGTGCTGGTCGCGGCTCGGCCTCGAACGTCGCGACGGGCCGTGCTTCGCGCGGCAGCTGCGCAGGTGCGAGGGCGCATGCGTGGGGGCGGAGGGCGCGGAGGCGCACGATGCACGCCTGCTCGCCGCGCTCGCCGACGAGGCGATTCCCGCATGGCCGTGGCCCGGCCCGGCACTCGTGCGCGAAGCCTCCCCCGACGGAACCCGCACCGACGTGCACGTCGTGCGCGACTGGCACTGGGTCGGCACGGCGCGCGACGAAGGCGAGCTCGCGGCGCTGCTCGACGCGCCCGCGCGGCCGGCGTTCGACCTCGACGTCTGCCGGCTGCTGCTGCGGCTCTACGCGCGGCAGCGCGACGCGTTCGTACCCGTGCGCGAGGCGGTGCGGGAAACGGAGCTTCAGTACTGATCGAAGATGCGCTGGATGGCGCGCCGGTCGTCCGCGGCCGTGAGCGCGAGCATCAGCAGCACCCTTGCCTTCTGCGGGTTGAGCGTGTCCGCGGCGACGAAGTCGTGCTCGTCGTCGCGGATCGCGCCGTTCGCGATGACGGTCCCGCCCGGCACGCGCGAGGCGCGCACGACGTGGACGCCGGCGCGGCGTGCGTCCTCGAGCCCCGCGAGGACGTCGGGCGTGACGTCGCCCTGGCCGACCCCGGCGTTCACGATCCCGCGCGTCCCGGCGGCGACCAGCGCATCGATCGGAACCCTCGTCGCACCCGTGTGCCCATAGGTGATGTCCACCCGCGGCAGCGAATCGAGCGAGCGCACGTCGAACTCCGACGCGATCGTGTGCCGGCGCAGCGCCCGCCGGTGGAAATGCGGGACGCCACCCTGCATGCGGCCCAGCGGCCCGAATTCCGGCGAGTCGAACGCGTCCGGGCTCGCCGTGCGCATCTTCGTCGCGTCGCGCGCGGCGTGGATCGCGTCGTTCATCGTGACGAGCGCGCCCATGCCGGCGGCCGCCGCGCTCGCCGCCAGCGCGACCGCGTTGTACAGGTTCATCGGGCCGTCGGCCGACAGCGCGCTCGCGGGTCGCATCGCGCCGGTCAGCACGACCGGCTTCTCCGAGCGCACCGTCAGCGTAAGCCAGTAAGCCGTCTCCTCGAGCGCGTCGGTGCCGTGCGTGATCGCGACGCCGTCGACGTCGTCGCGTGCGAGGAGCTCGTCGACGCGCCGCGCGAGCGTGAGCCAGTGCGCGACCGTCATGTGGCCCGAGAGCACCTGGAAGAGCTGCTCGGTGCGCACGTCCGCCACGGTCGAGATCGACGGCACCGAGGCGATCAGCGCATCGGGCGACAGCGCGGGACGCGAGTATCCGACGACCTGCGTCGGCGTCGAGCCTTCGCTCGCGATGGTGCCGCCGGTGGCCAGGACGACGACGCGGCGGCGCCGGTCGGCAGTCGGAGCTCGGTGCGCACTCACCGCATCATGGCCGTGTCAGAGGGTCGCGATGCCGCGAGCCCGTGGCTTCACGCGGGCCGCATAGCGTGCGCGACGATCACCTGCGCGACGCATGCGGTGAGCCGTTTCGCATACGGAACGTGCAGGAACTCGTTCGGCCCGTGGGCGTTCGACTTCGGGCCCAGCACGCCGGTGATCAGGAACTGCGACTCCGGGAATTGCTTCCCGAGCATGCCCATGAACGGAATCGTCCCGCCCTCGCCGAGCGCGCCCGACGGCTGGCCGTAGAACGTGCGCGAGGACGCGTCGACCGCATCCGCGAGCCATTGGGCGGTCGCCGGCGCGTTCCATCCGGTCGCGCCCTGGTCGGGCTCGAAGCGCACCGTCGCGCCGTGAGGCGGATCGGCCTCCAGGAGCTTCTTCAGTTCCCCGGTCGCGCGCTCGCCGTCGATCGTCGGCGGAATGCGCAGCGAGAGCTTGAGCTTCGTGGCGGGCCGCAGCACGTTGCCGGCGTTGGCGATCGGCGGCAATCCGTCCGCGCCGACGATCGACAGGGCGGGACGCCAGGTCCGGTTCAGCACAACCTCGGCCTTCTCGTCGACCATCGGCCGCGTGCGCCCGGACCAGGGGAAACGCTTCACCATCGTCTCGCCGAGGATGCCCGACGCGACGCGCGCCTGCGCGACGCGCTCGGCGGGGATCGGCGCATGGAACGCCGCCGGCAGGACGCGCCCCGACGCGCCGTCCTCGATGCGATCGAGGAGCGCGCGCGCGATCCGGAACGACGACGGCACGACGCCGGAGGCGTCGCCCGAATGCACGCCTTCGGTCAGCACCTCGACCGACAGCGTGCCCGCTGCGATGCCGCGCAGCGACGTCGTGAGCCACAGCCGCTCGTAGTCGCCGGCCCCCGAGTCCAGCCCGATCACGAAGTCGACACGGCCCATGCGCGGCGCGAGCGCCTCGAGGTACGCCGGCAGATCGTAGCTTCCCGACTCCTCGCAGGTCTCGATCAGGCCCACGCAACGCGCGTGCGGCAGTCCCTGTGCCTGCAGCGCGCCGAGTGCCGCGAGCGACGCGTACACCGCGTAGCCGTCGTCCGCGCCGCCGCGCCCGTAGAGCTTTCCGTCCTCGTAGCGCGGCGTCCACGGGCCGTAGCCTTCGAGCCAGCCGGTCATCTCGGGCTGCTTGTCCAGGTGGCCGTACATGAGCACGGTGCGGCCGTTGCCCGCGCCGCCGCTCGCGGGCACGTCGAAGTACAGCACCGGCGTCCGGCCGGCGAGGCGCACGATCTCGACGGCGAGGCCGCGAACGGGCTGGGCGCGCACCCAGCGCTCCGCGGCGCCGATCACGCGCTCGATGTGCCCGTGCGACTCCCAGTCGCCGTCGAAGTGCGGCGACTTCGCCGGCACGCGGATGTATTCGGTGAGCTCCGGGACGATCTCGGCGTCCCATTGCGCGGCGATGCGTTGCTCGAGAGGTGCGAAGTCGGTCATCGTTGCGGCGCTTTCGATCGGGACTAGGCCTCCAGGAGGCCGGTGAAGGCGAAGCGGTCGAGACATTCGCCGGCGATCCGTGCGGCATCGGGCCGTGGGCCGAGCACGGCAGCGATCTCTTCGCGGCCGCGCGTTCCGTCGGCCGCGGCGAGCACCCGGCGCGCGTCGTCCTCGTCGAGGCGCACGCCTTCGTGGCGCAGGTTCGTCACGATGTCGGAGCGTGCCGACTGCCATCGCGCGACGCCGAAGGCGCGCGGCCGTTCCGACACGCGCTGCGCGACCGGGATCGGGCCCGCGTGCAGCTCGCATGCCCCCGCGAAGCACCCGCGCAGGAGAAGGCCGCGCGCCTCGTTCGCGGGGATGCCGCGCGCGACCAGCGCTTCGACGAGCTCGGCACCGGCGATGCTGCCAGGGTAGCGCTCGGCGAGGACGTCGACCAGGAGATCGACGCCGGGCCGCGTTCCGTTCGCGACCCGATCCTGGATCACGCCGGTGACGGCAGAGACGTGGAGCCGGTCCAGCGCCTGTGGCGCGAGCTGCGCCCGCGACACGTCCCGGGCGGTCGCGAGTACCGACTGCCGGAAGCGCCGCAGACGCGCGAAGTCGATGTACTGCTCGCGCGAAAGCGGGTCCGCGGCCGCGATGATCGACTGCAGCTGCGGCGGAAGCCCCCCCGCCCCCATCGTGCCCGTTGCCGCTTCCGCGACGAAACCGAGGCCGTGGGCGCCCGCGTGTCTGGCGAATTCCGTGAAGTACACGGGCCGGTTCACGCCCGACATGTCGTCGTGGTAGAGCGCGCTGTCGGTCCGATCGGCGTCGTCGGCGAACTCGGACGCGAGCAGCCCTGCCATGCCGCCCGCCGCGGACCATGCCTCGGTCAGGTCCTGCCGGATCCTCCGTGCGCCGCCGAGCCGCTCCTGCGCGGTCCTCGCGCCGACGTTCTCGAGCTTGATCGCGTCCCAGCCGATCTGCCTGACGAAGCAGCCGGGAAGCACGTTGTAGCTCACGTAGACGAGCCCGCCCGGCGCGAGGTGCCGGCTCGTCAGCGCGAGGAACGCATCGCGCACGTCGGCGGGCACCCACGAATAGAATCCGTGCGCGATGATGTAGTCGAACGTCCCGAGCGAGTCCGAGACCGCGCGCAGGTCGCCTTCGACGAGTTCGACGTTCGCGAGGCCGAGGCCGCGCCGCATCTCGTTCGCGCGTCCCATGAGCAGCGCCGAGTAGTCGCAGCCGGTGAAGCGCGCGCCGGGCATCCGCGCGGCCATCGGCAGCAGGTTCGCGCCGTCGCCGCAGCCGACCTCGAGGACGCGCGCCCCCGCGGGATCGGGCGGCGCCAGGCCGAACAGCGAGCCGATCGCGGCGAGTCGGCCGGGATGGGTCCAGGGGTTGGGACGCCCGACGTACGCGACTTCCTCGTAGGCGGCCTTCAGGTCGTCGTGGATTCCGGTGGCCATCGCGTGCTGAGTCTCGGGAGCGCGCCATTGTATCCGCGCGGTACTCCGGTCACGCCTCGAGCAATCCGATCCGTGCGAAATGGGCGAGATGCTCGTCGACGCGACGCCGGGGATCCCCGGCATCCGGAGCGAAGTCCGCGAGCGCGGACGCGAGCTCGTCGCGCGTGCGCGTGCCGTCGACCAGTGGCAGCAGGCGCCGCTGCGCCGGATCGGTGAACACGACACTGTCGTGCCGCAGGTTGACGACGATCCCGAGCCGGGGCGCCTGCCAGCGCGCGGGCGCGAATGCGCGGGGCCTCGCGCCGGGGGTGCGAACGCAGGGCACGGCGAACGCGAACGGAACGACGGCGCCGACGTAGCACGCATTCAGGAGCAGTCGCAACGCATTGCCCGGCTGGGCCAGCATCGAGCCCGGTCCGCTGCGCGTCGAGATCCACGCCACCGCGTCCGCCACCGGCACGGTCGCCGGGTGAAGCTCGACGAGACGGTCGAGAAGCATCCTCTGGACCGCGGCCGGCGAGCGGTCGCTCGCGGAAGGCGCGCGCGGCAGCGACGCGTGACGCTCGACGCTGTCGTTCGATGCCCCGACGTGCATCGGCGCGAGCCGTTCGGCCGAGACCGGAGTGCCGACCCCCTTGGCGCGATGGACGAACAGCGACTCCCGGTACCTTCGCAGGCGCAGATGGTCGATCACGTGCTCGCGCGTCATGCGATCCGCCGCCGCGAGCCAGGCGTTCATCGCCTCGCCGTACGCGGACGCCGGGTGGCGGTAGAGGTCCGCATCGGCGAGCCATGCGAGGCCGTGCGCCTCGCCCTCGGCCGCGATCTCGCGCAGGAACGCCGGATGGTTGATCGGTGCGAGGTCGTCGTGCAGCATCGCGAAGTCCTGGCGTCCTGCGACATCCCGGAACTCGCCTGCAAGGGCCGCCGCGAGGCCGGGCTGCCCCGCCATCGCCTCCGCCATGCGCTCGGCCATCGCCCGCGCTTCCGCGATCTTGCGACCCGGATCGTCGATGTCCGCCACGTGCGGCCGCAGCACGCTCCACGCGATCCCGCGCAGCGCGCAGCCCGGCATCACGTTGTGGCTGACGAACGCGATGCCGTTCGGCGCGAGGCGCGCCCGAAGCGTCTCGAACAGCACGCCGCGGACCTCCGCGGGGACCCACGAGTAGAACCCGTGCGCCACGATGTAGTCGAACGGTCCGAGATCCGCCGGCAGGTCGCGCAGGTCGCCGGCGAGGAAATCGACGTTGGCAAGCCCGAGATCCCCGGCCCAGGTTCGCGCGTCCGCGACCGGACGCGTCGCGATGTCGATGCCCACGAAGCGTCCGCGCGGTGCCGCGGCGGCCATGGGAACGAGATTGCCGCCGTCGCCGCACCCGATCTCGAGCACGCGCGCGGAAGTCGGATCGGGCGCATCGACACCCGTCAGCGCCGCGACCGTCGCGACCCGCGCCGGCTGGCTCGTCGGGCACGGATGGCTCAGGTAACGAAACGCCTCGTAGGATGCCTTGATCGTCTCCGTGATCGCGCCGCGGCCGCCCGAATCGCTGCTGTCTGGCGTCGCGTTCATCGATGGGAGAGAATGGCGCGGGATCGGTGCTAGCGCCGGGCAGGGAGTTCCTGCGCATGCCGCGACCCGGAGGCGAGCGGGCCTGGCGTCCCCACGGGGATTCGAACCCCGGTTACCGCCGTGAAAGGGCGATGTCCTAGGCCTCTAGACGATGGGGACCCGGTTGTTGCCTTGACGCCGTTGCTTCGACGCCGCCGTCTCGTCCGCCCGCGCCTTCAACCGCAGCGCAAGCGGACGCGAACGATCGGTGGTGGAGGTAAGCGGGATCGAACCGCTGACCTCTTGCATGCCATGCAAGCGC
>CALDKM010000420.1:0-9607 GCA_937898875.1 uncultured Pseudomonadota bacterium | reverse complement strand
GAAGGGCGCTTCGTCGGGCACCGCGTTCCCGCCATCGGTGGCGTGGCCGCCGGAAGCGGCGACGCCGAGCGTGGGCTCGACGCGCGAATCTCCGCGCGTCGCGGACCGGGCACCGGACGAGTCGGCTTGCGGCCGGAAGGCGCCTTCGATGCGCCGGCGGACGCGTCGCTCCTGCCACCAGTTGTAGACGAGCACGCCCGCGACGAGCAGGACGCCCGCGATGATGAGTCCGGTCTGGAGCGTGGTGAGCCGCATGGGAGTCGACGTCGCAGGCTGGCCCGATTATAGCCCCGGCCAGCGCGATAATCCGGACGCTGGAAGCCGCGCTTCCGGGCTCGTCGCCGCGCGAGCGTCGCGAATCTCCCCCCGAGAGCGGGAGACGCGACCTTCCCCGCAGCGCGGACGACGTGCGCATCTCTCCGGCGGGACGGGCGAACCCGGGGCGGCCCGACGTTCGCCGTCGCCTCGGAGCGGCCCCGCGGCGCTCACGCGCTCACGCGGCCTTCGGGGCGCTCGTGGCCAGGTCGATCGCCTCGGCGATGTCGACCGCGACGACACGCGAAACGCCCGGCTCCTGCATCGTGATCCCGATGAGCTGGTTCGCGAGCTCCATCGTGATCTTGTTGTGGGAGATGAACAGGAACTGCGTTTCCGCCGACATCTCGCGCACGAGCCTGCAGAAGCGCTCGGTGTTCGGATCGTCGAGCGGCGCGTCGACCTCGTCCAGCAGGCAGAACGGCGCGGGGTTGATCTGGAACAGCGCGAACACGAGCGAGGTCGCCGTGAGCGCCTTCTCGCCGCCCGACAGCAGGTGGATCGACGCGTTGCGTTTGCCCGGCGGCTGCGCGATCACCTGCACGCCGGAGTCGAGGATTTCCTCGCCCGTCAGGAGGAGCTTCGCCTGCCCCCCGCCGAACAGCGCCGGGAACAGCTTGCCGAAGTTCGCGTTCACGATGTCGAACGTCTGCTGGAGAAGCTGGCGCGACTCCCGGTCGATCTGCCGGATCGCGGTCTCGAGCGTCGTCATCGCCTCGGTCAGATCGGCCGCCTGGCGGTCGAGGTAGTCCTTCCGCTCGCGCGCCTGCGTGAGCTCGTCGAGCGCCGCGAGGTTGACCGCGCCCAGCTCGGCGATCGCCGCGGTGAGGCGGTTGATCTCGCCGGGCAGTGTCGATGCGCGGCCCCAGGCCTTCAGCGCCTCCGGCAGTCCCGCGAGGTCCGCCTGCGCCTCGGCGAGCTGCTCGGCGAACTGCGCCTCGGCGAGCGAGGCCGCCTGCACCTTGAGCTGCATCTCCTGGATCCGCGTCCGCGCCGGTTCGAGGGCCTGTTCGCGCGCGAGCCGCGCCTCCTCGGCCGCCCGGAGCTCGGCGCCCAGGCTCTCGACCCGGTCCCGCGCCGCGGCGAGCGCCTGCTCGGCTTCCGCGCGCGCGGTGAGCTGCCGCTGCAGCGCCTCCTCGACCGGCGTCCAGTCGATCGCGTCGCGTTCGCCCGAGAGCCGCGCGAGCAGCGTCTCCTGCTGCACGACCTGCGCCGCGAGGCTCTCGCGCCGGCGCTCGAGGTCGGCGATGCGATCGCGCGCACTGCGCTCCGCGAACGCGGCCTCCTGCGTGGCCCGCTCGGTCGCGCGCAGCCGCTCGCGGCCGCGCGCGAGCGCGACCTCGTGTTCGTTGCGCACCGTACGCGCGGATTCGCGCGCCGCGAGCCGGTCGTGCAGGCCCGATTGCATGTCGGCGATCTCGCGGAGGATCGCGGCCCGCTGCGCCTCTTCCTGCGCGATCGCGTTCACCAGATCCGCGTCGTCGCGGGCGAGCTCGGCCCGCCGCTTCTGGTTCGCCTCGGCCGCCTGCCTCAACTGCTGCAGCTCGAGCTCCAGCTCGTGGCAGCGCCGCTGCTGCGACGCGAGCGACTGCGTCTCCAGGTGCCATGCCTGCTGATTCGCCTTCTGCTCGAGCTCGGCGGCGTCCAGCGCGGCGCGCGCGGCGGCCGCGGCTTCCCGCACCGACCCCAGCCGGCCTTCGAGATCCTCGAGCTCGGCCTGACGCGCGAGTACCCCGTGCAGCTCGCCGTCCGGACGGAACATCGTGACGCACTGCGCGGTCACGAGGTGCCCCGCCGGCGTGACGAACGTCTCGCCTTCGGCAAGCGCCTCGCGGTCGGCCAGCGCATGGGCGAGCGTGTCGCGGCAGCGCACGCCGTGGAGCGCGTCGGCGACCAGGCGAGAGACTTCCGTCCGCTTGATCCTGACTCTCGCGAGCAGCGCGTCGCCCGCCGTCGAGGGGCCGTGGCGCGCCGGCGCCGCCGCGTAGACGGCGAGGCGCACCGGCGGCGTCGCCTCCGGCGCTTCCCAGTCGAGCGCCCGGTCGAGCGTCGGAACCTCCAGCGCCTCGAGCCGCTCGCGAAGCACCGCCTCGAGCGCGTCGTTCCATCCGGAGGCGACGTCGAGCGCCGTGTAGAGGTGCGTGGCCTTCGCGAGCCCGACGCGCTCGAGCCAGCCGTCGCGGTCCTTGCCGTGGCCGACCTTCGACTGCAGGGCGGCCAGCGCCTGGGCGCGCGCCTCCAGGTCGGCGAGCGCCCGGCTCTCGCGTTGCCAGGCGGCCCCGGCATCGCGCGCCTGCTCCTGCATCGCCTGCACGGCCACCTGCAGCGCTTCCAGCGACGTCTGCTTGCCGGCGAGGTCGGCGTTCTCCTGCTCGAGCTGCTCCTCGACCTCGCGGATCGGATCGCTGTCGGTTCCGGGCAGCGCGGCGATCTCGGCCGCGACGCGTTTCCGCCGGTCGCCGAGCTGCGCGAGCATGCGTCCGACGCTGTCGCGCCGCGTCTCGGCGACGCGCACGTTCTGCTCGATCTCGGTGATGCGCTGCTGCACGTCGGCCAGCGTCTTCGCCGCTTCGGCCACCGCGTGGTCCAGCGCGGGCATGCCGCCGTGCGCCGCCCGCTCGTCCTCGGCGGCGCGCTCGCGCGCGGAGATCGCCTCCTCGAGCGACTTCTCCAGTTCGCCGCGGTCGGCGTCGAGCGTCGTCGCCTGGCTCCCGAGCGCGGCGAGTTGCGCGGTGAGCTCCGCGACCTGCTCGCCGATGCGGCTCTCCGAATCGCGCGCGAAAGCGAGCTGCTGCTCGAGGCGCGTCACTTCGGCGTTGGCCGCGTAGAACGCGCCCTGGCGCTCGTGCAACGCGTCGCCGGCCGCGTAGTGGTCGCGGCGCAGCGTCTCGAGCCCGGATTCGGCGCCCCGCAGCTCCGCCTGCAGCGCCTCGAGCCCCGTCGTGACCTCGGCGAGCTCGGTCGCCGCGCGCTCGCGGGCGCGGACCGCCTCCTGCTGCCTGGCGAACCACGACAGGTGCTGAGCCTGCTTCAGGCGCGCCTCCATCTCGCGGTAGTCGGCGGCGACCTTCGCCTGGTGCTCGAGGCGCTCGAGCTGGCCGCCGAGCTCGGTGCGGATGTCCTCGACGCGCGACAGGTTCTCGCGCGTGTCCGAGATCCGGCCCTCGGTCTCCTTGCGCCGCTCGCGGTATTTCGAGACGCCCGCGGCCTCCTCGAGGAACACCCGGAGCTCCTCGGGCTTCGCTTCGATGACGCGCGAGATCATGCCCTGCTCGATGATCGCGTAGGCGCGCGGCCCGAGACCCGTGCCGAGGAACAGGTCGTAGATGTCGCGGCGCCGGACCGGGATGTTGTTGATGTAGTACGAGCTGTCGCCGTCGCGCGTCAGGACGCGCTTGATCGACAGCTCGGCGTACTGACCCCACTGCCCGCCGATGCGTCCCGCGCTGTTGTCGAAGGCGAGCTCGACCGACGCGCGGCCGACCGGCTTGCGGTCGCCCGCACCATTGAAGATGACGTCCTGCATCGACTCGCCGCGCAGCGCCGAGGCCTTCGACTCGCCGAGCACCCAGCGGACGGCGTCGATGACGTTCGACTTGCCGCAGCCGTTGGGGCCGACGATGCCGACGAGCTGTCCGGGGGTGCCGATCGTGGTCGGATCGACGAACGACTTGAATCCCGCGAGCTTGATCTGGGTGAGGCGCAAGGCGATGGGACCCGGGTTGGGCGGCGTGAGGTTGGTGGCGCCTGATCGGTGCTGCGCACCGGGCGCGGCGTTCGACGGCCCTCGTGCGGCGTGCGAGCCCGGTACGACGGCGTCGGGCCCGGATTATAGCGGATCGAGCCGCCCTGCCGCAGGATCAGACGGTGCGCACCGGCGCGACGCGCGCCGGGAGTCGCCCCTGCTCGACCGCGTGGCACGCAACCTCGCCGTCGCCTTCGACCGCGCGAAGCGACGGCGCCTCGCGGCGGCAGCGGTCGTCCGCGTGCGGGCAGCGCGGATGGAACGCGCAGCCCGGCGGCGGATCGAGCGGGTTCGGGACCTCGCCCGCCACCGCCGTTCGCGACGAGCCCGTCATCCTGAGGTCCGGCACCGCGTCCAGCAGCATCCTCGTGTACGGGTGATGCGGGTTGCCGAACAGCCTCGCCGTGGGCGCGAGCTCGACGATGCGGCCGAGGTACATGACGCCCACGCGGTCGGCGATGTGGTGGACGACCGCGAGGTTGTGCGAGATGAACAGGTAGGTGAGGCCCAGCCTGCGCTGCAGGTCGCGCATCAGATTCAGCACCTGGGCCTGCACCGACACGTCGAGCGCCGAGGTCGGCTCGTCGCAGACGAGGAACGCGGGTTCGGTCGCCAGCGCGCGCGCGATCGAGATCCGCTGCCGCTGTCCGCCCGAGAACTGGTGCGGATACTTCGATCCGTCCGCCGCCGCCAGCCCCACCTGCGCGAGCAGCGTTTCGACGCGCCCGTCGACCTCGTCGCGCGGCAGCGCCGCGTCCTGGACGACGAGCGGCTCGGCGACGATGTCGGACACGCGCCAGCGCGGGTTCAGGCTCGCATACGGATCCTGGAAGATCATCTGCATCGACCGGCGTGCGCGGCGCAGGCGCGCATCGTCGGCCAGCGCAGCGCCGTCCCCCGCCAGCACGACGCCGTCGTACTCGATACGGCCGCGCGTCGGCGCGTACAGCCCCACGATCAGCCGCGCGACCGTCGACTTGCCGCAGCCCGACTCGCCGACGAGTCCCAGCGTCTCGCCGCGGCGGATGGAGAGCGAGACGCCGTCGACGGCCTTCAGCAGCACGCGCGGCTTGCGCTCGAGCACCCGGTTGAGCAAGGGCGGCGAGACGTCGAACGTCCGGGCGACGTCGACGAGGCGGACGAGCAGGTCGCTCATGGCGCGGCCCCGTCCGCGGCGTCCGCCAGCCAGCATGCGGCGCTCGTGCTTCCGAGGGCGACGAGTTCCGGGCGCCCGGTCCGGCAGCGACCGATCGCCCGCGGGCACCGCGGGTGGAACGCGCAGCCGTCGGGGACCGCATCGAGCCTCGGCATCGTGCCGTCGATCTGCGCCAGACGCTCGACGGTCGCGCCGATCGACGGGATCGACCCCATCAAGCCGACCGTGTACGGGTGTCGCGGCCGGTGGATCACGTCGGCGACCGGGCCGACCTCGACGATGCGCCCGGCGTACATGACCGCCACCCGGTCGGCCGTCTCGGCGATCACGCCCATGTCGTGCGTCACCAGCATCACCGCCGTATGGTGATCGCGGCAGAGACCCTTCAGCACCTGGATGATCTGCGCCTGGATCGACACGTCGAGCGCCGTGGTCGGCTCGTCGGCGATGATGAGCTTGGGCTGCGCGGCGAGCGCCAGCGCGATCACGACCCGCTGGCGCATCCCGCCGGAGAACTGGTGCGGATAGTGGTCGATGCGGCGCTCCGCCGCGGGGATCCCGACCTCCTCGAGCAGCGCGATCGCGCGTGCGCGCGCCTCGCCCTCGCCGAGGGGCAGGTGCGTCCGGATCGTCTCGACGATCTGGCGCCCCACCGTGTAGAGCGGGTTGAGCGAGGTCAGAGGATCCTGGAACACCGCGCCGATCTCGCGCCCGCGGACCTTGCGCATCTGGCCCGGCGGCAGATCGTCGATGCGCCGGCCGTCGAGGCGGATCTCGCCGGCCGCGATGCGCCCCGGCGGGTCGACGAGGCCGATGATCGCGGCGCCGGTGATCGACTTGCCCGCACCGGATTCGCCCACGACGCCCAGCACCTCGCCGCGCGCGATCTCGAAGCTGACGTCGTGGACCGCGACCAGCGTCCCGCGGCGGGTCGGGAACTCGACCCTCAGGCGGTCGACGGCGAGTAGCGGCTCGGGCGGCATCGGCGGAGCGTCAGTCCTTCTTCGCGCTGCAGCCGGCGATCGACTGGACCTCGTCGACCACGGGCTCGAAGCGCGCCGCGAGCGCGCTCTCGAACTGCGCGTTGACGTAGTAACGCTTGCACGGCTCGATGTCGAGCACGAAGTCCTGCTGGCGCCCGCCCGGGAATCCCGCGTGCGGAAGCGACGCGACGACGACGCGCTGGCGCCCGGGCTCCACCTTGAGCATGTCGTTGCTCGCCCAGCCGGTCCGACCGCCGACCGACACGATCTCGACCGCGCGCCTGTCGGCGACGGCGAGGTTGAAACGCCGGCCCGTCACCTCGGACCAGGTCGGGCCCCACGTCGCGCACCCGGCGAGCAGCGCCGGAAGGGCGAGAACCGCAACTCGATGGCGCATGCTTCCTCCTCGATGTTGGCGGGTCGGCACCCCGGCGACCCGCCTGCCTCCACAACGCGCGACCGCCGTCCCGCGGCTACCGGAGCTTCGGGTTGAGCGCATCGCGCAGCCAGTCCCCCAGCAGGTTGATGGCCAGGACCATGACGACCAGCGCCGCCCCCGGGAAGACGGTGATCCACCACTCGCCCGAGAACAGGAAATCGTTGCCCACCCGGATCAGCGTCCCGAGCGAAGGCTGCGTCGGCGGGACCCCCACGCCGAGGAACGACAGCGTCGCCTCCGTGATGATCGCCGTCGCGATGTTGATCGTCGCGAGCACGAGCACCGGCCCCAGCACGTTGGGCAGCAGATGGCGCCGCATGATGCCCGCCGGCGCGACGCCGATGACGCGTGCCGCCTGAACGTACTCCTTGTTCTTCTCGACCATCGTCGAACCGCGCACGGTCCGGGCGTACTGGACCCAGTTGGACGCGGCGATCGCCAGGATCAGCACGGCGAGCGCCATCTCGCCCTGCGCCTGATTCGGCAGGACGGCGGTCACGACGCCGTTGATCAGGAGGGCGATCAGGATCGCCGGGAACGAGAGCTGGACGTCCGCAACCCGCATGATCACCGCGTCGATCCGCCCTCCGACGTAGCCCGCGACGAGCCCGAGCGCGACGCCGACGACGACCGCCAGCGCCACGGACGCGATGCCCACCATGAGCGACACCCGCGCGCCGTACATGATGGTCGACAGCACGTCGCGGCCCTGATCGTCGGTGCCGAGCCAGTAGCCGGCCTTTGCGCCGGTCTCCCACGCCGGAGGGGCGAGCGCATCCAGCAGGTTGAGCGTCCTGAGGTCGTAGGGATGGGACGGCGCGAGCCACGGCGCGAACACGGCCGCGACCACGCACACCGCGAGCACAGCCGCCGAGACGATCGCCACCGGCGAATGCCGGAAGCTCCAGGCGACGTCGCCGTCCCAGGCAGCGCGCAGGCGCGACACGATCGGCGGACGGTCCGCTTCCCCGCTCACCTCGACAGCCCCTTCACCGCCTGCAGGCCGGCGACTCGCGCCTGAGCCCACACCATCGCCTTCCAGTCGGGCCGGTCGACGTAGAACGCGTCGCGAATCGTCCGCTTGACCGCCGCGCGCTGCGCCGGGGTCGCGCCTGCGTGGTTCGCCAGCCACTGGTCGCCGCGCAGCGCGTCGACGACGGCCGCCAGGTCGAGCGTGCCGTACTCGAGTGCGATGCCCGTGAACTCCGCCGCCGGACACTCGTCGAGCGCCGCCTGGTAAATCACGCCGGAGAGCTTCGCCGACGTCGACGAGCCGTCGTAGTACGACGTGACGTCGGCTCCGAAGATCGACCGCGTGCGCGCGACCGACGCCGGGTCGCCCTCGCCCATGTAGATCTTCTCGCCGTGACCGCAGGGCCCGAGGCCGGTGTGGAGATCGATCAGGCCGAGTCTTCGGCGCGAGCCGCCGAGCCGTCGCACGATGCCGCGCAGCGTCGCGTTCGACCACACGGGCTTCGTGCCGCCGTAGAACAGTCCGTCCGCGTAGTCGCACTGTCCCGACGACACGGCGGCCTGGTAGGCGAGGGCCCCGTGCTTCGCGACGTACGCGGCGATGCGCGCCTCGTTCTCCGGCAGCGGCGGCCACGCGTCGGGCACGAGCATCGGATGGACCTCCGCATAGGCGGCGTTGCGCGGGGGCCGCGACGAGAACGAGCGGAAGTTGCGGTTCAGGTCGACGTTGTCCTCGTTCGTGCGGCGCAGGTGCGAGAAGCCGAACGGATTGACGGCGTGCACGAACGCCACCGCGATGCCCGCGGCGTCCACGGCGTCGGCGAACGCTTCGTCGCCGAGCAGCGCGACCTGGCATCCCGAGCCGCAGAAGCCTTCGACGCCGTGCGTCGCCGACGTGATCAGGAGGAGCGCGCCTGCGTCGTCGCGGCCGCCGGTCGCGACATCCATCGCGAGCGGCTCGCCCTCGGCGCCCTTTGCCGACGGGTGTAGGTGCGATTCGACCGCCCAGCCGCGCGTTTTCGCGGCTGCAAGGAACTTCGCGCGCGCTTCCGCGTAAGCGGCGGAAAACGCGTCGGCGCAATCGCGCATGGGCGTAGCCTGCACCCGGTCAGCCCTTTCCCGCCAGCGGCATCGCCCGCTCCGCGAGCGCAGCGAGGTATCCCGCGCCGATCGGGATCACGCTGTCGTTGAAGTCGTACCGGCTGTCGTGCAGGAAGCACGTCGGTCCGGCGCCGCCCCCCCCCTGGCCGAGGCGCGCGTACGCGCCGGGGCGCCGCTGCAGCATGAACGAGAAGTCCTCCGACCCCATCGACGGGTCGAGGTCGTGGACGACGTTCTCCCGGCCGACGACCGAGCCCGCGACATCCGCGGCGAACAGCGCCTCCTGCGTCGAATTGATCGTCGCCGGATAGACGCGCTCGTAGGTGAGCTTCGCCGACGCGCCGAACGCGGCGGCGATCGACGCGACGAGCTCGCCCAGGCGCTTCTCGATCATGTCCTGCGTCGCCGTGCGGAACGTGCGCACGGTTCCGACGAGCTGCGCGGTGCGCGGGATCACGCTCATCGCACCCGGATGGCCGGCGTGCAGCGAGCACAGGCTCACGACCGCGGTGTCGATCGGAGAGACGTTGCGCGCCACGATCGACTGCGCCGCCGTGATGACGTGTCCCGCCACGAGCACGGGGTCGACGGCCTGGTGCGGGTGCGCGCCGTGTCCGCCCTTGCCTTCGATGTCGATCGTGATGCGGTCGGCGGCCGCCATCATCGGGCCGGGGCGCACGGCGATCTTGCCGACCGGCAGGCCGGGCCAGTTGTGAAGCGCGTAGACCTGATCGGCGGGGAAGCGCTCGAACAGGCCGTCCTCGATCATCGCCCTGCCGCCCGCGTAGCCCTCCTCGCCCGGCTGGAAGATCAGCGTGACGGTGCCGTCGAACGCACGGGTCTCGGCAAGGTAGCGCGCGGCGGCGAGCAGCATCGTCGTGTGCCCGTCGTGGCCA
>CALDKM010000419.1:0-3250 GCA_937898875.1 uncultured Pseudomonadota bacterium | reverse complement strand
TGGTGGAGGTGGGCGGAATCGAACCGCCGTCCGGAAGCCCTACACAGTCGGGACTACATGCTTAGTCGGATCGTTTGATCTCGCCCCCGAGCCGCCGACCGACAGGCTGCCCGGAAACCAGTCACCTTGATTTAGCGCCTCGACCAAGTGACCCGGCCGGGCGCGATCGTCCTGAATGTCCCCGCTGCGGCTTGCAGTTACCTGCTCACCGCCCGGGCCGGACGCTGCCCGGAGCGAGGTCCGGCGGGGTTAAGCCGCCAGAGCGTACGTTTCGTCGTTCGCAGTTAGATTTGCGATTGCCCGTTTTTTACGAGGACGAACGCCTCGGCATGCCCCGCGCTGCTTCGATACCCCCGTCGAGACCAGGTCACCCCCGGGAATTCGGCGGACGCGTCGGCGGCACTTCTTCCGTGCCGCAGCGTCAGAGAGTTCATTGTAGCATCGCACCATCGACAGCCTCGGCTGCCCTGCGATGGCCACGTTTCCGACATGGGGACGGTGCCGCAGGTTTGCAACCCCCGGGGAGGAGGTTCCGCCATGCGCAACCGCCGCACCTGCCGTTCGCCCGCCCTGGTCGCCGCGGGCATCGCCGCCGCGATCTTCGTCGCGCTCGCCGCCCCGCCCGCCCGCGCCGAGGAGGCGCTTTCCACCGTCGACCGGGTCGACCTCGCCCGCTACGTGGGCGTCTGGTACGAGCACGGGCGGCTCCCCAACCGGATGCAAGGCGAATGCGCCCGCGACGTCACGACGACGTTCAGCCCGAAGGGCACGCGCACGCTCGACGTCGTGACGCGTTGCCGCCGGTCGGACGGCTCGGAGGAGATCGACGGCGGCGTGGCGCGCGTGCAGGACCCCGCGACGAACGCCAAGCTCGAGATCCGCTTCCTGCCGCTCGCCGTCGCGTGGCTGCCGCTCGCGTGGTCGGACTACTGGATCCTCGACCTCGCGCCCGACTACACCCATGCGCTCGTCGGCTCGCCGTCGCGCGACGCGCTGTGGATCATCGCCCGCAAGCCGGCCCTCGACGCCGGCGTCTACGAGCGCCTCGTCGCGAAGGCGCGCGCGCTCGGGTTCGACACCGGCAAGCTGATTCGCACGCCGCACTCGTGATCCCGCCGCGCGGGCGGCTCTTCGCGCCGGGCCGGTGCGATGACCGCCTGTCGCGCGCGCATCCGGGGGCGGTGGCGTCGCGCGGTATAGTCCCGGCATGGCCGACACCGCGCTCCCTCGCGCCCCGCGCCTGATCGTCGTCCCGCTGCTGGCGGGAATCGCCGGCGCGATCGTGCTGCTCATCTTCGCCGAGCTGGGCTACCAGCGCCTCGAGAGCGCCGCGCAGCGCGTCGCCGGCGCGCTCGAGCTGCAGTCGGCGCTCTACGAGACGCAGTCGCTCGTCGTCGACGCCGAGACGGGGCAGCGCGGCTTCCTGCTCACCGGCCGCGAGGAGTACCTGGTGCCGTACCGCGACGCGCTGCCGAAGATCGAGCAGACGGGGACGCGCCTGCGCGAGCTCGCGCGCACGATCGGCACGCCGGAGCTGCAGGATTCGGCGACGCGGCTCAACGTGCTCATCGGCAAGCGGCTCGCCGAGATGGAGGCGACGCTCGCGCTCTACGACCGCAGCGGGCGCGACGTCGCGCTCGAGCTCATGAACACCGGTATCGGGCGACGCACGATGGACGAGATCCGCGCGCAGGTCGCCGTGATGGTGACGCAGCAGCGCGACCTGTGGAGCGAGGGCGCGAGCCGCTGGTCGCGCGACCTGTCGGTGATCCGCATCGGCCTGCAGGCGATGACCGCGTTCACGATCGTGCTGCTGCTCGTCGTCTGGATGCTGGTCCGCCGCGAGACGCTGCGCCGCGAGGCCGAGCGGCTTCGACTCGCGGACGAGCAGGCGCGGCTGGAAGGCGTCGTCGAGGATCGCACGGCCGAGCTGTCCGAGCTCTCGAACTACCTGCAGACGGTGCGCGAGGAGGAGAAGGCGAGGATCGCGCGCGACCTGCACGACGAGATGGGCGGGATCCTCGTCACCGCCAAGATGGACGTCGCATCCGCCGCGAAGAAGGTCGCCGCGTCCGATGCCGAGACGGCCACGCGTCTCGCGCGCGCGTCGAAGTCGATCGACGACGGCATCGCGGTGACGCGACGCATCACCGAGGACCTGCGCCCGACGCTGCTCGACAACCTCGGCATCGCGGCCGCGCTCGAGTGGCTCGTGCGCGGCACCTGCGAGCGCGCGGGCCTCGTCTCCGCGCTGAACCTCGACGACCGCGGCGAGCCGCTGCCGCCGGACGTCTCGATCGCGCTCTTCCGGATCGTGCAGGAGGCGCTGACCAACGTCGTCAAGTACGCGAAGGCGAAGAACGTCGCGGTCGACCTCGTGCGCTCCGCGGGCGGCGTGTCGCTCACGTTCCGCGACGACGGCGTCGGGCTGCCCGACACGGCGCTCGCGAACCGCCTGTCGCACGGGATCGCGGGCATGCGGCAGCGGGTGCGCGCGCTGCACGGCGAGTTCTCGATCCACGGGACGCCGGGCAAGGGCACGATCATCGACGTGCACCTGCCGCTCGCGCAGGGCTGACCACGCGCGTCGCGCGCACCCGCTATTCCCCGATCAGCTCGCCGAGCGGCTTCAGCCGCTCGATCCGGTCGGCGCACACCTTGACGACCGCCATCAGCGGCGCGCCGAGCACGAGTCCCCACGGCCCCCAGAGCCACGCGAAGAACAGCAGCGCGACGAACGTCGCGACCGCGTTCATGCGCGCGGCGCGCCCCTGCATCCAGCTCATCAGCGCGAAGCCGATGCCGACGGCTATCGCCGCGGTCAGCGCCGCGAAGCCGGCGGCGCTCGCGAGCGAGCCGGTCTGGACGAGCGCGACGGTGCCGATCGCGACGATCGCGATCGGCGTGCCCGCGTAGGGCACGAGGTGCAGCAGTCCGACCGCGGCGGCCCACAGCGCGGGGCGCGTGAGGCCGGCGAACGCGAACGCCGGCCACGCGGCGAGCGCGATCAGCAGGTTGCCGCCCACGAGAATCAGCAGCTGCCGCTGCACCTGCGTGTCGATCTCGTCGAGGATGCCGACGGTGATCCGGCGCCGCGTGAGCGACGGTCCCGCGATGCGCACGAGCTTGCGCCGGAACGCGTCGCCCGCCGCGAGCATCAGGCCCGCGATCAGGCCCGCGATCGCGATCTGCCCGGCGAATCCGAGCGCGGCGCCGGCGTTGTCGGCGAGGCGGTCGGCCAGCGCGGGGC
>CALDKM010000418.1:0-3587 GCA_937898875.1 uncultured Pseudomonadota bacterium | reverse complement strand
TGCGTTCCAAACCGGGGTCAGATTCAAATCTGACCCCGGTTTGCGTCAGGTGTGCGGGACGATCGCCACGCCCGCCAGCTTCTCCTGCGCCTCGACGAGCGACGGCACGTACTTGTCGCCGAAGCCCAGCGCATTCGCAGTGACGAGGCTCTGGTGCACCGCCTCGCCCATCACCGACGGGATCATCATCGACTCGGTGAAGTGCGTGTAGTAGCGGAGGTCCTTCGTGGCGTTCACGATCGTGAACTTGAGGCCGGCGAGGTCGCCGCCCTCGAGCATCCTGCCCACGATCATCTGGAACAGCCCCGAGTTGACGGCCCCGGCCGAGATCACCTCGTGCAGCTTCCTGATCGAGAGCCCCGACTTCGCCGCGGTCGCGAGCGCTTCGGCGGTTGCCGTGCAGATGGCCTGCGCGATGAAGTTGTTGATGAGCTTGAGGACGATGCCGTGCCCCGGCGGACCGGCGTGGACGATGTTCTCGCAGTAGGCGGCGAACACGGGCTTCAGTTCCGCGAACGTCGCGTCGTCGGCGCCGACCATCGTGTTGAGCCGCCCCTGCTCGGCCTCGACCGGCGTGCGCGCGAGCGGCGCGTCGACGAACCGGACGTCCTGCTTCGCGAGCGCCTCTCGCACCTTCGCGGTCGTCGCGGGCTCGCTCGTCGACGTGTCGACGACGATCGTGCCCGGACTCGCGGCGCCCGCGATGCCGTCGGCGCCGAAGATCACCTCCTCGACCTGCGGCGCTCCGGTGACGCACAGGATCACGATCTCGGAGGCGCGCGCGAGTTCCGCGTTCGTCTTCACCTCGATCGCGCCCCGTCTGACCAGGTCGTCTATCGGCGCGCGGTTCCGGTGCCCTCGCACCGCGAGCGGGAAGCCCTTCTCGACCAGGTTCTTCGCGATGCCATGGCCCATCAGGCCGGCGCCGACGATCCCGATGCGTTGTTTCGTGTTCATGGAGGTTCCGTGGACGGGTGGCGAGGTCGGACGGACGCCATCCCGGTCGTACGCCGGAGCGGCGACCGATTCTACGTCATTCGCCCGCCGGAGGCGCGGGCGAAGCCTGCGCGCGCCGCCGCTCGTGCAGCGTGATCAGCAGCCCTGCGCCGGCGATGATCGCCATGCCGGCGAGCGCGTAGCCGTCCGGGAACGTTCCGAACGCTATCCAGCCGATCAGCGTCGCCCACACGAGGTGCACGTAGGTGAACGGCGTGAGCGCCGAGGCGGCGCCGCGCTGGAACGCGAGGATGAACAGCAGGTGGCCGAGCGTCCCTACCATGCCGCCGACGACGACCATCGCCACGTGCATCCACGGCATCGCGACGATCGCCTCCAGCGAGAACAGGAGCGCGACGCTCATCGCGACCGTGCCGACGAGGGCGGGATAGAACAGCAGCACGCCCGGGTCCTCGTCCGCCATCCGACGCGTCATGATCTGGAACGTCGCGTAGAAGGCCGCCGACGCGAGCGCGAGGAGCGAGGCGCCGCGGAACACGTCGGTGCCGGGCCGCACGATCAGCAGCATCCCGATCACGCCAGCAAGCACGAAGGCGACGCGGGCGGGCGTCAGCCGCTCGCCGAGGACGACCACGGCCAGCACGACGACCATCATCGGCGTCGAGTAGTTGAGCGCGGTCACGTCCGCGAGCGGCAGGTCGCGCAGCGCGTACACGAAGCAGATCGACGAGCCGATCAGCACCGCGCCGCGCACGAGGTTGCGTCGGAGGTGGGCGGTCCGGACGAACGACAGGCCGCGCCGCGGCGCGAGCCAGGCGACGATCGCGAGTGCCTGGATCGTCCAGCGCGCCCAGACGAGCAGCGGCACCGGGTATCGCGCGGACAGGTATTTGATCGCCGTGTCGAGGGACGCGAAGCAGAGGGTCGCCGCGCAGATCAGCAACACCGCGCGGACCGGGACGTGCGCGTGAGCCGGCATCAGACGCCGATCCTGCCGGAGCGGGACGCGCGCGGCGCGACGGCGGGCGTCGCGGGTCGGGGCACGCAGTGGGGCAGCGGGGGCGCCATCGAGGGATCCGAGTCGGCGCGGCGCGCGCCCACGGGAATGCGCGCGATCTTACTGCATCGCTCCGTCGCGCGGGGCGGCCTGCGTCCGCCCGGATCCCCGGTTGACCGAAGGGCCGCGCGGCGCATAATGCTCGGCCGGCCCATTCTCCGAGGCAAGGAATCCGCCATGAAGATCTCTGCGTTCGCCGTCCCGGTGGTCGTCGCGCTGACGCTCGCCGTCGGCGGTTGTGCGACCGGAGCAAAGCAGGCCGAACTGCCGGCCAACAAGCTCGTGATCCAGGTCAGCGACGCCGAGCCCGCCAAGTGGAACCTCGCGCTCAACAACGCGAAGAACGTGCAGACCGATCTCGGCGCGAGCAACGTCGCGATCGAGATCGTCGCCTACGGACCCGGAATCGGCATGCTCAAGGCGGATGCGACGATCAGCAACCGCGTACGCGACGCGTTGGCGTCGGGGATCCAGGTCATCGCATGCGAGAACACGATGACCAACCAGAAGATCAGGAAGGACGACATGCTCGCGGGCATCGGATACGTGCCCGCGGGCGTCGTCGAGCTCATGCAGCGCCAGCAGCAGGGCTGGGCGTACATCCGGCCCTGATCGTCGACCGGATCATCCCCTGCGTCCGCCCGAGCGCAACGCGATCGCGGCTCCGCCGGCGACGAGCAGCGTCGCGAGTCCGAGCGACCACGACCACGAGCGCCCGGTCGCGAGCGCGAGCACTGCGGTCGACAGCACCGGCGTTGCGTAGGCGAGCGTGCCGATGACGCGGGGATCGCCGCGCTTGATCGCGTAGTCCCACAGATAGAACGCGGCGCCCATCGGTCCCAGCCCCAGCGCGACGAGCCGCGCCCAGTCGCCGCCCGCGATCTCGGCGCGCGGCTCGAACAGCGCGTGGCACGCGAGCGCGAGCGCGCCCGACGTGGCGGCGAACCCGCCGATCGCCCACGACGGGAAAGGCGCGACGCGGCGCACCGCGAGCGAGAACACCGCCCATGTCGACGCCGAGCACGCGGCGAGCACGAACCCCGTCGCCGCGCGCATGTCGACCGGCGAGGGCGACGCGCCGATCGCGATCGCTGCGCCGAGGAATCCGATCCCCGCAGCCACGACATGGCGACGCTCCAGCCGCCAGCCGGGCAGCAGCACCGGCGTGAGCAGAACGATCAGGAGCGGCCACAGGTAGTTGACGAGATTCGCCTCGACCGGCGGCGCGAGCCTCAGCGCCATGAACAGCAGGAAATGGAAGCCGAAGAGGCCGGATACGCCGAGCGCAAGCGTAGACGCGGGCACCTTCCAGGTGCGGACACGCGCGAGCCCCGGCAGGCTCCCGATCGCGAGCGCGAGCCCGGTCAGCAGGAAGGGCGGCAGATGGCCGAGCGACGCGCCGAGCGCGGCGAGCGTTCCCCACAGCAGGATCGCGCCGAGCGCGGCGAGGATCGGGACGGACATCGTCGGGGGCACCGCGCGGGCCGCGGACCCGTCAGGGGCTGGCGGGCGCGGGAGGTGGAGCGGGTGAAGGGAATCGAACCCTCGTCGTAAGCTTGGGAAGCTTCTGCTC
>CALDKM010000417.1:0-18457 GCA_937898875.1 uncultured Pseudomonadota bacterium | reverse complement strand
GGTGCCGGCGACGCGGCCGGCGACGCACGTCGTCGTCGCGCTGCCCGGCGTCGACCGCGCGCTGGCGGAGATCGACCGTGCGTGGCTCGCCCCCGCGGTCGAATGGCTCGAGCGGGGCCGGCTCGCGTCGGTCGCGCTCGTGTCCGGCCGCGACACGACCGCCGCGACCTGGAGCGCGAGGCGGCCCTCCGCGATCGGGCGTCTGATGGCGCGCGCCGCACCGCGCCGATTCGCGGCACCCGAGCGATGATGCCTGCGATCGTGCGCCGCGAGGTCCCCGGGACCGCGGCGGCGCTCGAGGCCTCCGGCATCGACCCGGTGCTCGCGCGCCTCTACGCCTCCCGCGGCGTGCGCGACGCGGGCGAGCTCGACCTGTCGCTCGCGGGCCTGCCGCCCCCCTCGCTCATGATGGGCATCGATGCGGCGGCCGAACGGCTCGCGCGCGCGATCGGTGCCCGCGAGCGCGTCGTCATCGTCGCCGACTACGACGCCGACGGCGCCACCGCGTGCGCGATCGGGATGCGCGCGCTCGCCGGCATGGGCGCCGACGTGCGTTTCCTCGTGCCCAATCGCTTCGAGCACGGCTACGGCCTCACGCCCGAGATCGTCGCGCTCGCGCTCGCGCTCGCGCCGCGCCTGATCGTGACGGTCGACAACGGGATCGCGAGCATCGAGGGGGTTGCCGCGGCAGCCGCGCACGGCGTCGACGTGCTCGTCACCGATCACCACCTGCCCGGCGACCACCTTCCTTCGCCGGCGCTGATCGTCAATCCCAACCAGCCCGGGTGCGCGTTTCCGTCGAAGTACGTCGCGGGCGTCGGCGTGATGTTCTACGTGCTCGCCGCGACGCGCGCGCTGCTGCGCGCGCGCGGGCGCGACGACGCGTCGCTCCCGAACCTCGCTTCGCTCCTCGACCTGGTCGCACTGGGCACCGTCGCCGACGTCGTGCGCCTCGACCGCACCAACCGAATCCTCGTCGACCAGGGACTGAAGCGCATTCGCGCGGGGCGCGCGCACGCGGGCGTCGCGGCTCTGTTCGCGGTCGCCGGTCGCGAGGCGAAGGGCGCGACGGCCTCCGATCTCGGCTTCGTCGCCGGACCGCGCGTGAACGCCGCCGGCAGGCTCGCCGACATGTCGCTCGGCATCCGCTGCCTCCTCACCGACGACGAGCGCGAGGCGTGGGCGCTCGCCGGCGAGCTCGACCGCATGAACCGCGAGCGGCGCACGATCGAGGCGACGATCCAGGAGGAGGCCCTCGCCGACCTCGACGCGCTCGCCGACGGCGCCGCGGGCCACGCATCGGTGTGCGTGCACCGCGAGAGCTGGCACCAGGGCGTCGTGGGGATCGTCGCGTCGCGCCTGAAGGACCGCGTGCATCGGCCCGTGATCGTGTTCGCGCCGGGCGGCGCGGGCGAGGTGCGCGGCTCCGGCCGGTCGATCGCCGGATTCCACCTGCGCGACGCGCTCGACCTCGTGTCCAAGCGCGAGCCCGGACTGATCCTGCGCTTCGGCGGGCATGCCTATGCCGCCGGCCTGTCGCTGAAGACCGCCGACCTGCCCCGCTTCGCCGACGCGTTCGAGGCGGTCGCGAGCGCGACGCTCACGCCCGACGACCTCGAGCAGCGCTGCGAAACCGACGGAGAGCTACGCCCCGGCGAGCTCTCGATCGGGCTCGCGCGGCGCCTGCACGAGACCGTATGGGGGCCGGGATTCCCGCCCCCGCGCTTCGACGAGTCGTTCGGCGTCGCGGGCCAGCGCGTCGTCGGCCGGAAGCACACCCGCCTCACGCTCGTCCGCGGCGGCGAGACGTTCGAAGCGATCCTGTTCAGGCACGCCGACCCGCTGCCGGCCCGCGTCCACGCCGTCTTCCGGCCGGAAGTGAACCGGTGGCAGGGCACCGAGTCCCTCGAACTCGTGATCGAGCACTGGGCCCCCGCCCCCTGAGCGCGTTCCCGGTCCCGGGTATCGGATCCGGGTGCCCCGCCGGTGCGCACCTGCGAAAAAACCTCCCGGGCGCCGCGCCCCCGGGCGCGAGGATCGCGCGCGAAAAAATGATACAACATATTGTTTTTAATACATAACATGGCGATCGCCGTGCGGTCGCCCCACTGTCGCCCCAAACCTTGTGCGGCGCACCAATTACAGGTAGATTACGGAAGTTTGGCCGTCGGGCGTCCCCCCGGGGCGCCGCGGCTGCTGTATCGCTGCGGAGGTACCGAATGCGTCTCAAGGACAAGGTCGCGATCATCACCGGCGCCGGCCAGGGCATCGGCCAGGCGACCGCGATGAAGTTCGCGCGCGAGGGCGCCCGCGTCGCCGTGTGCGACATCAACCGCGCGTCCGTCGACGACACGGTCGCGACGATCGTCGCGAACGGCGGCGAGGCGCTGGGCTACACGATCGACGTCACCGACAAGGCATCGATCGCGAAGATGGTCGAGGGCGTGATGGGCGCCTGGGGCCGGATCGACACGCTGGTCAACAACGCGGGCATCGTGCAGGACGCGCAGTTCCGCAAGATGACCGACGACCAGTTCGAGCGCGTCATCGACGTGAACCTGAAGGGCGTCTACAACGTCACCAAGGCGGTCGTCGACATCATGATCGAGCAGAACTCGGGCTGCATCCTGAACGCGTCGTCGATCGTCGGCATCTACGGGAACTTCGGCCAGACCAATTACGCGGCGACCAAGTTCGGCGTGATCGGGATGGTCAAGACCTGGGCGCGCGAGCTCGGCCGCAAGGGCATTCGATCGAACGCGATCTGCCCGGGCTTCATCAGCACGCCGATCCTCGCGTCGATGCCGGAGAAGGTCGTCCGGATGATGGAGGAGAAGGTGCCGCTCGGGCGCCTCGGCATGCCCGAGGAAATCGCGAACACCTATGCGTGGCTCGCCTCGGACGAGGCGTCGTACATCAACGGGGCCGTGATCGAAGTCTCCGGCGGCGTCACGATCTGATCCGGGATCCGCTCGCCCCGGCCGCCGCCGGGGCGACGACGCGAGCCGCCTTCCGGGGCGGCTCTTTCGCTTCCGGCGGCCGGCCTCGTCCGCCCGGACGACTTGAGGCACCCCGGCGCACGGCGTACGATGCGCCGATCCTGCTCCGGGGAATCCCCATGCATCCGTCGATCCGCACAGCCCTCGCCTTCGCCGCCGGTTTCGCCGCCCTCGCCTCGGCCCCCGCCGATGCGCAGCGCATGATCGGCGGCAATCCCGGTCCCGCGTACAACTACGTGTGCCCGAACGCGGACGGCGGCCCTCCGCTCGACTGCTACTTCGACGCCGTGCGCCACCTCTACACGATGTGCCGGCACGTCAAGTCGATCGAGATCATCGAGTGGGGCTACGAGAAGGCGCAGGAAGGCGTCAACCAGGCGAAGAGCGACTACTGCATCGAGAAGCAGCGCGGCAACATGGCCAAGCCGTATCAGGCTGCGCTCAGGGAGGCGGCGATCTCGAAGCAGGCGGTCGACGGCCTGAAGAGCCTCAACGAGGCCTGGCAGCTCGCGCTCGCGGACCTCAGGTGGCGCCAGGGCGAGACCTCGGACGACTACCTGACGAGGACGGTCACGCCGTACCTCGACTTCGAGGAGCGCATCGACGGCGTCCGGCTCATCGTCGAGACGGTGCGCGCTCACGTGAAGCCGCTTCCCGCCGCGCCCAGGGCGAAGACCGTCGCTGCCAGCGGCGCCGCGAAGAAGTAACGCTCCCTGCAGGAGGTCCGCGCCGCCCGGACTGCGGGCGGGGGCCTCGCCATGCCGCCCTCCGCCGTCATCGCGAACGCCCCTGAGCCCGAGAACGACGCCGAGGTGGCGGCCGCGTTCGCCGCCGGCGGACCGCTTTCCCGGCTCCTGCCCGGCTATCGCGAGCGGCAGCAGCAGGTCGCGATGGCGCAGGCGGTCGCGCACGCGATCCTCACGCAGGGCCGACTCGTCGCCGAGGCGGGTACGGGCACCGGCAAGACGTTCAGCTACCTGGTGCCGGCGCTGCTCCACGGCGGCAAGGTGATCGTCTCGACCGGCACGAAGACGCTGCAGGACCAGCTCCACGAGCGCGACCTGCCGCTCGTGCGCGAGGCGCTCAATTCGCCCGCGACGATCGCGCTGCTCAAGGGCCGCGCGAACTACCTGTGCCTGCATCACCTCGAGCGCACGTCGCGCGAGGGCCGGCTGCCGTCGCGCGACGACGCGCGCCATCTCGTGAAGATCGCCTCGTGGGCGCACGCGACGACGCGCGGAGACCGTGCGGAGCTCGGCGACGTGCCGGAGAACGCGACGATCTGGCCGCTCGTGACGTCGACGCGCGACAACTGCCTCGGGTCGAACTGCGGGCACTTCCGCGAGTGCCACGTGATGCAGGCGCGCAAGGAGGCGCTCGACGCCGACATCGTCGTCGTCAACCACCACCTGTTCTTCGCCGACGTGATGCTGCGCGACGAGGGGATGGCCGAGCTCCTGCCCGCGTGCAACACGGTGATCCTCGACGAGGCGCACCAGCTTCCCGACACCGCGACGACGTTCTTCGGCGAGCAGACGACCGCGGGCCAGCTCGCGGAGCTCGCGCGCGACGCGGAAGTCGCCTCGCGCACGTCGCTCTCCGACGTGCCGGGACTGCCCGACGCGGCCTCCGAGATCGCGCCTGCGATCCGCAGGCTGCGGCTCGCCGCCGGCGACCTGCCGACCAAGCTGCCGCGCGACCTCGCCCTCGCGCGCGAAGGCTTCGCGCCGGCGCTCGACGAGCTCGCCGCCGCGATCGACCGCGTCTCGACCGAGTTGTCGCACTTCGCCGAGCGGAGCGAGGACCTCGCGAGCGTCGCCTCGCGAGCGCACGACGCGGCGAGGCGGATCGCACGATGGCGCGACGCCGCCGACGCTCCCGACGAGGAAGGCGAACGCTGGATCCGCTGGCTCGACGTGACGCTGGGCGGCTTCCAGATGCACGCGTCGCCGCTGTCGGTCGCGAACCTCTTCCGCCGCCAGCTCGACGCGACGGCGCGCGCGTGGATCTTCACGTCGGCGACGCTCGCGGTCGGCGGCGACTTCTCCCACTACACGCACGCGCTGGGGCTCGACGACGCGACGACGGGCACGTGGGAGAGCCCGTTCGACTACGGCACGCAGGCGCTCCTCTACGTGCCTAAGGGCCTCCCCGAGCCGAACAGTTCCGCGCACACCGACGCCGTGATCGACGCGGCGCTGCCGGTGCTCGCGGCCTCGCGCGGGCGTGCGTTCCTGCTGTTCACCACGTTGCGCGCGCTGTCGCAGGCACGCGAGCGCCTCGTCGACGAGCTGCCCGCGATCGGCGTCGACGGGCCGCTGCTCGTGCAGGGCGAAGGGTCCAAGACCGAGCTGCTCGAGCGCTTCCGGCGCGCGGGCGACGCGGTGCTTCTGGGCAGCGCGAGCTTCTGGGAAGGCGTGGACGTCGCCGGTGACGCGCTGTCGGTCGTCGTGATCGACAAGCTGCCGTTCGCTCCTCCCGACGATCCGCTGATCGCGGCGAGGCTCAGGCAGCTGAAGGACGACGGCGGGAACCCGTTCCGCGACTGGCAGCTTCCGCAGGCGGCGATCGCGCTCAAGCAGGGGGCGGGCCGCCTGATCCGCACCGAAACCGACCGCGGCGTGCTGATGATCGGGGACCCGCGACTGGTGGACAAACCCTACGGCAAGACGCTGTGGCGCAGCCTCCCGCCGATGAAGCGAACGCGGGAGATCGCGGACGTGCAGGACTTCTTCGGTGCCACGGATCAGGAGAAAGAGGACAGGTGACAGACGCGGCGGCGATTCCGTTGGCGGCGGATCGACCGCCGGTGTGGCGATGGCATTGACGCAGGACCCGCAGCCGCGCTCGATGCGCGGCCACCGGAAACGCTGCAGCCTCTGACCCCTGTCCTCTGTCCTCTGATTCCTGACTACCAGATCTGCCACCAGGGCTTGGGGCCGCCCCGGCCGTCGGACTTTCCGGTGTCGACGCCGCGATAGATGTCGTTGCCCCAGAACTTCCACCAGGGCCGCGATGCGCCGAGCTCGCCGGTGAGGTAGAGGCTGTTGGGGTAGGTCTTCACCATGATCTCGCGCGTGTCGTCGCGCAGCTTCGGAAGGTCGAGCGCGTCGTACGAGCGGATCAGCACGTCGAGCGCGTGCTCGTTGGCGGGCGTCCTCGGATAGTTGACGAGCGACGCCTGCGCGCGGCTCGCCGCCGCCACGTACGCGGTGCGGTTGTAGTAGTAACGGGCGACGTGGACCTCGAACATCGACAGCGCATTCGCGAGGTAGACGAGCCGCTGCCGCGCGTCCTCGGCATACCGGCTGTCGGGGAACTTGGCGACGAGCTCCTTGAAGGCTGCGAATGCATCCTTCATCAGCTTGGGGTCGCGCTCGGACATCTCGAACTCGTAGACGTACCCGATCAGCCCCTGGTCCTCGCGGAAGTTGACGATGCCCTTCAGGTAGTACGCGTAGTCGACGTTCGGGTGGTTCGGGTAGGTGCGGATGAAGCGGTCGAGGGCCGAGATCGCAGCCGGGACCTCGTTCGCGCGGTAGCTCGCATAGGCGCCCTCGAGCATTGCCTGCTGCGCGTAGCGGCCGTAGGGGAACCGCGACTCCAGCGTCTCGAACAGCTTGACCGCGCGCGTATAATTTCCCTCGAGCATCGCGTCGTGCGCGCTGCGGTAGAGGCGGTCGGCGGACCAGCCCGACGTCTCGTCCTTGACCTCGGGCAGCAGGTTGCAGCCGGACGAGAGCACGACGGCGACGATCGCGAACGCGAGCGCAAGCGTGCGGACGAAGGCGGCCATCGGTCGAAGGCGTTTCCGTTGGAAAGCGACAAGTATAGCCGACCCGACGGGGCGGGCCCGCTCGCGCTGACGGTGCCCCCCGAGTGCGCCGGCCTTCGGCTCGACCAGGCGCTCGCACGCCTCCTGCCGTCGCATTCGCGCAGCCGGCTCAAGGGCTGGATCGAGTCGGGGCGCATCGCCGTCGACGGCGCGCCCGCGGTGCCGCGACGCAAGCTCGCCGGCGGCGAGCGGATCGACGTCGCGGCCGGCGACGACGGCGCCGCGCTCCCGGACGCCCCGCAGGCGATCGATCTCCCGATCGTGCACGAGGACGACGCGGTCATCGTCGTCGACAAACCCGCCGGCCTGGTCGTGCATCCGGGCGCGGGCAACCGCGACGGCACGCTGCTGAACGCCCTGCTCCACCGCCACCCCGACCTCGCCTCGGTCGCGCGCGCCGGCATCGTCCACCGGCTCGACAAGGACACGAGCGGCCTCATGGTGGTCGCGCGCACGCCCGCAGCCCAGACCGACCTCGTCCGCCAGCTCGCCGCGCGCAGCGTCAGGCGCGAGTACCTCGCGCTGGTCCGCGGCGACGTCGCCAGGGCGGCGACCGTCGACGCGCCGATCGGACGCCATCCGGTGAACCGCACGTCGATGGCCGTCGTCGAGCGCGGCAAGGAGGCGCGCACGCACGTTGCGCCGGTCGAGCGGTTCGGCACCGCCACGCTGGTCCGCTGCACGCTCGACACCGGCCGCACGCACCAGATCCGGGTGCACCTCGCGGCGATCGGGCACCCGCTGGTCGGCGACCCGGTCTACGGCGCACGGCGCGCGACGCCGGGCGTGCCGGCGTTCGCGCGACAGGCGCTGCATGCGCAGCGGCTCGCGTTCGTGCATCCGGCGACGCGCAAGGCGATGAGCTTCGAGTCGCCGCTGCCCGCCGATCTGGCCGCGCTGCTCGACGCGATGCGCGCCGGGGCGACGAGGCGATGAGCCCTCGGGGCAGCGACGCGCGCGGCGTGCTGCGGGCCCGGCTCGCATCCGAGGGGCTCGACTGGATAGTGCCCGACTGGGAGGCGCCGGAACACGTCGTCGCGGTCTCGACGACGAAGCGCGGCGGCGCGGCCGGCGCGTTCGACCTTGGCCCGTCGAGCGCGCGGGACGCCGCGAATCCCGCCGCCGTGGGCGCCGATCGCGCACGGCTCGCGGCGCTGCTGCCGTCCGCGCCGGTGTGGCTGCACCAGGTGCACGGCGTTCGCGTGGTCGAGGTCGACGCCGCGAACCTCGCACCGCTGCTCGCGGACCCGCCCGACGCGGATGCCGCCGTCACGCGCACACCCGGCATCGCGATCGCGGTGCGGGCCGCCGATTGCCTGCCGGTCCTCCTCTCCGATCGGCGCGGATCCGTGGTGGCTGCCGCGCACGCGGGATGGCGAGGGCTCGCCTCGGGCGTCCTCGAGGCGACCGTCCGCGCGATGGCGGTCGACCCGCACGACGTCGTCGCGTGGATCGGCCCGGCGATCGGCCCGCGCGCCTTCGAGGTCGGGCGCGACGTGCTGGACGCGTTCGTTTCTTCGGACCCGTCCGACGCCGCGTGCTTCGTCGCGCTGCGCGACGGCAAGTGGGTCGCGGACCTCCCGGCGCTCGCGCGCCGCCGCCTCGCGCGCGCCGGAGCCGCCGCGGTCGCCGGCGGAACCTGGTGCACGCACGAGGACGCGGCGCGATTCCACTCGTGGCGACGCGACCGCGGGGCGGGGCGGATGGCGACGGCGATCGGGATCGCTCCCGGCGCGTGACGCCGGCACGGCCGGCGACCTCCCCCGCAGTTACAATGCACCCCGGTTTCCTTCCGCCCGGGCACCCGCCCGCCTCCCGCCCTTGTCGATCCTCGCCCACATCGTCGCGGCCGCGCTCGCCGGCGGCGTGATCTCGACGCTGGTCGCGGCGTTCACGCTGACGCTCGGTCCGGCGTGGATCTCGAGGCTCGTGAGCTTCGCGGTCGGCGCGCTGCTCGGTGCGGTGTTCCTCGAGATGCTGCCGCACGCGCTCGAGGACGGCGACGCGGAGCACGTGATGCTCGTGATGCTCGCCGGGCTGCTCGCCTTCTTCCTGCTCGAGAAGCTCGTGCTGTGGCGCCACAGCCACGGGCACGAGGAGCACGACGACGCGGCCGACGAGAGCGAGCACGAGCACGCGATGCACTCGCACGGTCGCGGCCACGGGCACGACCAGGGCCGCTCGGGCCTCATGATCCTGATCGGCAACAGCGTGCACAGCTTCTGCGACGGGATCGTGATCGCGGCGTCGTTCCTGGCCGACCCGGCGCTCGGACTCGCGGCGACGCTCGCGATCGTCGCGCACGCGGTGCCGCAGCAGGTGGGCGACTTCGCGGTGCTCGTCCACTCCGGCTACACGCGGCCGCGCGCGTTCGCGCTCAACGTTGCGACCGGGTGCGCGACGCTCGCCGGCGCGCTCGGTGCGTATTTCGCGCTGTCCGACATGCAGCAGGCGCTGCCTACGGTGCTGGCGATCGCCGCGGCGAGTCTGCTCTACGTCGCCGTCGCGGACCTGATCCCGAGCCTGCACCGGCGGCCCGAGCCGATCGAGACCGCGAAGCAGTCACTGCTGATCGCGGCCGGCATCGGCGTCATCGCCGCCGTCCACGCGCTGCTGGCGCACTGACGCCGTCGGGGCCGCGCGCCGGGTCGCTTCCAGCCGCCTCAGCTTGATCCACGCGTAGAACGCGACCGGCGCGACGCCGGCAAAGGCGAAGAACGCGACGCCGCCGACGACGCTCGTCGACGTGAGCGCCATCGTGCCGATCACGAACAGCCAGGCCATGATGACGATGTGCATCGCGCGTGCGGGCGTTGTGGCGCTTCGCCGCGCACGATAACATCGACGCTCCGCGCCGCGCGCCGATGCGAGGCGAACCTCCCCGCTCCGCAGCATGACGCCTCCGCACGCCCGACCCTCGTCGCCCCCGCCCCCCTCCGCTCCCGTATGGGCGGACCTCGCGCAGGAGTGGGCGCGCTACGCGCAGGAATGGTCGGGGTGGTGGACGCGCACGGTCCTGCCCCACGCCCCCGCCGCCGGGGCGCTACCCGCCGTCCCGGCCGAGCTCGCGGTCGATCCGGCCGACGCGGCCGCGATCACCGAGCGCTACGCGGCGAAGCTGCAGGCGCTCTGGCAGACGGCGATGGGCGCGGGCGCGGTGCCGTCGCTCGTCGATCCGAAGCCCGGCGACAGGCGCTTCGAGGCCGAGGCGTGGCGGTCGCTGCCGTATTTCGCGTGGCTGAAGCAGAGCTACCTCCTCTACGGCGACTACCTGCACGAGCTCGCTTCCGCGAGCCGCCTCCCCCCCGGGGACAAGCGCCGGCTCGCGTTCCTGACGCGGCAGTTCGTCGACGCGATCGCGCCGACCAACTTCGCCGCGACCAATCCGGAGGTCCTGGAGGAGGTCGTGCGGACCGAGGGCGGAAGCCTCGTGCACGGCATGGCGAACCTCGTCGCCGACGTCGGCCGCGGCCGGATCTCGATGAGCGACGAGTCGGCGTTCGAGGTGGGCCGCAACCTCGCGGTCACGCCGGGCAGCGTCGTGTTCCGCAACGAGCTCGTCGAGGTGATCCAGTACGCGCCCGCGACGCCGACCGTGCACAGGCGCCCGCTCGTGATCGTGCCGCCCTGCATCAACAAGTACTACATCCTCGACCTCAGGCCCGCGAACTCGTTCGCCCGGCACGCGGTCCTCCAGGGCCACACGGTGTTCATGGTGTCGTGGCGCAACATCCCGCCGGAACTCGGCCACCTCACGTGGGACGACTACCTCGAGGACGGCGTGCTCGCGGCGTTCGACGCGGCCCGGGCGATCACCGGCAGCCGCACGATCAACGCGCTCGGCTTCTGCGTCGGCGGAACGCTGCTCGCGTGCGCGCTCGCGGTGCTCGCCGCGCGCAAGGCACGCATCGTCGAGAGCGCGACGTTCCTCACGACGATGCTCGACTTCGCCGATCCGGGCGAGATCGGCGTCTACATCACGCCCGAGTTCGTCGCGGCGCGCAAGCCCTCGCTCGAGGCCGGGCAGCGCATGCACGGCACCGAGCTCGCGAGCGCGTTCTCGAGCCTGCGCGCGAACGACCTCGTCTGGAACTACGTCGTCCGCAACTACCTGAAGGGACAGACGCCGCCGGCCTTCGACCTGCTGCACTGGAACGGCGACTCGGCCAACCTGGCCGGCCCGATGTTCGCCTACTATCTCACCGAGTTCTACGTCGGCAACCGGCTCGCCCTGCCGGGCGCGCTGACGATGGCGGGCGAGCGCATCGACCTCTCCGCGGTCACGATGCCGATCTTCGTGTACGCGTCGCGCGACGACCACATCGTGCCGTGGAGGTCCGCGTGGCGCACGACCACGCTCGCGGGCTCCGCCGACGTGACGTTCGTGCTCGGCGCGTCCGGACACATCGCCGGCGTCGTCAACCCGCCCGACCCGCCGCGCCGCAGCCACTGGGTGAACGAGCTCCTGCCCGACGACCCGGACGCGTGGCTCGCGCGCGCGGAAGAGGTGCCGGGGAGCTGGTGGCCGGCCTGGTGGCGCTGGCTCGCGCCGCACGGCGGGCCGCGGATGCCTTCGCCGAAGGCACCCGGCAGCCGCGACCACCCCGCCCTCGAGCCCGCCCCCGGCCGCTACGTCGTCGAGCCCTCCCGCTGACCCCGCGTTGATCGCGGTCAAGGGGCGTCCGGCGTCGAGCCGCGCCCTTCGCCCGGCTGCGCTACCATGTATGCCCGCGGGCCCTTCCCGGCCCCGCGACCCCCGGAGGAATCCCGCATGACCGACGTCGTCATCGTCGCGGCGCTGCGCACCGCCATCGGCAAGTTCGGCGGCACGCTCGCCAAGTCTCCCGCGCCGGAACTCGGCGCCACCGTGATCCGCGCGCTGCTCGCGAAGACCGGCGTCGGCGCCGATGCCGTGTCCGAAGTGATCCTGGGCCAGGTGCTGACGGCCGGAAGCGGCCAGAACGCGGCTCGGCAGTCGTTGCTGAAGGCGGGCCTGCCCGACGCCATCCCCGCGATGACGATCAACAAGGTGTGCGGCTCGGGCCTCAAGGCCGTGATGCTCGCGGCGCAGGCGGTGCGCTGCGGCGACGCCGACATCGTGATCGCCGGCGGCCAGGAGAACATGAGCGCGTCGCCGCACGTGCTGATGGGCTCCCGCGACGGTTTCCGGATGGGCGACGCGAAGCTCGTCGACACGATGATCGTGGACGGGCTGTGGGACGTCTACAACCAGTACCACATGGGCGTCACCGCCGAGAACGTCGCGAGGAAGCACGGCATCACGCGCGCGATGCAGGACGCGTTCGCGGTCGCGAGCCAGAACAAGGCCGAGGCCGCGCAGAAGTCCGGCCGGTTCAAGGACGAGATCGTCCCGGTGATGATCCCGCAGCGCAAGGGCGACCCGGTCGCGTTCGACACGGACGAGTTCCCGAAGCACGGCGCGACGCTCGACGGCATCTCGGGGCTGAAGCCTGCGTTCGCGAAGGACGGCTCGGTCACCGCGGCGAACGCGTCGGGCATCAACGACGGCGCCGCCGCGGTGATGGTGACGAGCGCCGCGCGCGCGAAGGCGCTCGGCCTCGCGCCGCTCGCCACGATCCGCGCCTACGCGTCGTCGGGCGTCGACCCGGCGATCATGGGGATGGGCCCGGTGCCCGCCTCGCGCCGCTGCCTCGAGAAGGCGGGCTGGAAGGCCTCCGACCTCGACCTGATGGAGATCAACGAGGCGTTCGCGGCGCAGGCCTGCGCGGTCAACCAGGAGATGGGCTGGGACACGTCGAAGATCAACGTGAACGGCGGCGCGATCGCGCTCGGGCACCCGATCGGCGCGTCCGGCTGCCGCGTGCTGGTCACGCTGCTGCACGAGATGGGCCGGCGCAACGCGCACAAGGGCCTCGCGTCGCTGTGCATCGGCGGAGGCATGGGCGTCGCGCTCGCGGTCGAGCGCTGAGCGCGGGTCAAGATTCGATTCATCGGACCCGGCGAGGCGACGGGGCCGACCGGAAAGTCGTCAACCAGAGGAGGAACGCATCATGCCCTTGAAGACCCCGCGCGTCGCGCTCGTCACCGGCGGCATGGGAGGACTCGGCGAGGCGATCTGCATCAAGCTCGCCGGCCTAGGCTACAAGGTCGTCACCACCCACTCGCCGGGCAACGCGAAGGCGGCGGAGTGGCTCGACGCGATGAACAAGCAGGGCTACGGCTTCCGGGCCTACGGCTGCGACGTCGCCGACTACGACTCCGCGGTCGCGTGCGTCCAGAAGGTCGTGGCGGAGGTCGGCCCGATCGACGTGCTGGTCAACAACGCCGGCATCACCCGCGACATGACGTTCAAGAAGATGGACAAGGTGAACTGGGACGCGGTCATGAAGACCAACCTCGACTCCTGCTTCAACATGACGAAGCAGGTGTGCGACGGGATGGTGGACCGCAACTGGGGCCGGATCATCAACATCTCGTCGGTGAACGGCCAGAAGGGCGCGTTCGGCCAGACCAACTACTCGGCGGCGAAGGCCGGCATGCACGGCTTCACCAAGGCGCTCGCGCTCGAGGTCGCGCGCAAGGGCGTCACCGTCAACACGATCTCGCCCGGCTACATCGGGACCAAGATGGTGATGGCGATCCCCAAGGACGTGCTCGACTCGAAGATCATCCCGCAGATCCCGATGGGGCGGCTCGGCAAGCCCGAGGAGGTCGCGGGGCTCGTCGCCTACCTGTCGAGCGAGGAAGCCGCGTTCGTCACCGGCGCGAACATCGCGATCAACGGCGGGCAGCACATGTTTTGAACGATGGCTCCCGGATGAAGATGTAGCGGGACGGCGGCCAGGCGGCCGCCGTCGCGCTTTCTGCGGCCGGAGCGTGGCACGACGCCCGCCTTGCGGACGAGGGGGCCGCGAGCGGCATGGCGCCCGGCGAACCGGCGGACGCCGCTGCACATCGTGCGACGGGCTTCGCGCCCGGGCACGTCCGCGGCATGGGCGGTTCGTCGGGAAGCCGGGGGGGAAAAAAACGCCCCGCGGAACCCGCAGGGCGTCAGGCCGTACGTCTCTAGGAGGAGGAGAGAGATACGTGCGCGACTGTCGCCGCGCATCTGCATCATGCCCCGAACGCCTAGAGGGAACCACCTAATCGCGCGGGAAGATTCGCGCGACGGGCGCGCGAATATTCCCCCGTCGTGCCGGCGCGCGCGAAAAGAAAACGCCCCGCCGGTTACCCGACGGGGCGCTGATGCCGCATCGATCAGGAGGAGGAGATCGACGCAGGGAGGAGCATCACGGTTCGTACATCGGGATGGCGCTTCGGCGTTTCAAGCCCTTCCCCGCCGTGCCGCGCGACCCCGGGCGCCTCTCGAAGGCGCCCGGACCCGCACGTTGAATCCTTACGCAGCCTTGCGGCCCTTCGTCGCGGCCTTCGAAGCGTTCGAGGCGGCGGCGCGGACGCTCGCGTCGGCGAGGTTCACGACCTGCTTGGTCGCCTTCTGGAACTGGTCGAACGCGGCGGTCGAGGCGGCGAACGTCGACTTGAACGCGTTGACGGCGGCATCCGAGCCGGCCGGGGCCGACTTGCTCGCCTTGTCGACGAACGCGGCGACACCCTTCGTGTAGTTCGCCCACAGCTCTTCGGCCATCGACGAGTACTCGGACTGCGCTTCCGACGCCAGGTCGTACAGCGTGCGCGAGTACGACAGCGCGGTCTGGACGCCCGACTCGGCGTACTTGGTGCGGATTGCCATCAGCTCCTGGACGTCCTTCACGGACGCGGCGGCCTGCGCGCCTTCGACGCTCTGCTGGAGCGCGATCTTGGCGGCGTTCAGGTTCAGCTTGAACAGCTTCTCGGCGCTCTCGATCGAGAGGGCGGCGAGCTTCGTCGCGTTGGCGACGTTGACCTTGTTGAAATCGGCGAATTGCTCGGTGGCGTTGTACATGGCGTGTCCTCTTGGGGTCGGTTCGGGGGCTGCGGTTCGGGTTCGTTCGTGCCGGGCCCCGGTAGTCCGGCGACCCGTCGTGGGGGTCTGCCGGCGGCCGGTTTGCTGCACCGCACAACCGAAGTATAGGGACGGGGGACACCCAAGTCAAGACTTTTTTGCTGCACTGCGTCATACGCCCGTTTCGACCCCGAAACCGTCCGCCAAACGGTCGACGAATCAATGGGTTATACTGGAGCACATTCCCCGCAGGAAGACGCGATGACGATGCCCGTCCGGACCATCAAGAAGTACCCGAACCGCCGGCTCTACGACACCGCCAACAGCGGCTACATCACGCTCGTGGACGTGAAGCAGATGGTGCTGGAGCAGATCGATTTCCAGGTCATCGACGCGAAGTCCGGCGACGACCTGACGCGCGCGATCCTGCTGCAGATCATTCTCGAGGAGGAGTCGGGCGGCCTGCCGATGTTCAGCTCCGAGATGCTGACCCAGATGATCCGTTTCTACGGCACCGCGCAGCAGACGATGATGGGCCAGTACATGGAGCAGAACGTCAAGGCGTTCCTCGCGATCCAGAAGAAGCTGCAGGACCAGGCGAAGCAGGTGTACGGCGACAAGATGATGCTGACGCCCGACCTGTGGAAGCAGTTCATGCAGATGCAGGCGCCGGCGATGCAGGGGATGCTCGGCAACTACCTCGAGCAGAGCGCGAAGCTGTTCATGGACATGCAGCAGCGCATGCAGGACCAGACGCGCGGCATGTTCTCGACGTTCCCGTTCCCGGGTTTCCCGGGCCAGCCGGGCTCCGAAGAGGAGAAGAAGCGCTGACGCGCCGCGGCGCGGCGCAGCACGTGCCCTTGTGCGGCGCGGTTGCTGCATCGCACGCGCCTTCCCGGCCCCGCGACGCACCATGACCGGACGCCGAGACCGGCCCGCCGCGCCCCCTCGCGTGGGCTTCGTCTCGCTCGGCTGCCCGAAGGCGCTCGTCGACTCCGAGCAGATCCTGACCCAGCTCAGGGCCGAGGGCTACGCGATCGCGCCGACCTACGAGGGGGCCGAGCTCGTCGTCGTCAACACCTGCGGCTTCATCGACTCGGCGGTGGCCGAGTCGCTCGACGCGATCGGCGAGGCGCTCGCCGAGAACGGCAGGGTGATCGTCACCGGCTGCCTCGGCGCGAAGGAAGGCGGCGCGTTCGTGCGCGAGGCGCACCCCAGGGTGCTCGCCGTCACGGGACCGCATGCGGCCGCCGAGGTGATGGGCGCGGTGCACGCGCACCTGCCCAGGCCGCACGACCCCTACACCGACCTCGTTCCCCCGCAGGGGATCAAGCTGACGCCGAAGCACTACGCGTATCTCAAGATCAGCGAAGGCTGCAACCACCGCTGCACGTTCTGCATCATCCCGTCGATGCGAGGCGACCTGGTCTCGCGTCCGATCGGCGAAGTGGTGGCCGAAGCGCGCAACCTGCTCCGCGCCGGCGTGAAGGAGCTGCTCGTCATCTCGCAGGACACGAGCGCGTACGGGGTCGACGTCAGGTACCGCACCGGCTTCGTCGACGGCCGCCCGGTGCGCACGCGCATGGTCGAGCTCGCGCGCGAGCTCGATGCGCTGGCGCGCGACCACGGCGCCTGGGTGCGCCTGCACTACGTCTACCCGTATCCGCACGTCGACGACGTGATCGGGCTGATGGCCGACGACGTCTCGAAGGGAGGGCTCGTTCCCTACCTGGACGTGCCGTTCCAGCACGCGAGCCCGCGGATCCTCAGGCTGATGAAGCGCCCGGCCGCCCCCGAGCGCGTGCTCGAGCGCGTGCGCGCCTGGCGCCGGGCGAAGCCCTCGCTCGCGATCCGCAGCACGTTCATCGCCGGCTTCCCCGGCGAGACCGAGGCCGAGTTCGGCGAGCTCCTCGATTTCCTCGACGAGGCGCAGCTCGACCGCGTCGGGTGCTTCGCGTACTCGCCGGTCGAAGGCGCGGCGGCCAACGCCCTGCCCGATCCCGTCGACGCGGACGTGCGCGAGTCGAGACAGGCGCGCTTCATGGAACGGCAGGCGGCGATCAGCGCGGCGAGGCTCGCCGCGAAGGTCGGCACCACGCTCGACGTGATCGTCGACGCGGTCGAGACGTCCGGGCGCGGCAAGTCGAAGTCCACCGTCGCCATCGCACGGAGCGCGGCCGACGCGCCCGAGATCGACGGCGTGGTGCGCGTCGCGGACGGCGACGGACTCGTTGCGGGCCGGATCGTCCGCGTCGTCGTGACCGGTTCGGACGCTCACGACCTCGACGCCCGGCTCGCACGCTGACGCGCGTCGTCCCGGGGCGGCGCCATTGGCGCGTTCCCGGGCGCTCTGGCAGACTTGGGACCGTCCTGGCCCATGCCGCGCGCGGCCCCGGCCACGCATCGCGAAAAGCACCCTCCATGCCCATGCCACCACGCCGATCGCCGCCGGCGACCCGTCGCCCGCGCCTCGTCGCCGCGGGGTGCGCCGCGCTCGCGCTGGCCGCACTGGGGGGCTGCGGCCAGAAGCCTCAGGGCCTGCCGCCCGCCGGTCCCGCCGAGGTCGTGACGATCAGGGTCGCGCCGCAGGACGTCCCGGTCGCGTCCGAGTACGTCGGCCAGACGCAGAGTTCGCAGGCAGTCACGATCGCGGCCCGCGTATCCGGCTTCCTCGACAAGCGCACGTACGTCGAGGGGTCGGTCGTCCAGGCCGGGCAGGTGCTGTTCCAGATGGACCCGAAGCCGTTCCAGGCGCAGGTCGACGGCGCGCAGGCGGCGCTGTCGCGGCAGCAGGCGGCCTACGACGTGGCGTCCGCGAACCTCAAGCGCGTGCAGCCGCTCGTCGCGCAGAATGCGCTGTCGCAGAAGGACCTCGACGACGCGAAGGGGCAGTACGAGCAGGCCGGCGCCGCGGTCGAGCAGGCGAAGTCGCAGCTCGAGGAGGCGAAGCTCAACCTGTCGTACACGACGATCACCTCGCCGGTGAACGGCGTCAGCAGCTTCGCGGCGGTCGCCGACGGCACCTACGTGAACGCGCAGAACAGCCAGCTCACGACCGTGTCGGTGCTCTCGCCGATGTGGATCAACTTCAGCATCTCGGAGAACCAGTACGAGCGCGTCCGGAACGACGTCACGGCGGGCCGGCTGCGCGTGCCGGACAGCCGCGAGCTCGCCGTCGAGATCGTGCTCGTCGACGGCAGCGTCTACCCGTACCGGGGCCGCATCACGTTCGCCGACCCGTCGTACAACTCGCAGACCGGCACGTTCCTGCTGCGCGCGACCGTCGACAACCCGCAGGGGGTGCTGCGCCCCAACCAGTACGTGCGCGCGCGGCTGCACGGCGCGACGCGGCCCGACGCGATCCTCGTGCCGCAGCGCGCGGTCCAGCAGGGCGCGAAAGGCCACTACGTGTGGGTCGTCAACGCGAAGGGCGAGGCCGAGCTCCGGCCCGTCACGATGGGCGACTGGAACGGCGACAACTGGATCGTGACGCAGGGGCTCGCCGCGGGCGACGTCGTGGTCGTCGACGGCGGACAGCGCCTCGGGCAGGGTGCGCCGGTGAAGGTCAGGTCCGCGCTGCCGCCGATCGTGCCGGTCGCGGGCCCCGCGCCGCCGCCGCAGCGTGCCGGGGAAAAGGCGGCGGCGTCCGGCAAGGCCTCCGGCGCCGGCGTCGCCGCCGTGATGCCGGCCACGAAGTCC